>NZ_LFHY01000017.1:0-163977 GCF_001660175.1 Escherichia sp. B1147
GTCGCAGGCCTCAATCATGCGTTTCGGATCCATAAATAGCTGGCCGGGGCGCATAGGGATCTCACGCAGCTCAACATCCCAGTAGCGGGCAAATTTATGCCAGCAGATTTGCACCGGACCGCAGACCAGGTTTGGTTTATCGGTCGGCTTACCTGCGGCTTCCATACGCTTGCGCCAACGCCATTTCATCGCCATCCCGCCGAGCATACAGGCCTCGGAAGAACCAATGGTGTTGGTGCCAACGGCCTGGCCATTTTTCGGCGCAGGCGCATGCCACAGGTCAGCAACCATGTTTACACAGCGCAGGTCGATGGCTGCGGATTGCGGATATTCTTCTTTGTCGATCCAGTTTTTATTGATCGACAGGTCCATCAATTTATGGACATTTTCGTCGTCCCAGGTCTGGCAAAAAGTTGCCAGGTTCTGACGAGCGTTACCGTCGAGAAATAATTCATCATTGATAATTTGAAATGCGACATCATCGCGCATTTCATGCAGCGGAAAATGTTTAGACTCAGCGATGGTGGAAATAGATTTTGCACCAAAACGTGAATCAAGTAGTTCCGACCTTAAATCCGTTACTTGCTTCTTATCCATTTCAAACTCCTTAAAATGATTGGATCGCAATAAAAAAGTAGGATTTATCGATAAACTAAGCAAGCTCTAAGGTCTGAGTTTTAAATAACAAAATCCTAATTTTATTTTGTTTCTTGTAATTATTTAATCATGTTTTTATTATACAAAACAAAGAGATGCAACATGCGTTACTGATAATATCGAGGTTTTTGGTGTTATTTTAATGTGTTATTTTGCCTGCCGTGATCAGCACGTAAAAATTAGCCAGTAAAATATCATTATTAGTTAGCGGTTAATTTTTAAAACGTCTTTAAAGATTATCGGAAAAATAGATAATTACCATAACCCCTGCCAACGATGTTGATGGGGTAAGTTATTATTTTGGTAGTAATACTCCGTTATAGGTAACTGCGTGAAGGAGTTGTTGCCCTGAATGTAAATATCTTTGGAGGCCCGGGAAGATAACGTCAATACGGCGTTCGGGGAACATTTACACGCCAACTTCCGAAACTGATAAGTCTTCCTTTTAATTAATAGTGTAAAATTTAGGTATAACTCTGACAGGAGGAAATATGCGTAAATACATCACCAACAGCGAATGGGCGCTTTTTTTTAATGCTATAACGGGTACGCGCAATGAAATCCGTGATAAACTATTAAACGGTTAAGGTGATCTTCTAAAATAGCTATTGCAGATTCTTCTCTTTCAAAAACCGACTCACCAAATCAGCGATCTGCACATTATTCAGGTCGGAGAACGGAAAGTGGGTATTACCTCTGATTCCAGCCTCAGGCAGATGCGTCACCGTCACATCCCCGCCATGCATGTTAACCACGTCACGCCACTTACGCGCCATTGCCAGGCGTACTCGCCAGCTGTCCTGGGCGGGCATGGCTACAGGCTTATCCGGTATGTTATCGCCGTAAATAATCAAAATCGGGATTTTAGTCAGCGCCATAAACTGTTCCATTGGCACGGATTCCCCCTTCAGCGTGTCGAACGCACTTGGCATAGGGGCAGGGAGTTCTTTTTCCGGGAACACAAAACCGCTACCAGGCTCGAAGGCGACAATGGCTTTGACCTTGTTGTTTTTCATCGCGGTATACCAGCCTGGTCCACCACCCTGAGAGTGAGTAAAGAGAATTGCCGGGCCTGATTTATCCACTACGGCAGACATCGCATCAGAAATGACATTGACATCAAACGGCCCTGTATTTGGAGTCATCTGGCGGAAATACTGATTTAGTGCCTCTTTGTCGTGGGGAAACTGGACGCCTTTAAAATACTCTGGCCAGACGCCAACACGGAACTGGTTAAACCACATCTGCTCATCTGGTTTTGGTGTAACCGTACCTTCTACAGTGGTACGTCCGGCATCACCCCGACGCGGCTGATCGACAATATACGTGGAGAATCCGCGGCGCAGGAATATGTTCTGGAATCCTTCACGACCATCCGGCGTACTTTCCCAGGTGCGGGAAGACTGGCCTGCGCCATGCAGCATAACTATGGAATATTTATGCGGATTTTCCGGTATTTGATAGAACACCGACGCATGATCGCCATGATAAGTTTGACCTGCTGAGTCCAACGGCTTTTTCGCGTCAAATGTTCCCGGTGCGGTGATGATGGTACCCCCGGCAGAAAAACTTCCTTGCATGGATGTCGTTGTCAGCGCTGAACAGCGGATCAACCCGGACACGACCGGTAAAGTTCTCCGCCGAGCCATACACCGCCGTCTGGCTTCCGGCAGGAGCGATATGGACAGCGGAATTTTGCTCCGCAGCCCAGGATGAAGTTGTGAAGAGAGGCAGTAGTAGCCCGAGATAACGTAACTGTCTGATCATACAAAGCGTCCTTATCTACGGTGATGGGAGGGGATGCCATGATTCTAATCAGCGTGACATGTCGTCAGGCTGACGCCTCGCTGACAATTTTGTCAGTTAACGTTGCTCCAGACTCAGTGCCTGAAGGCGAATTGCCCGCCGTTTTATTCGCTTGTATCGCAAACGTGAGGCCAAATGTATTGATGCCACCTTCACTACGGGCAAAGACATCTCCCCGGTGCATAATAGCGACGGCGCGCACAATCGACAGACCCAACCCATGATGGGCATCACTTCTTGCTCGGGAGGTGTCGATGCGATAAAACCGTTCAAAAAGTCGGTGTAAGTGCTCAGGTGCTATCGGATCGCCCGGATTGGAAACTTCAACACAGGCCTGATTATCCCTTTCGCTTAACCGGACGGTAATCGCGCTATTGGAGGGGGAATGTCTTGCACTATTTTCCAGTAAATTGGCCAGTGAGCGATGGAACAGCCGCCGATCGATAAGCGCAATGACATCGCCTTCAACATCCAGCGAAAGCTGTTTTTCTGTAAAAGAAGGCTCGACATATTCTGCTGTCTTGAGGGTTTCTTCTCGCAAGGAGACTTGTTTAAGCTGAGAAGCCTGTTCTCCCGCGTGGGCATGAGACAGAAACAGCATGTCATTGACGATGGATGTCATACGTTCAAGCTCTTCCAGATTCGAGCCCAATAATTCTTCCAGTTCCTCATGAGAGCGCCGTCGTGACAGCCCCAGTTGCGTCTGGCCAATCAGGTTAGTCAGCGGCGTGCGGAGTTCATGAGCAACATCGGCATTAAAACTTTCGAGTTGCCGCCAGGCGATTTCCTGGCGCTCCAGCACGCCATTAAATGATGATGCCAGTTGCTGCAACTCCTCGGGCAAGGCTCTGTCGTCCAGTCGCTGACTATGGTCCCCAGGGACGAGATGTTGCGCCTGCTTACTGAGCATACCAACCGGACGCAGGCCAATCTTTGAAACAACGTAGCCCAGCAGGGCGACAATCGCTACGCCCAGAGCCGCAATGATCAGCAGTGTCCGCGTAAAGGCATTGAGCGTTCCCATGTACGGCGTGAAATCAATGGCGACCACATAACGTAACTCAGGTCTTTCACCGTTTGCCGGGATCGTTTTCACTAACAAAAACAGTGAACATGCGCCCTCTGATGTGCCGGGCACTTTATTAAATCCCTCCCGTAAAGAAGACCACTGAACTCCCACCGGCGGCATTCCTCCCACGCTAAAACGCGGGTTATCGCTGACAATCCAGTAGCGAACACGCTCACCTTCGGAATTGGTTAATACGGTGAATTTATTGGCAAGCGTGGACCAACCATCGGCCGAGGTTCGCGCGGTGATCCACGGACTCATCAATGATTCCCTGAACAACAGTTCGTTGTGCATCTGTTTTTGCAAGGAATCATGCAAAGAGCTTCTGAGCAGGATACCAATAACGGAAACAATCAGCAGCGCGGATAAAGCAAACATCAGCGCCAGGTGGACAGAGATGGAACGCTTGAGCATGCTTATCCCCTTTATTCACTCAGGCCGGACTTCGAGGACGTACCCCATGCCGCGAACGGTATGAAGCAACTTAACATCGAATGGGGCATCAACTTTGGCGCGTAGACGTTTTATAGCGACTTCAACCACATTGGCATCACTATCAAAATTCATGTCCCAGACTTGTTCAGCAATCATCATCTTTGACAGAATCTCTCCCTGATGCCGGGCCAGAAGGCTCAACAGGGAAAACTCTTTCGCAGTTAGTTCCAATCTCGTTCCACGGCGAAATACCCTGCGCGCCAGTAAGTCGAGATGCAGATCCTGAATGTGCAGTTGGGTGATGTCTGCGCCATCAGTAGGGCGGCGACGCACCAACGCCTGAATACGCGCCACCAATTCAATGAGAGAAAAGGGTTTAGGGAGATAATCATCCGCGCCCATACGAAGCCCTTTGACACGTTCGTCGACAGACCCCCGTGCTGACAACATCAGCACGGGGGTCTGTTTTCTGGCCCGGACGCCTTCCAGTACCTGATAACCATCCATGCCCGGTAGCATCACATCAAGAATTATCGCGTCGTAGTCTAATTCCAGTGCGTAATGAAGCCCTTCAGCACCATCGGCTGAAATATCAACGATGAACCCTGATTCTTTCAATGCACGACTGATATACGTCGAGGTTTTCTCTTCATCTTCTATAAGTAAAAGGCGCATAATATTTATCCCTCTCCATCAATGGTTTTAGGGTGCTGATTTATTTATCGAGTCCTTTATCGTGTAACCACGATGCCAGTATCCCGGCAATCTCCTGATTATTTTTTTCCGCCATCAGGAAATGAGAATTGCCTTTGATACCAATATCAGGAAGATGGACAAGGGTGGCATCTCCACCGTGACGATTGACTGTCATAACAAATTGCTTTGCCATTTCATATTCACTTCTCCATTTATCCGGGCCAACGGCAGTATCCGGTTTTTCAGCAATAAAATCGCCATAATAGATAACGATTGGGATTCGCGTGAGTTTGAGAAATTCGTTCATGGGAACACCCATCGCGGAAGCACTCAATGGTGCAAATGTGGTTTTCACCGGTACAGGCATCTCATTTTCCGGGAAGATAAATGGTGTTCCGCCTGGCTCATAAGCAACAATGGCTTTTACATTGTCGGTATAAAAGGGCGTTCTCCAGCCAATAGTACCGCCCATCGAGTGAGTGATTAAAATACCCTGACCAATTTTTTCAAATAACTGTGCAAGTGTTTTCGCATTCAGGTCATTATCAAGTTCCCCTGAATAGGGATTCCAGGAACGCTGGAATGCTTCAATACTTGCAGGATTGTCAGGGAATTGCGAATTTTTAATTAGTCCGGACAACAAGATATTACCGACCGTTTTTTTGAATAGAGTGTTATGGTTCATATATTATCTCTGATGTTTTATTATGGTTTAAAATAGCGTTCCTGGTTTATCCGATACCTGTCATCATTGCCACGAGAGGCATCGTAATAAGTGACACCAGTGTGGTTAATGTCGCACCTTTAAGAGCTAACGGATAAACTTTTTTATTTAACATCTGAGCTAATAAGGGAGTTCCTGCACCAGCTGGCGTTGCTACCGCAGCAAGCAGGACACCCAACAGTAGCCCATCGTTAATGAATAACTTCATTATTGATATAATAACAAGCGGAATGATGACCATTTTAAAAAAAGTGAATATCCATACTTTCACATCCTTAAAGGCAGATTTCCATTCGATGTCTAACAGGAATGAGCCTATCAGTAGCATTGAAACCGGGCCAGTTATTGCGCCCAGCATTTTTATTGGTTGTGCAATGATGTAAGGAATATGCACATTTGAAATATATAAAAGCAAAGCAAGAATACAGGCAACAATCCCCGGATTGATAACGTTTAACATATTTTTAAAGCTAAGAGTTTCAGCATTACCACTCTGGTCTTTCATGCAGTAATAACCATATGAAAAGAACAACAAGTTATATGGGAGTAAAAATACAGTGATATAAATCATGGCTTCGGCGCCATATAAAGAATAAATCATTGGGATTCCCATCATGGAAACATTAGTAAATGTTGTCATAACAGTAATCACACCATGGTATTCTCTTTCATAGCGTAAAATTCTTGCCAGCATACGACTGCAAATAATCAGTAAAATAAGTGTAGTGAATGCGGATGCAAGTACGATGGAAAGTCCCTTTCTGGAAATATGTGGCTGGTCAGTCGTAACCCCGGAAAGTATAATGGCTGGCATCGCAAAGTTAAAAACAAGAGATGTGAGTTGGGGCGTATTTCCCTGTGTAATAACTCCCACTTTACGTGCTATAACGCCAATGCCAATAAGAAGAAAGAAAATAATAACTTGCTCAAGTGTCGCCATATTAATATCCTTGCCATGGTATATATAATAGTTATCAACTCAGAAGCTGCGAATTTTATTTGTCGAACTGTTATAAGTGACTTATTTTATACGGGGTATATCACAGCCGCTTAAGTCAGAATGAGTATAGCAACATATTTATGTTCATTTGAGAGAGCCTGACCGATAGGGTTAATCAGTCTGATTCATAAATCAGACCCGGGAAAGCGTATTCCAACCGTCGTCAACGGAAAACACGATGAGCTGGGGTTTCCTGACAAAAATGTTATTTAGCGGTCATGATGCTGACAGCTTTTTCTCTCTACTCTGTGTCTGAACGTTCCATCTCGGTTGCCTTATGAACACGCATTTTTATCGGGAGAAACCATGAAATTGACACTTTTAAGTGCAATGCTGATGACGGCAGTCGTCGGTATCACTTCAGCAAATGCAGCAGATTACAAAAAGAACCCGTTTACTCTCGTCTATGACGGGGCTATCACCGAAAATGTCTCAGGCAAGGTCAATATCCATCCTGTGAAATATGATCTGCATGGCATTCAGATTGCAGCGAATGTGTATACACCTGCTAACTATGACCCTGCGAAAAAATATCCGGCAATAGTGGTGGCTCACCCTAATGGTGGCGTAAAAGAGCAGGTCGCCGGATTATATGCCCAACGCCTGGCTGAACACGGATATATTACCATCGCCGCCGATGCTGCTTATCAAGGGGCCAGCGGAGGGCTGCCACGTAACGTAGACAAACCTGCGAATCGTATTGAAGATATCCACGGTATGGCTGATTTCATCAGCCAGTATCCCGGTGTTGATAGCACCCGTATTGGTTTGTTGGGGATTTGCGGGGGAGGAGGGTATTCACTTGCTGCCGCCGAGACGGACAAACGATTCAAATCGATTGCAACCATTAGCATGTTTAATTCAGGACTTGTACGGCGCAATGGTATGCAGGATTCACAGCTGGATACTATTCAGCAACGGCTTCAGCAGGCTTCAGATGCACGAGCTCAGGAAGTAGCCGGTGGCGAAGTGCTTTACTCCGGTGATGCCAACCTGACTGATGAACAGATCGCTAAATTACCTTTTGCGTTATATCGCCAGGGCTACGAGTACTACTGGAAAACCCACGCACATCCAAACTCAACGTTTAAATACACCACGAGCAGTCTGTTAGACTTGATGAACTTTGACGTGACGGACCATATCAACCTGATCAATAAACCTCTGCTAATGATTGCCGGTTCAAAAGCGGATACGCTCTATATGACTAAAGATGCATTCGCTAAAGCTACCGGTACGAAGGACAAAGAACTTTTCCTGATCGATGGTGCTACCCACATTGAGACATATTGGGTGCCTGAATACGTTGACCAGGCGACGCAAAAGTTAGACGTTTTCTTCCATAAGAATATCTAGTTACCCTCCATGGGCTCCCCAGCCGTACAGGCTGGGGGATGTCCATCAGCTGTAGCTAATTAAAAAATCGAAAAAGAGCTCCAGCATCCTGGGGAATCAAGATTCTGACAGTAGGGTAGTAATTTGCTGACTCTACGAGGCGAGACGTGAGTGTAAGATCCAATTCGCAATTTAACATAATATACATTATGCGCACCAATGTTGTAGCTGCAATATCCTAATGTCCGTCTCTGACCAATCCTGACCAAATAGACATGTCTGCGCTACAGTTTCACCACAGCGATCTTTGCAGTCGCCATTGCTCGTCTGAGTCTTCAAACTCTGAAGCCTGGCAGCCACACCATAAGGATGTGGCTTTCATCATGTCACTACAATCCCGGTGCTTTCCATAACGATGTCGTCAGTCCGTGATCAACAAGCCCTAGCTGATCCTGATAAACAGCCTGCCACTTAATGCGTGAATCCTGATAAAGCTCATGCTTTTCCGGGTCTGGTGTGTGCGTTCGTTCCCAGCGCACCAGGCGTTCTCCGGTTTCTGCCATGGATGAAAAAATCCCGGCACCGACGCCAGCTGCAATGGCACACCCTAATGCGGTGGCTTCTTTGACCACCGGAATATTGACGGGTAATCCTGTGACATCAGCGAGAATTTGACTCCATAATTTCCCTTTTGAACCTCCGCCAGCAAAAACCAACGATGTGGGATGAATATTTGAAAAATCAGCAATTTGCTGCAAATTACATGCCGACACAATCGCCGCATTTTCTTCCAGTGCACGGAACAACGTCGCTTTGTTACATTTATCCGGATCAATGGACAAGTTAATAAAGGAAGGCGCAGCGTGATACCAGGTTTTAAAGCGCATTCTGTCGGAGAATATCGGCATCACGCCCCACGATCCTGGCGGTACCCGGCTGGCCATCTCTTCAAGCAGTGTGTAAGTATCGATACCTAAACGTTCGGCAATCAATTTTTCTTCGGCACAAAAGGCATCGCGGAACCAGCGCATGGTGAGTCCGGTAAAAAAGCTAATAGATTCAGCTTGTACCATGCCAGGAATAACGTGAGGATTGACGCGCACGTTCATTTCCGGATCGGTCGCTGGTGCGGCTAAGTTCACTACTTGCTGCCAGAACGTTCCGCCAAGAACAGCAGTTTGTGCCGGACGCACAACGCCTAATCCCAGGCAACCGAGTTGCACGTCCCCTCCTCCCACAACCACCGGAGTGCCAGCCTTCAGACCGCAAAGGTCCGCAGCGTCCGTGCTCACAACGCCAAGTAATGTGCCGGTTTCTTTGACAGGAGAAAGAATATCGGCCCGCAGTCCGGCCATATCCAGCAATGCAGGTTTCCAGTCACGGGTGGTTAGATCGAGAAGTCCCGTGGTGCCAGCGTTAGACGGATCTACCGCCAGTTCCCCACTTAACATATAGGCCAGCCAGTCGCTGATCATGGTAATGGTCGACGCCTGTCGGTAGATATCGGAACGATGATGCGCCAGCCAAAGTAATCTGGGAATAGCGCTTAATGCCAGCGTTTGTCCAGTCGCGCGATACACTTCGTTTTCAAAGGTATTGTTATGCAGTTCTTTAAGTTCGCTGACTTCCCGCGCCGCTCTGGCATCCACATTGGCGCAGGCCCAGATCGGTGTTCCTTCATTGTTATATAAAACAATACCTTCGCGCATCGAACATGCCGAAACGGCAGCAATGTATTCCGGCGCGATACCAGAATTATGTAACGCCTGGCGCATACATTCACACGCCAGTTGCCAGTTCTTATTCAGATCAAATTCCATTGAACCGGGAACATCAGGTACTGCCAGATGCCGCCACTCCGCCTGTCCTACTGCGATTTGATTGCCTTCCAGGTCGAAAATAACAGCCCGGATACTTCCGGTGCCTGCGTCTAGCGCCATCAGGTAATGCTTTGATTCTGAAGGGGTAAAGAGTCGAGCCATTAGATTGTCCTCGGCTTAAGCGTTCTGTCTGTTCCTCTATACGTTCTCCATCGTTCCCGGTAATAAGGTCATGCAAAATTAACCACGCAAAATTGCAGCAGCAGTATCCTGGTCGGTAACCAGTGCGTTGACGTAACCGCCCTTCATCGCAGCGGCGATCGCTTCGGCTTTGTTTTCTCCCCCTGCCACACCTACTCTAATTGGAATGGTTGTCATCGCGGTTAAAGGTAAGCCAATCAGTTCGTTATGTATTCTGACATCCGTGACAACGTCACCTTTTGCGTCAAAAAAGTAACCTAAAATATCGCCAATGGCCCCTTTTCGGCCAATCATTAACTGTTCACCCTGGCTGATATAACCGGAGCGAATAATAGTCGCATCCTCTTTTTGATTCACGGCGCCAATACCGACAATTGCCACATCCGCAGCTTGCGCGGCTAACAGGACATCTTTGACGCAGTTTTCATTTTTCAGCGTTCGGGCAATTTCAGCCGAAGATGCCCGTAATGGCGCCGGAATTATGTTAACGCTGCACGCTGCGTTAAGTTGCCCGATGCCTGTCATATAAGAGCCGACGCCACCGGAGAGTGTTACCAGGCGAATTTGCTGTGACGAAATAAAACCACTTAAGCGTTGCAGCGTGTTCATCGTTGCCTCGCCAAAGCCAATCGCCAGCATTTGCTGTGGCTGGAGCAATCCCATCAACATATGGGCTGCGCCAATTCCTAAGCGCCCGCCGACATCAGCATCTGCGAGTCCAGGGATCACCCGGACATGCTGTAATGAAAACTGGTGACGTAATTGCGTTTCATATTCCAGACAGCCTTCAAAGCGAGAATTAATCTGCACGCGAATAATGCCGGACTGATGCCCTTTCTCCAGCAACCGCGACACTTTCAAACGCGTTAGCCCGAGGCGATCGCTGATCTCGCTCTGAGTTAGCCCGTCGTGATAGTAAAACCACGCTATCCGCGCGACCTGTTCTTCTTCACACATTCCCTGTTCTGAAATTGCCGAATCATTGATTGTCATAATTCATTCTTCACTTTGAACATATTTAAATCTTTAATGCAATTGTTCAGTTATTGCGCGCTTATATCTGTGATAGCCACCACAGTTTAGTCAAACAGTTATTAACAAACGCAACCATAAAAATCAAATTAGCATAAATTGTGATCCATTCGTCGGAATTATGCGCAATAGCCACCTAAGGTTATGAACAAATTAAAAGCAAAAATACATTTGTTCAAACTCACCTGCAGAACTGAACGGGGGAAAATATGCAAACGAGTGATATCTGCGCGTTACCGCTACTTTGCGCCCGCTCGGTTTATAAACAGTATTCCGGCGTTAATGTCCTGAAAGGCATCGATTTTACGTTGCATCAAGGTGAGGTCCACGCCCTGCTCGGCGGTAACGGCGCGGGTAAATCGACGCTAATGAAAATCATCGCCGGTATTACGCCCGCTGATAGCGGCACGCTGGAGATTGGTGGCAATAGCTACGCCAGATTAACGCCTGTACATGCTCACCAACTGGGGATTTATCTCGTTCCCCAGGAACCGTTGCTCTTTCCCAGTCTGTCGATAAAAGAAAACATTCTGTTTGGTCTGGCAAAAAAACAGATCTCCATGCAAAAGATGAATAACTTGCTGGCGGCACTGGGCTGCCAGTTTGATCTCCATAGTCTGGCGGGCTCACTGGATGTTGCCGACCGCCAAATGGTGGAAATATTGCGCGGTCTGATGCGCGACTCGCAAATTCTTATTCTCGATGAACCTACAGCGTCGCTTACCCCTGCGGAAACCGAACGCTTGTTTAGCCGCTTGCGGGAACTGCTCGCCACTGGCGTGGGTATTGTTTTTATCTCACATAAATTGCCGGAAATTCGCCAGATTGCCGATCGTATTAGCGTGATGCGCGACGGAATTATCGCGTTAAGTGGCAAAACTAACGAGCTGTCTACCGACGACATCATTCAGGCCATCACGCCAGCAACGCGGGAAAAATCCCTCTCAGCCAGTCAAAAGTTATGGCTGGAGTTACCCGGTAATCGCCCACAACATGCAGCCGGAACATCGGTACTGGTACTCGAAAATCTGACTGGCGAAGGTTTTATGAATGTCAGTTTTACGCTCAATGCCGGAGAAATTCTTGGCCTGGCTGAACTAGTAGGTGCCGGGCGTACGGAACTGGCGGAAACGTTATATGGTCTGCGGCCTTTGCGTGGTGGGCGCATCATGCTGAATGAAAAAGAGGTCAATAAATTATCCACCGGAGAACGTTTGCATCACGGTCTGGTTTATCTACCAGAAGATCGCCAGTCCTCAGGACTGAATCTCGATGCTTCGCTGGTGTGGAACGTCTGCGCCCTCACCCATAATCAACGCGGATTCTGGGCAAAAACCGCGAAAGATAACGCCACGCTGGAACGATATCGTCGGGCGCTGAACATTAAATTTAACCAACCGGAACAAGCTGCACGGACATTATCCGGTGGCAATCAGCAAAAAATCCTGATTGCCAAATGTCTGGAGGCCTCACCGCAAGTATTGATTGTTGATGAACCGACGCGCGGCGTCGACGTCTCGGCGCGTAATGATATCTACCAGCTGCTGCGCAGTATCGCCGCACAAAATGTGGCGGTGCTACTTATTTCCTCCGATCTGGAAGAGATCGAACTGATGGCTGACCGCGTGTATGTGATGCATCAGGGTGAAATTGCCCACTCTGCGCTGACCGGGCGCGATATTAATGTCGATACCATTATGCGCGTCGCCTTCGGTGATAGTCAGCGCAAGGAGGCTGCATGCTGAAACTTATCCAGAATAACCGAGAGATAACGGCGCTGCTGGCGGTTGTGCTGCTGTTTGTATTACCCGGTTTTCTAGACCGTCAGTATTTAAGTTTGCAAACGCTGACTATGGTTTATAGCAGCGCGCAAATTCTGATCCTGCTGGCAATGGGCGCGACGCTGGTGATGCTGACGCGCAATATTGATGTTTCAGTGGGTTCGATTACCGGAATGTGCGCGGTGCTGTTGGGGATGTTACTGAACGCGGGGTATTCACTGCCTGTTGCTTGTGTCGCGACGTTACTGCTCGGCTTGCTTGCGGGATTTTTCAACGGTGTACTGGTCGCTTGGCTAAAGATCCCGGCCATTGTCGCCACGCTCGGCACATTAGGATTGTACAGGGGCATTATGTTGCTCTGGACCGGCGGTAAATGGATTGAAGGGTTACCCGCCGAACTGAAACAGCTCTCCGTCCCGCTGCTGTTTGGCGTTTCGGCTATTGGTTGGTTGACACTAATTCTGGTGGCATTTATGGCCTGGCTGTTGGCAAAGACGGCGTTTGGACGCAGTTTTTATGCCACGGGTGATAATTTGCAGGGGGCTCGTCAACTGGGCGTTCGTACGGAAGCCATTCGTGTTGTGGCGTTTTCGTTGAATGGCTGCATGGCGGCACTGGCGGGAATTGTGTTTGCTTCGCAGATTGGTTTTATCCCTAATCAGACCGGCACCGGGCTGGAGATGAAAGCTATTGCCGCCTGCGTGCTTGGCGGCATTAGTTTGCTCGGCGGTTCCGGCGCGATCATCGGCGCAGTACTCGGTGCCTGGTTCCTGACGCAGATCGATAGCGTACTGGTGCTGTTGCGAATTCCTGCATGGTGGAATGATTTCATCGCTGGCCTGGTTCTGCTGGCAGTGCTGGTGTTTGATGGACGCCTGCGTTGCGCGCTGGAACGTAATCTACGGCGGCAAAAATATGCCCGTTTTATGACGCCACCGCCAGTCGTTAAACCCGCGTCGTCAGGTAAAAAACGGGAGGCCACATGACGCATATCCGTTATGGTTGGGAGCTGGCACTCGCTGCGCTATTAGTCATTGAGATTGTCGCTTTTGGCGTAATTAACCCGCGGATGTTAGATCTCAACGTGTTGCTGTTCAGTACCAGTGATTTTATCTGCATTGGCATTGTCGCCCTGCCACTCACGATGGTGATTGTCAGTGGCGGGATCGATATTTCGTTTGGTTCAACCATCGGCCTGTGTGCCATCGCATTGGGTGTGTTATTTCAAGGCGGTGTGCCGATTCCGTTGGCGATTATCCTGACGTTACTGCTTGGCGCATTGTGTGGGCTGATTAACGCCGGATTAATCATCTATACCAAAGTCAACCCGCTGGTGATTACGCTTGGCACGCTGTATCTGTTTGCCGGAAGCGCCCTGCTGCTTTCCGGGATGGCGGGGGCGACGGGGTACGAAGGTATTGGCGGATTCCCGATGGCGTTTACTGATTTCGCTAACCTCACCGTGCTGGGCATCCCCATTCCACTGATTATCTTTCTGATATGTCTCATCGTTTTCTGGCTGTGGCTGCATAAAACCCATGCCGGACGTAATGTGTTTTTGATTGGACAAAGCCCACGCGTGGCGCTTTATAGCGCAATTCCAGTTAACCGTACCTTATGCGCGCTCTATGCCATGACGGGTCTGGCGTCTGCGGTCGCCGCCGTGCTGCTGGTTTCGTATTTTGGTTCTGCGCGTTCCGATCTCGGTGCGTCGTTTCTGATGCCCGCCATCACTGCCGTGGTGCTTGGTGGTGCCAATATTTATGGTGGTTCCGGTTCGATTATCGGCACCGCCATTGCGGTTTTATTAGTGGGATATTTGCAACAAGGTTTGCAAATGGCAGGAGTGCCAAATCAGGTGTCCAGCGCCCTTTCCGGTGCGCTGCTTATCGTCGTTGTCGTTGGTCGTTCCGTTAGCCTGCATCGCCAGCAAATTAAAGAGTGGCTGGCGCGCCGGGCCAATAATCCATAGCCATAAAGGATATCTTCATGACACTTCATCGCCTTAAGAAAATCGCCTTACTTAGCGCCCTTGGCATTGCGGCAATCTCTATAAATGCGCAGGCCGCAGAGCGTATTGCTTTTATTCCCAAACTGGTTGGTGTGGGATTTTTTACCAGTGGCGGTAATGGTGCCCAACAAGCCGGTAAAGAACTGGGTGTTGATGTGACCTACGACGGGCCGACAGAACCCAGTGTTTCTGGTCAGGTGCAGTTGATCAATAACTTCGTCAACCAGGGGTATAACGCCATTATTGTTTCTGCCGTTTCGCCAGATGGTTTATGCCCGGCACTGAAACGTGCCATGCAGCGTGGAGTGAAAGTACTAACCTGGGATTCGGACACCAAACCGGAGTGCCGTTCTTACTACATTAACCAGGGAACGCCAGCGCAGTTGGGTGGCATGTTGGTTGATATGGCGGCGCGCCAGGTGAATAAAGACAAAGCCAAAATTGCGTTTTTCTACTCCAGTCCCACCGTTACTGACCAAAACCAGTGGGTGAAAGAAGCGAAAGCGAAAATCGCCAAAGAGCATCCAGGCTGGGAAATCGTCACTACGCAGTTTGGCTATAACGATGCCACCAAGTCATTACAAACCGCCGAAGGGATATTAAAAGCCTATAGCGATCTCGACGCCATCATTGCCCCCGATGCCAACGCCCTGCCCGCCGCCGCGCAAGCCGCTGAAAACCTGAAAAATGACAAAGTTGCAATTGTGGGATTTAGCACGCCAAACGTAATGCGCCCGTATGTAGAACGCGGCACGGTGAAAGAATTTGGCCTGTGGGATGTGGTGCAGCAAGGCAAAATTTCGGTATATGTCGCGGATGTATTATTGAAAAAAGGTGCAATGAAAACTGGCGACAAGCTGGATATTCAGGGCGTAGGTCAAGTGGAAGTCTCGCCAAATAGCGTTCAGGGCTATGACTACGAAGCGGATGGTAATGGCATTGTACTGTTACCGGAGCGCGTGGTTTTCAATAAAGAGAATATCGGCAAATACGATTTCTGATGTGCATTACTTAACCGGAGTAAGTTATGGCAGATTTAGATGACATTAAAGATGGTAAAGATTTTCGCACCGACCAACCGCAACAAAATATCCCTTTTACCCTCAAAGGTTGCGGTGCGCTGGACTGGGGAATGCAGTCACGCTTATCGCGGATATTTAATCCGAAAACGGGTAAAACCGTGATGCTGGCCTTTGATCATGGTTATTTTCAGGGGCCGACTACCGGACTTGAACGTATCGATATTAATATCGCCCCGCTGTTTGAACATGCCGATGTATTGATGTGTACACGCGGTATTTTGCGCAGCGTAGTACCTCCGGCGACCAATAAACCGGTGGTGCTACGGGCGTCAGGTGCAAACTCTATTCTGGCGGAATTAAGCAATGAGGCGGTGGCATTATCGATGGATGACGCCGTACGGCTGAACAGTTGCGCAGTGGCGGCGCAGGTTTATATCGGCAGCGAATATGAACATCAGTCGATCAAAAATATTATTCAACTGGTCGATGCTGGAATGAAAGTGGGAATGCCGACCATGGCTGTGACTGGCGTGGGTAAAGATATGGTGCGCGATCAGCGTTATTTCTCTCTCGCGACCCGAATCGCCGCTGAAATGGGGGCGCAGATTATTAAAACCTATTATGTCGATAAAGGTTTTGAACGGATTGTTGCTGGATGTCCGGTGCCGATTGTTATTGCTGGCGGCAAAAAATTACCGGAGCGTGAGGCGCTGGAAATGTGCTGGCAGGCTATCGATCAGGGCGCATCTGGCGTGGATATGGGACGCAATATTTTCCAGTCTGACCATCCGGTGGCAATGATGAAAGCCGTACAGGCGGTGGTTCACCATAACGAAACGGCTGATCGGGCATATGAACTCTATCTGAGTGAAAAACAGTAACTGCGGATTAAGGAGAAGAATTATGCACGTCACACTGGTTGAAATTAACGTTCATGAAGACAAGGTTGACGAGTTCATCGAAGTCTTTCGCCAGAATCATCTGGGCTCGGTACAGGAAGAAGGCAATTTGCGCTTCGATGTCTTACAGGACCCGGAAGTAAATTCGCGCTTTTATATCTACGAAGCCTATAAAGATGAAGATGCAGTGGCGTTCCATAAAACTACGCCCCACTACAAAACCTGTGTCGAGAAACTTGAACCGCTAATGACCGGGCCGCGTAAAAAACGCGTGTTCAATGGATTGATGCCGTGAGGCGAATTCATCAGATTTATCTACACTTGGGGTAACGCGCTGACGAGAGTATAAAAATGTCTGACTGGAACCCCTCTTTATATCTGCACTTCGCTGCTGAACGCTCGCGTCCGGCGGTGGAGTTGCTTGCCAGAGTTCCGCTGGAGAACGCCGAATATGTTGCCGATCTGGGCTGCGGGCCTGGTAACAGCACCGCCCTTTTGCATCATCGTTGGCCTGCGGCGAAGATAACTGGCATCGATTCGTCCCCGGCGATGATTGCCGAAGCGCGCAGTGCTCTTCCGGAATGTCAATTTATGGAAGCAGACATCCGTAACTGGCAACCGGAACAGGCGCTCGATCTGATATTCGCTAATGCTTCGCTGCAATGGCTGCCCGACCACTACGAGCTGTTCCCTCATTTGGTTTCGTTACTTAAACTGCATGGCGTGTTGGCGGTACAGATGCCAGATAACTGGCTGGAGCCGACCCATGTGTTAATGCGCGAAGTCGCCTGGGAGCAAAACTATCCGGATCGCGGGCGTGAACCGCTGGCAGGTGTTCATGCTTATTACGATATACTGAGCGAAGCCGGATGCGAGGTTGATATCTGGAGAACCACTTATTATCACCAGATGCCGTCGCATCAGGCGATTATTGACTGGGTGACCGCCACCGGATTACGCCCGTGGTTGCAGGATCTGACCGAGAGCGAACAGCAGCATTTTCTTACTCGCTACTATCAGATGCTGGAAGAGCAGTATCCACTCCAGGAGAACGGGCAGATACTGCTGGCATTTCCACGACTGTTTATTGTTGCCCGGCGTATAGAGTAATTGTTACGTCAGTTGGTAATGGCGATCGGGAAGAATTTTCGCTGGAATTTCTGCTTCATCGTTCATCTGTAACAGGTCAATTTCAATGGCGTTGCAGATGGCATCCAGTGGTAAATCGTTATTTTCTGTACCGAACGGATCTTCCAGTTCTTCCGCGAGACAATCCAGCGAAATAAAGGTGTAGGAAATCAGCACAGAGATAAAAGGCGTCATGTAATGCAGGTCCACGACCAGCGCGAACGGCAGCATGATACAAAACAGATAAACGGTACGATGCAAAATCAGTGTGTAGGCAAAGGGAATTGGCGTATAGGCAATACGCTCGCAGCCTGCCAGAACCGCTGAAATATCATTAAGCCGCTCGTTGAGGCTAATAAACAGAATGTCCGAAAGCTGTCCATTGCGTCGCTGAACCGCCAACCACTCCCCCATTATCAACAAAATACGGTTAGCTGGAGAGTTAGAAGCCAGTACACGCTGAAGATCTTCGGCATTGAGATAATGCGCCAGCACCTCTGCCTGTGGCTGTTTACGTAACGTCATCCGTAAACAATGGGCGAAGGCGATTTGAAGTTGGGCAAACTCCTTTACGCTTGCTGAGTCTGGCAAAGTCGTTTTTACCTCACGCAATAATGACCGTGAAGCAATCATCAACTGCCCCCAAAGTTTGCGTGCTTCAACATAACGGGCATACCCCGCGTTATTACGAAAGCCCAAAAAGATGGCGATGGCGACACCCAGAATGCTGAACGGCGCGAGAGTGAATTTGATGCCCAAATGCGTGTACCAGGGCAGCATGAAAATAACGGCGATAGAAAAGAGAAAATTGAGTAGTAAGCGTGAGGATATCTTGGATAATACTGAACCGTGCCAGACAAAAATACGGCGCAGCCAGTGTTGTTGTGGACGAACAATCATGGTTATCTTCAGGCGTGGAAAAGTCGCCCTATTAAACGTGATTGCGATCACGTTCTCAAGCATCAATTCACAAATAGCCTACAAAGCTACAACGTTTACAGGTTTGACATTTGGCACCTGGTTATGAAAAAAGCACATAGGATGTTGTAACTAATGCGTCTCGGTAAAAAACGATCGAACACGGGTTCAGAGATTACGCCGTTATTGGCTAAGTGTACTTTGTTCATGCCGGATGCGGCGTAAACGCCTTATCCGGCCAACCAATGGCCCTGCTAACTATAAGCGCTAATCCGGGTAGTCGTTTTTGGTTACGGTGGTACCCGACTTATCTGCGACAAACAAAAACTCGGTTATACCGCCAGGAAAATTTTGCTTAATCTTTAACACCTGGCTGCCGTCCCAGGTATATTCAACAGAGTCCGTGTCCCCCAGTTTTTCTATTACAAAATCCTCACCCGGCTTCAATGTGGGTACCAGATTTTCACTGTTATAGCGCTTATACGTTTCTTCAAGGGACATTGCGGGATAAAAACAGCGTGTTTGTGAGTGATATTCATCACTGTTTTGTGGCACAGATTCACACTTCTCAATTACAGATTTAGCGGCTGTAGCCCCATCAACACGGGAATAGATAACCATCTTATCTTCATAGAAAAAGGCCAGTTTGTTACCCAAATAAATAAACTCGGGTTTGTCTATAATGCACTCGCCCGACGATGACTTCGTTGCCAGCAGTGTCAGTTCTTCCGGCATTTGTATTCCCGCAGGGGTAAAAAGTGCGGTATAGAACTCAACAGATTTAGCGCTATGGTAATAATTAATCGGTTTCTGAAAATAGGGGCTGAAAGAGAGACGACAGTCATCACTGAATCTTACTTCATTGCCCATAACTGAGATGGGTTTATCACCAAATGTTTGTTTATAAAACGATTCGGGATGCCCGGACTCCCCGTTGACAATCCCTGCAGTCACCGATTCATACTTCCAGGATGATCTATCCAGTTTTTGAATCAGGGCATCAACACGTGGGTTTCTCTTCACCAGTCGCTGCCACTGATTCTCATCCCCATCAAACATCTTGCCCTTAACATAAAAGCCGTCGCTTTGTTTTTTCATCTCAAACTGGGGGGCTGAATAAATACATTCCTCATGCTCATCGCGATGGGTAAACAGTAACGTTGCGCCCGTATCCTGCACGACATAGTCCCCCCGACACGAATATGGAGCATGCCATGTTGTGATATCGATATTCGCCGTTGACGATACAGGATCGATTTTGATGTCCCAGGTGCGTGAAACTGTGCTGCCATCATTAAGCGTCTCCCCTTCCAGCCTCAACGTGTAGCGCCCTTCCCATTGCGGGTTGATAGAAGCAGTTTTCGGGAGTTGCGATAGAGGCTCACGCGCAGTGGCGAAAGAAGAAAAACATGGCGAGCCAAGAAGGCAGACAACACATAACAGGCGACTAAAATCCATTTATTACTCCCACTTATTCCTTGTTAATTTTTTGAGGGCCGATAAATCATGAGCCCTCTGACAAGCGGGAATTCTAATTAAAATAGATCTGTTTTCACAGAATGAAGCAGTCTGAATTTTGGTTTTGCCCTTACAGGTTGGATAAGCGTAGCACCATCTGGCAAAAAACCACATGACTTCAGGAAGTTTGCCCCCATAAGAAGCCCTTCGTTTTCAGATCGACAGCTCTTCCGTATCGCTCGGTCCGGTTGGTGATTTATGATGTTTGCTGATTCATCAAATCGCGCAACCGGACTGAGTTCTCTTTAAATGATTCTACTTTTTTGCGTAGCTATTTAGCACAACGGACGTACAGCTTCGCGCATGCCTTTTTCCAGAATGGAATCCAGGTCATTGGCAACCTGCTCTACCAGACCAGGCACTTGCGTCAGGTTCTGCTCCCAGTGATCTTTTTCTGCCAGCACAATAGCGACCAGCTCCTGGGTGTCGATGATACGCTCACGATGCTGGCTCCAGAGTTGCTGATAACGCTCCAGCCAGTGAGCATCATCCTGTACCGGATACGTTTCACCGTTACGCTCACCGCGATAGAACGCAATCAACGCCGCCAGGGCAAAAGTGAGGCGCGCCGGAAGTTTGCCGGTCGCCTTCTGACCTGCCAACAACTGCGGCAGAATTCGGGTACGGAACTTGGTCATACCGTTGAGCGCGATGGAAAGCAACTGATGTTTGATATACGGGTTACGGAAACGCCCGGTTACCGCACTGGCGAAAGATTCCAGTTCGTCACGCGGCAAATCCAGTACTGGAATAATCTCTTCATAGATAGCTTTTTCAACGAATGCGCAGATTTCTGCATCATTCATCGCTTCGCCTACAGTATCCAGCCCTGCCTGGAACGCCACTGGCACTAACGCCGTATGCGCACCGTTGAGGATTGCAACCTTACGCTCTTTGTATGGCTTAATATCATCGACAATCAATACATTGAGCGGATATTTGTCCAGACGTAGTTCTGATGCTAAAGATTTCGGCCCCTGAATCACAAACAGGTAAAAGTGTTCAGCGGTATCGAGGAAACCATCGTGATAACCGAGTTCTTCTTCCAGCTTCGCCACTTCATCACGCGGATAACCGGTAACGATACGGTCCACCAGCGTAGAACAGAAGCTGTTAGCCTGATCCAGCCATTGAATAAACGCCTCTGGTAGCGCCCACTCTTGTGCGTAGCGCAGAACCAGTTCACGCAGCGCATCGCCGTTATAGTCGATCAGTTCACACGGGATGATGATCCAACCTTTATCCAGCGCACCGTTGAACTGGCTAAAACGTTCGAACAACAGGCGAGTCAGTTTTGCGGGATAGCTTACCGCTGGCGCATCATCAAATTTGTCGCCCGCATGGTAGCTGATGCCTGCTTCGGTGGTGTTAGAGAAAACAAAGCGCATTTCCGGATTGTGCGCCAGCTTCAGGAATTCATCGTATTCACTGTAGACGCTGATTTCACGGTTTACAGAACGAATCAGACGCGCATCGCTTACCGCTTCGCCCTTCTCATTCAGGCCACGAATAATGGTGGTATACAAACCATCCTGAGTGCTCAGTGACGGCGGGAATGAAGTTTCAATCGGACGAACAATGACCACGCCAGAATTCAGATCGGTGTGTTCATTCAGGAGATCAATTTGCCAGTCAACAAAGGCGCGCAGGAAGTTACCTTCACCAAACTGAATGATACGTTCTGGATACTGTGCACCGGGAAAATCGCGACGATTTAGTGTTTTCACAATGGGTTCCCTTTTGATTAGTCATACAACCTGTTTGAATTGGTACGACAGGTTAGCAAACTTTGAAATGCTGAACCCCTGTTTTGATCAACTCGCGGTGAACAATTCACAGTTTTTGGCGAAAAATGTGCTGCTGGTCAAGGTTCCGAAAAGTTAAAGCTTTTAATCATGCGTCACGGTAAGAATGTGGCATGACAAAATTGGTAGAATAAATCAGATGCCACCCCACAAAATATTACAAACCTGTCAGACAACTTCTTCGCCATAATGCATAGTGCTGGTACGATTTCGCCCATCTTTTTTCGAGCGATAAAGGCAAGTATCGGCTTCTACCATTAGTTTGTTGAAATCATCTATTAACGTATGAAATGTTGCACTCCCACTTCCGACACCGATACTAACCGTCAAATAAAGCGTTTTTTGTTGCCAGATAAACGGTTGTATTTCTACGCCTTTACGGATTTTTTCCGCCATCAGTAGACCATCAACAGGATTCACTGAAGGTACTGCAACAGCAAATTCTTCACCGCCCATCCGCGCCACCAGCCCCTTATCACCAACTATCTTCTGTATATGCCGGGCAAACACACTTAGAACTTTATCACCACATTCATGGCCATAGTTGTCGTTTATGCATTTGAAATAGTCGATATCAAGCAGCATCACCGTCAGATGTTGTGTCTGTTGTAGTGACGGATTTTTTAACGCTTCAAAAAGACCTGAGCGCGAGTAAACCTGGGTGAGAAAATCAAAATCGGCACGCTGAGAAACTTGTTTAACCAGCGAATTAATTGCCGCCACGCTAAAGGAAACCATGATCGGGCAAATTGCCATGGTAGCAATCCCCAGACGAGCGGAGAACATTTGTGGGATAGAGAACGGCGAACCGACGGCGATATCTATCACCGAATTTGCCACCAGCACGATTTCCACCGCTCCAGTCAAAAAGGTCAGCAAACACGTTACCTGCGGCGTATAGCGTACCGCACACCAGATCAATGCAGGCAGTGGGAACGCCAGACTCCCCGCCCCACCAATCACCACAGAGGCAATGACCGATACAATGAGCGCAATAAACGGCATCATCTGCTCTGCTTTAAAGCGCGGCAATACCCCAGGAATTGCCAGCGTCAGCATACAAGGAACAATTAACACACCTGTTGAGAATTGTTCACTAAACCAGTCAGCAAGCAAAGGCCAGAAATCCAGACTATCAATACTGACCGAACCAATCGCACCGACGATGGCACATAATAAAGCGGCAATCAGGCAGTAATTAAATAACCGTAGTGCACTTACTGGCTCATACTTATTTTTCCCCAGACGCTTATCCCGCATAACCAGTAAGGCGACAGTTATGATAAACATCATATTGGATAAATTGATAACCAGTGAAACCAGCCCCCATTCGGTGGTCATGGCGTCATAAACCAGCATTGCCACGTAACAGATGGCATAGTAATGCAGACGATTAAGCCAGACGTAGCGGGCAAATATCCCTGCCATCACGCCATTCAGCGGCCAGAAAAGAGAAAGTTCGTGAACCAGGCGTAGCTCTGCACCTATAAAATAGAACAGCGTCGTTAGCGCAAAAATTGCAATGCTATTACGTAGTAGATGACCATCCTGGAACAAACGGAAAGTGGATATGGAGTGTACATGCATTAATTATCTGTCCATACAATTGCGAGTGGCAATTATCTCAACGCAATAAGTAAATTCTCATAAAGGATAGCATGTTCACTGACAGCGGCGACAAAGAAAGATATCAATCAGATGATCTTTTGGCTTTTACCATCATTCTCATGGCTGATTCATCTGAATAACCAGCCAGTGGTAGATAACCGTCACAATATAACGTTGTTGTTCCTCACTTAACGAAACACCCTGCGGAATGTTGTGCCACTTAGCCAGACAGCCGCGACAACATGTTGCTGTAGCATGCTGGGCAATAAACACCGGATGCCCGCGCATGGGAGTTTGCTTGCCATCGTTCGCTGGTAAGGCCGGGGCAAGACGTTTAGCGACAAAATCCGCCGCATGTTGTTCGATAACCGGCGCGCCCTTCTCCAGACAATACTGACGCTCTTTCACGCCTAAACGAAAGAGGGATCGAAATTTTGAACGAGATAAACGCGCGAAGAGTGGTTCAAGAGACTGCATTAGTAAACCGAGCGCCCTAATTGTTTCGTCAATTGTTCAAGTACTGCAATACCGGCAAGAGAGTTACCTGCGTCATCCAGTTCCGGACTCCAGACTGCAATGGCCATTTCATGCGGAACGATCGCCACAATACCGCCACCAACACCAGATTTCGCCGGAAGTCCCACCCGCCAGGCAAACTCGCCTGCGTTCTGGTACATACCGCTGGTTGCCATCAGCGCGTTAATTTGTCGCGCCTGCATTGGTGTCACCACGGGCTCATCGATATGAATAGCCTTCCCCTGGTTCGCCAGAAAGACAAACGTTCTGGCCAGCTCAACGCAGCTCATTTTTAGTGCACAGTAGTGAAAGTAGTTTTGCAGTACTGTTGTCACATCATGATGGAAATTGCCAAATGACTTCATCAGCCAGGCTATCGCCGCATTTCTCGCAGAATGTTCAAATTCGGAACGTGCTACCACCGTATCGTAGGCAATATCAGACACGCCGCTTAGTCCACGCACCACTTCCAGCATACGTTGCCGTGGGGCGCTTAATCGCCCTTGCAGCATATCGCAGACCACCAGCGCACCTGCATTAATAAACGGATTACGCGGAATTCCCTGTTCCATTTCCAGTTGCACTAAGGAATTGAATGGCGATCCCGATGGATCTTTGCCGACACGTTGCCAAATCTCCTCTTCGGAGTAATGACGCATTGCAACAACGAGACTGAGCACTTTGGAAATAGACTGAATTGAAAAACGCTCTTGCGCGTCTCCGGCCTGAAACAGCTGTCCGTCAACGGTACAGATAGCAATGCCCAGTCGGGAACCCTCTACCGTTGCCAGTGCCGGAATATAATCCGCGACTTTGCCCTGACCAATTAGCGGCCGTACTTGCCGCAAGATGTTTTCTAAAATTGCATTATCCATGGCGACTGCCACTCTCTGCTCCTTGCTCGCAGGTCTGAAAAGACCTGCGAGTATAACAGAGCTAAATATGTGACGTCAGATCCGGTCTTTCCATACTGTCTGGATATTACAGAACTCATGTAACCCGAAATGAGAAAGTTCACGACCAAAGCCGCTCTTCTTCACACCGCCAAACGCTACCCGCGCATCGCTGGCGCTGAAACCATTGATAAATACCCCACCACATTCCAGACGTGCAGCCAATTGTTTCGCCAGCACTTCATCAGAGGTAAAAATGGTTGCAGAAAGTCCAAACTCGCTGTCATTAGCCAGTTTAAGCGCATGTTCAGCATCTTTCGCAATGGTGATTGCCGCGACGGGTCCAAACAATTCTTCACGAAACGCGGTCATTTCTGGCGTGACGTCTGCCAGGACCGTTGCCGGATAGTAGTTACCTGCGCCAGCTACCTTTTCCCCACCCAGTAACAGACGGGCGCCCTGTGCCAGTGTTTTTTCAACCTGATGATGTAACTCATCACGCAAATCGAAACGAGCCATCGGTCCGAGGTCGTTCTCTTCGTCACGGGGATCGCCCATTTTCAATGCTGCCACAGCCGCTACAAAACGTTCGGTAAATGCAGAGGCAATGCCCTCTTCGATGATAAAGCGTTTTGCCGCCGCACAAACCTGCCCGGTATTCTGATAACGTCCGGCAACCGCGGCTTTCACGGCCAGCTCCAGATCGGCATCGTTAAGCACAATAAACGGATCCGAACCGCCCAGTTCCAGTACGCATTTTTTCAGTGCCGCTCCAGCCTGTGCGCCAATGGCTTCGCCCGCCCGGACACTTCCGGTGACTGTGACCGCAGCAATGCGCGGGTCTTTAATCATCCGACTTACTCCGTCATTGTCGGCATTCAGCCAGCCATATACACCTTGTGGGATACCTGCATCGTTAAAGACCTGGGCAATTAACTGTGCACAGCCCAACACATTTGGCGCATGCTTAAGTAAGTAACCATTGCCAGCCAGGATAATGGGAACAGCTCCTCGCATCACCTGCCATAACGGAAAGTTCCACGGCATAATCGCCAGAATCGTCCCCATAGGACGATATTCAATAACCGCTTGCTGATTTTCTACCTGCGTCGGTTCGCTCTTCAGCATTGCCGGGCCATGCTCTGCATACCAGTCGCACAAGTTTGCCGATTTCGCCACTTCAGCACGCGCCTGTTTGATCGGCTTCCCCATTTCACGAGTGATCATTTGCGCCATCTCTTCGCTACGGGCGCGCAAAGCCTTACCGATATCACGCAATTTTTCTGCGCGATAATCTACGTTTGTGACGCGCCAGTCGCGAAAGCCTGCCGCCGCGAGCCGAAGTGCGTTTTCAATATCGTCAGCACCAGCCCAGGGCTGCGCAGAAAGTTGTTCGCCATTGGCTGGATTTATTGAAATGGCATGGGTAAGCGGAGTAGTGGTCATCCGGGTATCTCCTTCATGAGTTATGGCGTAAAGATACGCAGATTTACTCTTTCGTGAAAATGAATAATATTAAGTCACTTGTTCACGAATCGAGAATGCCATGGATCTTACCCAACTGGAGATGTTTAACGCCGTTGCCGAAGCCGGCAGTATTACCCAGGCGGCAGCAAAAGTGCATCGTGTGCCATCTAACCTGACTACCCGTATCCGCCAGCTGGAAACAGAACTCGGCGTTGAACTGTTTATTCGCGAGAATCAGCGTTTACGTCTCTCTCCTGCCGGGCATAATTTTTGGCGCTATAGCCAACAAATTCTCGCATTGGTCGACGAAGCGCGAAATGTTGTTGCTGGCGATGAACCACAAGGCTTGTTTTCTCTCGGTTCGCTGGAAAGCACCGCAGCGGTACGCATCCCCGCTACACTGGCAGAATTTAACCGTCGTTATCCGAAAATTCAGTTTTCCCTTTCCACCGGCCCTTCCGGAACTATGCTGGACGGTGTACTTGAGGGAAAACTGAATGCGGCATTTATTGATGGTCCGATTAACCATACAGCCATTGACGGGATGCCGGTGTACCGCGAGGAGTTGATGATCGTTACGCCGCAAGGGCATACACCCGTTACCCGCGCCAGTCAGGTTAATGGTTGTAATATCTATGCCTTCCGCGCTAACTGCTCATATCGACGCCACTTTGAGAGCTGGTTTCATGCCGACGGTGCAGCGCCGGGGACAATTCATGAGATGGAGTCATACCACGGTATGCTGGCCTGTGTAATCGCCGGGGCAGGAATTGCGCTTATTCCCCGTTCCATGCTGGAAAGTATGCCGGGGCATCATCAGGTTGAAGCCTGGCCATTGAGTGAACAATGGCGTTGGTTAACAACATGGCTGGTCTGGCGTCGTGGCGCGAAGACTCGTCAACTTGAGGCGTTTATTGCACTCCTTGACACGTCGCTGGAACAGCATGAAGCGGAAAAATGAGACGTAGATCACAAAGTCATTGTATTCACATCATTAACCGTTTTAAGATCATTTCATCACCTTTTCGCAACTCACCCGATAATCTGTTATGACAACAAACACTGTTTCCCGCAAAGTGGCGTGGCTACGGGTAGTTACGCTGGCAGTAGCCGCCTTCATCTTCAATACTACTGAGTTTGTCCCTGTTGGCCTGCTTTCTGACATCGCACAAAGTTTCCATATGCAAACCGCACAAGTGGGTATCATGCTGACCATTTATGCGTGGGTGGTGGCGCTGATGTCGCTACCTTTTATGCTAATGACCAGTCAGGTTGAACGTCGCAAATTGCTGATCTGCCTGTTTGTGGTGTTTATCGCCAGCCATGTGCTGTCGTTTTTATCGTGGAGCTTTACCGTTCTGGTAATCAGTCGAATCGGCGTGGCTTTCGCACATGCTATTTTCTGGTCGATAACGGCGTCTCTGGCGATTCGCATGGCGCCTGCAGGTAAACGAGCGCAGGCGTTGAGTTTAATCGCTACCGGTACAGCACTGGCAATGGTATTAGGCTTACCCATTGGTCGAATTGTGGGGCAATATTTCGGTTGGCGAACTACGTTTTTTGCCATCGGTGTTGGGGCGCTTATCACCCTGTTATGCCTGATCAAGTTGCTTCCATTACTCCCCAGCGAGCATTCCGGGTCGTTGAAAAGTCTTCCGCAACTGTTCCGCCGCCCGGCATTGATGAGCATTTATTTGTTGACGGTAGTGGTGGTTACCGCGCATTACACGGCATACAGCTATATTGAGCCTTTTGTGCAAAACGTAGCTGGGTTCAGCGCCAATTTTGCCACGGCATTGCTGTTAATGCTCGGAGGCGCAGGCATTATTGGTAGCGTCATATTTGGCAAGCTCGGCAATCAGTATGCGTCTACGCTGGTGAGTACGGCGATTGCGCTGTTACTGGTGTGTCTGACGCTACTGTTACCTGCGGCGAATAGTGAGATGCACCTCGGCGTACTGAGCGTTTTCTGGGGGATTGCGATGATGATCATCGGCCTTGGGATGCAGGTAAAAGTGCTGGCGCTGGCACCGGATGCTACTGACGTTGCGATGGCGCTATTTTCTGGGATATTTAACATTGGTATCGGCGCCGGGGCGCTGGTGGGTAATCAGGTGAGTCTGCACTGGTCGATGTCGATGATTGGCTATGTTGGCGCGGTGCCTGCTCTCGCTGCGTTAATATGGTCAATCGTCATATTCCGCCGCTGGCCTGTGAAACTCGAAGAACAAACACGGTAGTTTAAAGACCCGAACAGGCCGCTTTGTTCGGGTCGGTAAATACAAAAGTACGCAAACTCAATACATTGCAGAGATTACGTAGGCCTGATAAGCGTAGCGCATCAGGCAATGTTGCGTTTGTCATCTGTCTCAAAGACCCATTCGGGTCTTTTTTAATGGTAAGTTTTAATAATTTCCAGGATGCCATTAATAATAAACTGCACCCCCATACACACCAGTAAGAAGCCCATCAGGCGGGAGATCGCTTCAATTCCCCCCTTACCCACCAGACGCATAATTGCGCCAGAGCTACGTAGACTTCCCCACAAAATGACCGCAACCAGAAAAAAGATCAGCGGCGGCGCAACCATCAATACCCAGTCCGCGAAGGTTGAACTCTGACGTACTGTGGACGCCGAGCTAATGATCATCGCAATGGTCCCCGGTCCGGCGGTACTTGGCATTGCCAGTGGAACAAAGGCGATGTTGGCACTGGGTTCGTCTTCCAGCTCTTCGGATTTGCTTTTCGCCTCAGGTGAGTCAATCGCTTTTTGCTGGGGGAAGAGCATGCGGAAACCAATAAAAGCGACAATTAAGCCGCCAGCAATACGCAGACCGGGAATCGAAATCCCGAATGTGTCCATCACCAGTTGCCCGGCATAGTACGCCACCATCAAGATGGCAAAAACATATACCGAGGCCATTAATGACTGACGATTACGTTCGGCGGTGTTCATGTTTCCCGCAAGCCCGAGAAACAACGCTACGGTAGTTAACGGGTTAGCTAACGGCAATAACACCACCAGCCCCAGGCCTATCGCTTTAAACAATTCTAACATTGGTGGTTGTCATCCTGTGTCGCTAGTTATCTGCGAAAAGTATAAAGGGTAAACAAAGAGAAAGTTTCACTCTTTAACTAATCTTGCAGCACACTGCGCAATACTTGAACCGATTTAGCAAATAGTGGCATCCAGGGATTCATTTGTTTGACTTATACTTGCCTGGGCAATATTATCGCCAGTAACTAATTACTTGCCAGGGCAACCATTGTGAAAAGTACCAGCGACCTGTTCAATGAAATCATCCCATTAGGTCGCTTAATCCATATGGTTAATCAGAAGAAAGACCGTCTGCTTAACGAGTATCTGTCACCACTGGATATCACCGCGGCACAGTTTAAGGTGCTCTGCTCTATCCGCTGCGCTGCGTGCATTACTCCAGTTGAGCTGAAAAAGGTCCTTTCGGTTGATCTTGGCGCGCTGACCCGCATGTTGGATCGCCTGGTCTGCAAAGGCTGGATTGAGCGGTTGCCGAACCCAAATGACAAGCGCGGCGTGCTGGTAAAGCTCACCACCAGCGGCGCAGCGATTTGTGAACAATGCCATCAACTGGTTGGCCAGGACCTGCATCAAGAATTAACAAAAAACCTGACGGCGGACGAAGTGGCAACGCTTGAGCATTTGCTTAAGAAAGTCCTGCCGTAAACAAAAAAAAGAGGTATGACGATGTCCAGACGCAACACTGACGCTATTACCATTCATAGCATTTTGGACTGGATCGAGGACAACCTGGAATCACCACTTTCACTGGAGAAAGTGTCAGAGCGTTCAGGTTATTCCAAATGGCACCTGCAACGGATGTTTAAAAAAGAAACCGGCCATTCATTAGGTCAATACATCCGCAGCCGTAAGATGACAGAAATCGCGCAAAAGCTAAAAGAAAGCAACGAGCCAATCCTCTATCTGGCAGAACGTTATGGTTTCGAGTCACAGCAAACGCTGACCCGTACCTTCAAAAACTACTTTGATGTTCCGCCGCATAAATACCGGATGGCTAATATTCAGGGCGAATCGCGCTTTTTACATCCATTAAATCATTACAATAGCTAGTTGAAACGTGACAACGTCACAGAGGCAATCATGAAACCACTTTTATCCGCAATGGTAACCGCGCTTATGGTCTTTTCTGCGCAGGGCTTTGCGGAACAAACCACGCAGCCGGTCGTTATTCCCTGTGGTGATGAAGTGATTGTTCCCCCATCGCAGGAACAACCACCGTTCGATTTAAATCACATGGGTACAGGCAGTGATAAGTCGGATGCGCTGGGCGTGCCCTATTATAATCAGCACGCTATGTAGTTAATTCTGGCCCCGATATCTCGGGGCTTGTTAGCCTCTCACCTTCACCGCTTTACGCCACCGCAAACCAAACACATTGATATACAGTCCGGTCATAATGAGCACGGCCCCTAAGAATTGCAGACCTGTTAAGCGTTCATCCAGCAGTACAGCTGCACTTGCCAGACCGACTACCGGTACCAGTAATGATAATGGTGCGACACGCCATGTCTCATAGCGTCCAAGCAGCGTACCCCAGATCCCGTAGCCAACTATCGTCGCCACAAATGCCAGATACATCAACGCCAGAATGGTGGTCATGTCGATAGTAACCAGACTGTGAATCATTGTTGCGGAACCATCGAGAATGAGCGAGGCAGCAAAGAACGGAATTATTGGGATTAATGCGCTCCACACTACCAGTGACATCACCGCCGGACGGGATGAATGAGACATGATCTTTTTATTGAAGATATTGCCACTCGCCCAACTAAATGCTGCTGCCAGGGTCAAAATAAAACCGAGCATCGCCACATGCTGACCGTTAAAGCTATCTTCGATTAACACCAGTACGCCAAAAATCGCTAACGCAATCCCCGCCAGTTGCTTACCGTGCAGCCGTTCGCCAAAAGTAAAAGCACCGAGCACGATAGTAAAAAATGCCTGAGCCTGTAAGACCAGCGAGGCCAGACCTGCTGGCATACCGAAGTTAATGGCGCAGAACAGAAAGGCAAACTGCGCAAAACTGATGGTTAAACCATACCCCAGCAGCAAATTCAGCGGTACTTTCGGTCGTGCTACAAAAAAGATTGCCGGAAAGGCGACCAGCATAAAACGCAAACCGGCCAGCATCAGGGGTGGCATGTTATGGAGCCCCACTTTGATGACCACAAAATTAAGCCCCCATACAACGACGACTAATAGCGCCAACAACCCATCTTTCCGCGACATTTTCCCGCCTATGAATTTTCATTTTTTGTCAGCAATCAACTTAGCTGAATTTACTTTTCTTTAACAGTTCATTCGTTAATCACCGTTTACCACGGCATTAATGGCAAATAAGTCACTATACTTCGGATTTTTGCCATGCTATTTCTTTACATCTCCAAAACAAAACATAACGAAATGCACTGTCGGACAGCCAAATGAACTTATCTCTGAGACGCTCTACTTGCGCCCTTCTCGCCTCGTCGTTGTTATTAACTATCGGACGCGGCGCCACGCTGCCATTTATGACTATTTACTTGAGTCGCCAGTACAGCCTGAGTGTCGATCTCATTGGTTATGCGATGACAATTGCGCTCACTATTGGCGTCGTTTTTAGCCTCGGTTTTGGTATTCTGGCGGATAAGTTCGACAAGAAACGCTATATGTTACTAGCAATTACGGCCTTCGCCAGCGGTTTTATTGCCATTCCCCTGGTAGACAGCGTCACGCTGGTGGTGCTGTTTTTCGCGCTCATCAACTGCGCCTATTCCGTTTTTGCCACCGTATTGAAAGCCTGGTTTGCCGACAATCTTTCATCCACCAGCAAAACGAAGATCTTCTCGATCAACTACACCATGCTCAACATTGGCTGGACCGTCGGCCCGCCACTCGGCACGCTGTTGGTCATGCAGAGCATCAATCTGCCCTTTTGGCTGGCAGCTATCTGCTCTGCGTTTCCCATGCTTTTCATTCAAATTTGGGTAAAGCGCAGCGAGAAAATCATCGCCACAGAAACAGGCAGCGTCTGGTCGCCAAAGGTTTTGTTACGGGATAAAGCGCTGCTGTGGTTCACCTGCTCTGCCTTTCTGGCTTCTTTCGTGAGCGGTGCCTTTGCCTCTTGTATCTCGCAATATGTGATGGTCATAGCAGATAGTGGCTTTGCTGAAAAAGTGGTCGCAGTGGTCCTGCCTGTTAATGCCGCGATGGTGGTTACGTTGCAGTATTCCGTTGGGCGGCGTATTAACCCGACCAACATCCGCGCACTAATGACGGTAGGCACACTCTGTTTTGTCATCGGTTTGGTCGGTTTTATTTTTTCCGGAAACAGCCTGCTATTGTGGGGAATTTCAGCCGCGGTATTTACTGTTGGTGAAATTATTTATGCTCCTGGCGAGTACATGTTGATAGACCATATTGCGCCGCCTGGAATGAAAGCCAGCTATTTTTCCGCTCAGTCATTAGGCTGGTTGGGTGCAGCGGTAAATCCATTAGTGAGTGGTGTTGTGCTTACCACCCTCCCGTCTTCCTCGCTGTTTATCATCCTGGCGTTAGTCATCATTGCCGCGTGGGCGCTGATGTTAAAAGGTATTAACGCCAGACCCCAGGGGCAGCCAGCACTCTGTTGACGGACGTGCCGTGCCACTACTGGCACGGCTTTGCTAATCATTATTCTGAGGCAAAGGCATAGCCTTCATCTTCCCAGCCGGTTACCCCGCCGAGCATGATTTTAACCGGCTTTCCGAGTCGAGCTAGTTTGAGCGCCGCACGATCTGCGCCATTACAATGTGGCCCTGCGCAATACACCACAAATAGAGTATTGTCCGGCCATTCGGCCATTCTCTCTGCGGTCATTTGCTTATGGGGCAGATGGATCGCACCAGGAATATGCCGACGCGCAAAGTCCTCTTCACGTCCAACCACATGAAGTAGAACGAAATCATCGCCAATGTAAGCCAGAGAGTCATGAACATCGGCGCAATCCGTTTCGACGCTCAAGCGTGCGAGAAAATGCGCCTCAGCAACTTCCGGCTTCGCTGTGGTAAATTCAGTGACATAACGCATAGTGCTTTTTCCTTTTGGTTTGTTGTGTTAACAATAATGTAACCAATCTACTTTTCACTGACCGCCTCCCGATATGCCAGAAAAGAGCAAAATGATGACAACGTTACAACGTCCGCTGGTCGTTGCACTGGCTTATGACGGGCTATGTACTTTTGAATTTGGCGTAGCCGTTGAAATATTCGGCCTGCCACGACCGGAACTGGGCGATAACTGGTATCGTTTTGCCGTTGCTGCGGTAGAACCTGGTGCGCTGCAAGCCACCGGGGGGATCCACGTGGTTGCAGATGGAGGGCTGGAGTTATTGCCCAACGCCGATATGATTATTGTTCCTGGCTGGCGCGGAATAGATGCAAAAGTGCCAGAGATGCTATGTCAGTCATTACGCGAGGCACACCAGCGCGGTACTCGCCTGGTATCGATATGCTCTGGCGTGTTTGTCCTTGCTGCCGCGGGCCTTCTTCACCAGCGAAAAGCGACCACCCACTGGCGCTACACTGAACAACTCCGGCACCGTTACCCTTCAATCAGCGTAAGTGACAATGTGTTATATCAGGATGAAGGACAAGTGATGACCTCCGCTGGAAGCGCTGCGGGGATCGATCTGTGTTTACATATCGTGCGCAAAGATTTTGGCCATGAGATTGCTAATAATGTCGCCCGGCGACTGGTCATTCAGCCACATCGCCAGGGGGATCAACCACAAAATCTGACGCGCCCAATGGCCTCACCGCGTGAAAGCCAGACGTTAGGTGCATTATTCGACTTTTTGCAGCAGAATCTGGCACAAACACATACAGTGTCTTCCCTCGCTGAACGGGTAAATATGAGTCCGCGCACTTTTTTAAGACGTTTTGAAGCGTTAACCGGCATGACACCCGCCCGCTGGCTGCTCAATGAGCGCTTAATACGAGTACAAGATTATCTGCAAAATTCGGCTTTTAACATCGATAAAATTGCCGAGCTGACGGGTTTTGGCAATTCAGCGTTATTGCGTCATCACTTTCATCAACGTTTTTTATTATCTCCTTCGCAATATCGCAAAAACAGCCGTTCCCCATCACAATAACCGCCTGATTCAGCCTTTGTTTAGGTAACCTCTGCTAATATCTTTCTCATTGAGATAAAAATTAAGGTAAGCGAGGAAACACACCACACAATAAACGGAGGAAAAGAATGTTGGGTAATATGAATGTTTTTATAGCTGTACTGGGAATAATTTTATTTTCTGGTTTTCTGGCCGCATATTTCAGCTACAAATGGGATGACTAATGAACGGAGATAATCCCTCACCTAACCGGCCCCTTGCTACATTTGTGTGCAAGGGGCCTGATTTTCTGACGGCGAAAAAAAACCGCCAGTAAACCGGCGGTGAATGCTTGCATGGATAGATTTGTGTTTTGCTTTTACGCTATCAGGCATTTCTCTGCGCTGGTAACGGTTCTTTGACACAGTAGCATCATTTTTCTCAATGAATGTTAAACGGAGCTTAAACTCGGGCAATCACACTCCGCTCGTCAATAAACATGCAGCGATTTCTCCCGGTCTGCTTGCCTTCGTACATTGCTCTGTCAGCCCTTCCAATAACCAAATCCAGCGGTTCTTCAGGAAATGCGCGGCTCACGCCAGCGGTCACTGTTATCTGGATATGTCCGCCAGGGTACGCTATCGCATGGTTATCGACTAACTGACAAATACGTACCCCGGCACGACACGCCTCATCATCATTTTGCGCTTTGATGATAATAATAAACTCTTCACCACCATAGCGATAAACCGTATCGTAGTCACGCGTCCAACCGGCTAAGTAAGTAGCCAGGCTCCGTAAAACCACATCACCAATTAAATGCCCGTAGGTATCATTAACCAATTTAAATCGGTCTATATCCAGCAGCATTAAATAAAGATTCAATGGTTCAGCATTACGTAATTGGTGATCAAAGGATTCATCAAGCACCCGACGACCCGGTAATCCCGTTAATACATCCATATTGCTACGCATAGTCAGCAAATAAATTTTGTAATCTGTTAATGCGGCGGTAAAAGAAAGCAACCCTTCCTGAAATTCGTCAAAATGAACTTCCTGCCAACGATTTTCGACAATAGCCAGCATTAATTCCCGACCACAGTTATGCATATGCTGATGAGTAGAATCTATTATCTGAACGTAGGGTAATTCATCACTATCTAGTGGTCCAAGATTATCAAGCCACCGACCAAACTGACACAGTTCATAAGAATGGTTATCCGTAATTTCTGGCTGACTGGTATCCCTGGCAACCACGCTGTGAAACATGTTGACAAGCCACTGGTAATGGGCATCGATAGCTTTATTCAGATCTAACAAGATGGCATCGATTTCCGTTGTCTTCTTGTGCATTGCCACTCCTTATTCACTGTTCCTTATGTACGTCATTCTAACGGGAGAAAAGAAAACTTATGTCAATATTTTCATAGAAATCCTAATCAGGTGTGATGTTAAAGATAACATGGTGATTTAGAACTAAATCATCAGAAAAAAAGTGTTTAACTCTGTAATTGCCTCCGCACATTCGCTGATAAAACGAGCAGGAATAACGACAATTAACTTCACCGCTCTTATCGCGGAAAACATAACATTTATTAAGTAATGATAATTATCATCAACAACATGGTATTGCAGAATAAATAATAAATTTACGATACCTACCCGGTCACAGGTTATTATCGATAAACATTTACAGCGGCATGAATTTGTAAGCCGGATTGCAGTCAATCCGACTCACTCTTGCAAAATTATACGTTCAAGCCGCGGTGTTGCAGCATCGGTGTAATCTGTGGTGCCTTACCTCGCCATTGGCGATACAGGCGTTCTAAATCTTCGCTATTACCTTTGGAAAGGATAGCCTCGCGAAAACGTTGCCCATTTTCACGCGTTAAACCGCCCTCCTCGACAAACCATTGATAACCATCGTCTGCCAGCATTTGCGTCCACAGATATGCGTAGTAACCTGCCGCATATCCACCGCCAAAAATGTGGGCAAAATAACTGCTGCGATAACGCGGCGGTATCGCGGGAAGATCCATGTTTTCCGCCGCCAGCGCCCGAAGTTCGAAATCGTCCACGTCCTGCCGTGCTTCATTCTCTTCCAGACAATGCCAGCGCATATCAAGAAGCGCAGCGCTAAGTAACTCGCTCATCTCGTAGCCTTTATTGAACAGGCTGGCATTGCGCATTTTCTGTTGTAACTCTTCCGGCATGGCTTCTCCGGTTTGGTAATGCCTCGCATAGCGAGAGAATACCTGCGGATTTGTCGCCCAGTGTTCGTTAATTTGTGAAGGGAATTCGACGAAATCACGCGGCGTGTTGGTGCCAGAAAGCGTCGCATAACGTTGACTGGCAAAAAGACCGTGCAGCGTATGACCAAACTCATGGAATAAGGTTATAACATCGTCCCACAATAACAATGCAGGTTCGCCTGTCGTTGGTTTCTGATAATTGCAAACATTATAAATAACGGGACGTGTCTCATTGAGCGTGGATTGCTCAACAAAATTCCCCATCCACGCGCCGCCGCTTTTGGAATCACGGGCGAAGAAATCACCGTAAAATAGCGCAAGACCAACTCCGTTATGGTCAAATATTTCCCATACGCGCACATCGGGGTGATAGACCGGTATATCAAAGCGCTCGACAAATTTAATGCCGAAAAGCTGATTAGCAGTCCAGAATACCCCCTCATTCAACACGGTGTTCAATTCGAAATAAGGTTTGAGCTGCGCTTCATCGAGACAGAATTTCTCGCGTCTTACCTGCTCGGCATAAAATGCCCAGTCCCACGGCTGGGCGCTAAATCCGCCTTGCTGCTTTTCGATAACCGCCTGAATAGATGCCAGTTCATCGTCTGCTCGCTTACGTGCGGCCGGGACAATTTCACGCATGAAGTTAAGTGCTGCTTCGGGTGTCTTTGCCATCTGGTCGGCGATTTTCCACGCGGCATAATGAGGGAAACCAAGCAGTTTCGCCTGCTGTGCGCGGATCTCCACCAGCCGTTGAATAATGGCACGAGTATCGTTAGCGTCATTTTTTTCTGCCCGCGTCCAGCCCGCAGTAAACAGTTTTTCACGCGTCGTGCGATCGCGCAGTTCAGCAAGCGCCGGTTGCTGGGTGGTATTCAGCAGTGGGATAAGCCACTTGTTATCCAGATCTTTCTCGCGCGCCGCCTCCGCCGCCAGGGCAATATCTTGCTCACTCATCCCCGCCAGTTGCCCAATATCGTCAACCACCAGCCCACCGGATTTGTTCGCGGCTAATAACCGCTGGTTAAACTGACTGATAAGGGTCGCCGCTTCTGTATTCAGCACTTTTAATTTTGCTTTATCGGCTTCTGCAAGTTTGGCCCCGGCAAGAACAAAACGTTGATGAATCACCTCGATCAATCGAATGGATTCGCTATCAAGACTCAGTGTTCCACGGCGCTGCCAGATGGCATCTACCCGAGCGAACAATTCGCCGTTCAGGTAAATGTCATTAGCCAGTTCCGCAAGTTCCGCCGAGAACTGTTCATCAAGACGCTGTAATTCATCGTTGGTATGCGCCGAGGTCATAGCAAAGAAGACGCTGGTCACACGTGTGAGTAATTCCCCGCTCTTTTCAAGAGCCAGAATAGTGTTAGTAAAATCGGGCGTCTGTGGGTTTAACGCTATTGCTTCTATCTCAACCCGCTTTTGCCGCATCCCCTCGTCGAATGCCGGGCGATAGTGATGAATTGCAATCTGATCAAAATGGGGCGCCATATAAGGCAGCGTGCTCTGCGTAAGAAAAGGATTCGTCGTTGACATTTTCTACTCCTGAAAACGAGGTGTTCCATAGCGTAGGCTTACTGATAACGGAGTGCAATCTTGCAAACCAGTATTACCTGCTCTTAAGCATCACGTGCTATGTTAGTGACACACAAAAGCGTTGAGGAACAGTGAGATGATCGTTTTAGTAACTGGAGCAACGGCAGGTTTTGGTGAATGCATTACTCGTCGTTTTATTCAACAAGGGCATAAAGTTATCGCCACTGGCCGTCGTCAGGAGCGGTTGCAGGAGTTAAAAGACGAGCTGGGAGACAATCTGTATATCGCCCAACTGGACGTTCGTAACCGCGCCGCCATTGAAGAAATGCTGGCATCGCTTCCTGCCGAGTGGCGCGACATTGATATTCTGGTGAACAATGCTGGACTGGCGCTGGGTATGGAACCTGCACATAAAGCGAGCGTTGAAGACTGGGAAACCATGATTGATACCAACAATAAAGGCCTCGTGTATATGACGCGCGCAGTCCTGCCGGGTATGGTTGAGCGCAATCGTGGTCACATTATTAACATTGGTTCAACGGCGGGTAGCTGGCCATATGCTGGTGGCAACGTCTACGGCGCGACAAAAGCGTTTGTTCGTCAGTTCAGCCTGAATCTACGCACAGATCTGCACGGTACGGCAGTACGTGTCACAGACATCGAACCGGGGCTGGTAGGCGGCACCGAATTTTCCAATGTCCGCTTTAAAGGCGATGACGGCAAAGCAGAAAAAACCTATCAAAATACCGTCGCGCTGACACCAGAAGATGTCACTGAAGCCGTCTGGTGGGTAGCCACTCTCCCTGCTCACGTTAACATTAATACCCTTGAAATGATGCCGGTTACCCAAAGTTATGCTGGTCTGAATGTCCATCGGCATTAATTTTTATACCCGGCCTCACCGCCGGGTTATTGCTTGTCACAAAAAAGTGGTAGACTCTTGCGGTTAACCCACTCAAAAGCAAGAACGAATGACCGTCGAAACACAACTTAATCCCACACAGCCTGTCAATCAGCAAATTTATCGTATTCTTCGCCGCGACATTGTGCATTGCCTGATTGCACCTGGTACGCCGTTGTCGGAAAAAGAAGTTTCTGTTCGTTTCAATGTGTCACGCCAGCCGGTTCGCGAAGCCTTCATTAAACTAGCTGAAAACGGCCTGATTCAAATTCGCCCGCAGCGTGGCAGCTACGTCAACAAAATCTCTATGACCCAGGTTCGCAATGGCAGTTTTATTCGACAGGCCATTGAGTGCGCGGTGGCTCGGCGGGCAGCGAGCATGATTACTGAAAGCCAGTGCTACCAACTAGAGCAAAATCTTCACCAGCAACGCATTGCCATTGAGCGCAAGCAACTGGATGATTTTTTTGAACTTGATGACAACTTCCATCAACTCCTGACTCAGATTGCCGACTGTCAACTCGCCTGGGACACCATTGAAAACCTGAAAGCGACCGTTGATCGGGTGCGCTACATGAGTTTTGACCACGTTTCGCCACCGGAAATGCTGCTTCGCCAGCACATGGATATTTTCTCTGCGCTGCAAATACATGATGGTGATGCCGTTGAAAAGGCAATGGCATTGCATTTGCAGGAGATCAGCGAGTCCGTACAACTGATACGCCAGGAAAATAGCGACTGGTTCAGCGAAGAGTAATTCTTTTCCTCTCATCCCATTCGGGGTGAGAGTTCATCCCCTTCTTCTGGTTTATGCAAGCATCAAAAAAGATGTGAACTTGATCATAAACAAAAAAAAATTCACTCGACAGGAGTATTTATATTGCGCCCGTTACGTGGGCTTCGACTGTAAATCAGAAAGGAGAAAACACCTATGACGACCTACGATCGTAACCGTAACGCAATCACTACTGGCAGCCGTGTTATGGTTAGCGGCACCGGTCACACTGGCAAGATCCTGTCGATTGATACTGAAGGTCTGACCGCAGAGCAAATCCGCCGCGGTAAAACCGTAGTAGTTGAAGGTTGTGATGAAAAACTCGCGCCTCTGGACCTGATTCGTCTCGGCATGAACTAAGCGTGTGAATGCCGCCGATGGCGGCATTGCTGTCACTTATCACTTCACCGCATATTTCGCCACGGTCGCTTTCGCGCCATGCGCTAATAAAGATAAATACGCTTCCGTCACCTTTGCAATAAACAATGCATTGTTCGGCAAATCATCACCAAATATCGCATTAATCGCCATCAAGGACTGAACGCGCGCTTTCCCTTCTCCGCTACTTTGCACGGCCTTCTGAATGACCGGTAATAACGGGTCACTAATTTCGATGGGATTACCCTGCTCATCAACACCGCCGACATATCGCATCCAACCAGCGACGCCAAGCGCCAACAGATCGAACGCACTGCCCTGTGTCAGATGCCAGCGAATGGAATCCAGCATACGCTGCGGGAGTTTCTGACTGCCATCCATCGCAATCTGCCAGGTTCGATGGCGTAACGCTGGATTACTGTAGCGTTCAATCAGTCGATCAGCATAATTTTGCAGATCCACGCCCTGCACTTTCAGCGTCGGCGCCTGTTCCCGCAACATCAAGGCATGTGCCGCACGGCGATAATTTTCATCTTCCATGCAGTCGTTAATATGCTGATATCCGGCCAGATAGCCCAGATACGCCAGGAATGAATGACTGCCGTTGAGCATACGCAGTTTCATCTCTTCATAAGGCAGCACATCGCTGACCAGTTCAGCCCCTGCTTTTTGCCATTCCGGACGTCCGGCAACAAAGTTATCTTCAATAACCCACTGACGGAACGGTTCACAGGCTACACCCGCTGGATCGCGCACGCCGGTGAGCTGCTCGATTTTGTTCAACGTTTCTGCCGTTACCGCCGGGACAATGCGATCGACCATTGTCGAAGGAAAAGTCACATTCTCTACAATCCATTGCGCCAGTTCGGCATCGACAGCATGTGCATAAGAAGTGACAACGTCACGCATCATATGACCATTTTCCGGCATATTGTCGCACGACATCACCGTAAATGCCGGTAACCCTGCGGCCTTGCGCCGAGCCAGCGCCTCCACAATAACCCCGGGTGCCGTTTTCGGCTTGTGGGGATTGTTTAGATCGTCAACGATCATCGGGTGATCCAGCATTAACTGCCCGGTCGCCGGAGAGTGAAAATAGCCTTTCTCTGTAATAGTCAGAGAAACAATAGCAATTTGTGGTTCGCACATGACAGCAAGCACAGCCTCTAAACCGTCTATTTGCGCATGCAACGCTTTTTTCACTACCCCCACGACACGCGCGGTCCAGGCATCGGCCGACATTTCCGCAACGGTGTAGAGATTATCTTGCTGTTTTAGATCGGCGATTTGTTGTTCACCGCCAATCAGGTTCACTTCATAATAGCCCCAATCGCTATGATGCCCGGCAGCCAGGATATCGGCATACACGCCCTGATGCGCGCGATGAAATGCACCAAAACCTAAATGGACAATTTTGGGTGTAAGGTTATTACGATCATAAACAGGGAGTGTGGTTTTTGCTGATAACAAATTATTTCCCATGACAATTCCTTAAAATTCAATATGGCAAGCTGAATGGTTTGTTATATGAATAAAAAATCCCTCCTCACTAAGAGAAGGGGTTCTGGATTTACAGACTTGTTGAAGGTTGTGCAGCTCTTACAACGCGCGGTTGATCTTCTGCCGCATCTTCCAGCGCACTCAAATCGCGGTCTTTAACTTCTGGCATTTTCAGCGCGGAAATTAAACCGATAACGGAATAAGCCATAATCATTATCGCAATCGGATACCAGGATTCAGTCATGGTGCAGAAAATACCCGCCAGGATAGGACCAAAACCTGAGGCAATAAGACCACCAATTTCTTTAGAAATTGCCATCCGGGTAAAGCGGTTTTTACAGCCGAACATCTCTGCCATGGTAATGTTTTCCAGGGCAAATAACCCCAACACCGCACAGTTATGAATCACAATCAACGCAACCATGATGGTGCTCGGGGCATAGCTTTTATCGACGATAATAGACAGCATAGGCCACGCCAGAACAATGGCCGAAGTATTCATAATAATATAGGGAATACGACGACCAATTTTATCGGACAACCAACCCAGGAATGGAATCGTCATAAAACCGATAATTGAGCTGATCATTAAGGCATCTGTCGGAATCGCTTTATTAAACAGCAATGTCTGTACTAAATAACCTGCCAGGAATGTTTGAATCAGACCGGAGTTTCCTGCCTGCCCAAAACGAAGACCCGTTGCCAGCCAAAAAGATTTGCTCTGGAACATACTACCAGCAGGCACAGCTTTTGGCGCAGATTGCTGACTGTCATTAACCTTCTCAAAGACCGGGCTTTCTTTCAGGTTCATACGCAGCCAGATAGCAAAGACCATCACCACCACACTCGCCAGGAACGGTATACGCCATCCCCATGCCAGCAGTTCTTCTTTACTGAGAATAAAGAACATAAAAGCCCAGATTGCCGTTGCACTCAAGGTACCGCAGTTTGTTCCCATCGCGACGAACGACGAGATAATCCCGCGCTTTCCTTTCGGTGCATATTCAGCAAGCATAGTACCAGCACCAGAAATTTCCGCGCCGGCTCCCAGCCCCTGAATAATACGCAGAGTCACCAGCAAGATTGGCGCAAAAACACCAATCTGCGCATAGGTCGGCAACACGCCAATTAGGGTGGTACAGATCCCCATCATGGTGATGGTAATAAAGAGTACTTTTTTACGCCCTATTCTGTCGCCCATTTTGCCGAAAATAAATGCTCCGACAATACGTGCCACATAGCCTGCACCGTAGGTTCCCATTGCCAGAATTAACGCCATTGCGGTTGATGATTCCGGGAAAAATATTTCATGAAACACTAACGCTGCGCCGAGCGAATATAGCTGAAAATCCATAAATTCAAGCGCAGTCCCAAGCCATCCCGACACTGCTGCTTTCACCAAATCCTTAGTGCTTCTTTCGTGTTTTTCTATTGTCATAATGGATATCTCTAAATAAGAGGTAAGATGCGTACTACTTACTCGCTGTTATTGGTATTATTCAGAAAAAGTAAGTAAGACTTTGCAGCAATGTTTTTGATCCTGTTCAAATAAACTTATGGCATCAGCAACATGCTGAAAATCAAACGTGTGGGTAATTAATTTTTCTGGTTTAATTAACCCTTTGCTTAACCAGTCGATCACGACCGGGAATTTGTTGGCATTTAACCGGGAGGAGAAAATAGAAAGTTCTTTTCCGGTAATTCCCTGCTGAATGACTTCAGACGGTTCACTGGAGAAGCCCATTAATACAATACGTGCTGCCGGAGAAGCCAACGTAACCGCTTCTTTCAAAATTGACGGATGGCAAGCAGCATCAATAATTAATGTTGGTTTGATTCCTTTTTCAGCGAATATTTCGCCAAGCGGTGTCTGACCATTATTAATCGCCCAATCTGCCCCACTCTCTTTCGCTTTTTCCAGTCGTTCATCAATGCGATCGGCAACAATCACATTTTTGACGTTATAAACACCTTTTAATACCTGAACAATAGTCAGGCCAATCGGACCTGCGCCATAAACCAGCACGGTGTCATCTTCAGTAGGTTTACCGTGTCCGGTAACGTTCGCCGCAATGGTAAAAGGTTCGATCATTACCGCAAATTTATCTGCCACTGTATCGGGGATTTTCCATGCGTTTTTTGCCGGAACAACGGCATATTCACTAAAACCGCCGTCAGCGTGAACACCTAATACAGCCAGCGTTGTACAAACATTTGGTTTACCAATTGAGCACGGATAGCAATGCCCACAGCTCACTACCGGATCTACCGCAACACGCTCACCGATCCGGCTGTTTTCAATACCTTCACCGACAGCATCAATCACGCCAAAAAATTCGTGGCCAATGACGCGCGGATATTTCGCAAACGGATTATGACCGCGATAAATATGGCTATCAGAGCCGCAAATTCCGGCCAGTTTCACTTTTACCCGTACTTCACCCGCGGACGGGGTGGGAATTTCACGTTCGATAATTGCCAGTTGATTTGGTTTTTCAATTAAAATACTTTTCATTATTTTTCTCCTTACCAGTTCCACAGAGTGCCATCTTCCAGACGTGCGACTGGCAGATAAGCAGGTTCGTAGGGGTATTTTGCTGCCAGCTTTTCATCAAACTCGATGCCAAGACCCGGTTTGTCGCCCGGATGCATATAGCCGTTATCGAAGGTCCAGTTATGCGGGAAGACTTCGAGCATTTGTTCTGAATAGCCCATATATTCCTGGACACCGAAATTTGGCACCCACAGGTCAAAGTGCAGCGCTGCCGCCATGCAGACAGGCGACAAATCAGAAGGACCGTGTGAGCCAGTGCGTACCTGATACAGTGATGCGAAATCAGCGATCCGACGCATACCGGTAATGCCACCCGCATGAGTCAGCGTGGTGCGGATGTAGTCGATGAGTTGTTCTTCTATCAGCTGTTTGCAGTCCCAAATGCTATTGAAGACTTCACCCACCGCAATTGGCGTGACGGTGTGTTGGCGAATGAGACGGAAACACTCCTGGTTTTCCGCAGGTGTCGGGTCTTCCATCCAGAACATGCGATAATCTTCAATGCTTTTACCAAAGCGCGCCGCTTCAATAGGCGTTAAGCGATGGTGCATGTCATGCAGCAGATGTTCATCAAAACCAAACTTGTTACGCACCGCGTCGAACAGTTTTGGCATGAAGTCGAGATATTTTTCCGTCGACCACAACTGCTCTTCCGGCCACTGCCCTTTGGTCGCAGGTTCATAAGCCAGCCCTTTGCCTTTGGACATGCCATAGGTGGTCTTCATGCCTGGAATGCCGCACTGTACGCGGATGGCTTTGAATCCCAGTTCCTGATGACGAGCATAATCATCCAGTGCTTCATCAATGGAGTGACCGGTCGTGTGACAATAAACCATAACCCCTTCGCGAGACGCGCCACCCAGTAACTGGTAAAGCGGCATGTTGGCGGCTTTGGCTTTAATGTCCCACAGCGCCATATCAACAGCCGAAATGGCCGACATGGTGACTGGACCGCGACGCCAGTACGCCCCTTTATAGAAAAACTGCCAGATATCTTCGATACGGTGTGCATCGCGGCCTATAAGCTGCGGACAAAGGTGATCCTGCAGATAAGACGCAACGGAAAGCTCGCGTCCATTCAGTGTGGCATCGCCAAGACCGGTAATACCGTCCTCGGTGGTGATTTTTAAGGTGACGAAATTACGCCCCGGACAGGTAACAAAAACTTCAGCCCTTACGATCTTCATGTTCGATTCCTTGCATCGCTTGTCGTGATGCATGAAATCTACGCAACTGAGCTACTACCATACAAGTATAAATATTGTAAAAGGTAAGCGTGATCACAAAAATAGGCGCGTATTTACGAAGTGAATAGTTCTAAAGACAGCCAGACTTTGCTGTTATTCTGGACGACAGAAAGAGCGTATCTTATTAATAATAAAAAACATTTCTCATTCCCGACAAAATCAAGCGCGTCCCCAGCCAGCAACAATAATCAACATTCCGCACAGCGCGACCAATGCCCCTGTCCAGTCGTAGAGACTGAGTTTTACGCCATCCACAACCCGCAGCCACAGCAGCGCCGTGCAAACATAAACGCCACCATAAGCTGCATACACTCGCCCACTTGCCGCCGGATGCAATGTTAGCAGCCAGACGAAAAGCGCCAGAGAAATCCCCGCCGGAACCAGCAGCCATACGCTGGCGTTTCGTTTAAGCCACAGCCAGGGCAGGAAGCAGCCAACAATTTCACACAAGGCCGTCGCAAAAAACAGTAATGTTGTTTTAATCATCTTTGTCACTCATTGACATCATGTATATTTATGGCTCGAAATAATATCATCACCCTATACATCCTTCTGGTACGTTTTGCGTTCGCAGTGGATCGTGTAAAATCTCCTTTAAACATTCATGTAAGGAATGAATCATGAATATTACTTTCTGCAAACGGCTCGGACTGCTCGCTTTTCTGCTACCTTGCGCACTGGCATTTAGCGCAACTACTCATGCAGAAACCAATAAACTGGTGATCGAGTCTGGCGACAGCGCACAGAGTCGCCAACAGGCGACAATGGAAAAAGAGCAATGGAATGAAACTCGCAATTTACGTCAAAAAGTCAATAAACGCACCGAGAAAGAATGGGATAAAGTTGACGCCGCATTCGATAGCCGCGATAAATGCGAACAAAGTGCCAACATAAATGCCTACTGGGAACCGAACACTTTACGTTGCCTGGACCGTCGTACTGGCCGCGTAATTACCCCCTAACCTTCTATTGATATAAGGAATGTAAGGACACGTTATGACAAGCGCCCACAGTGTTAAGCTACGTCCGCTGGAGCGTGAAGATTTACGCTATGTGCATCAACTCGACAATAACGCCAGCGTGATGCGTTACTGGTTTGAGGAACCCTACGAAGCCTTTGTTGAACTCTCTGATCTGTACGATAAACATATTCACGATCAGAGTGAGCGCCGTTTCGTGGTGGAATGCGATGGTGAAAAAGCGGGTCTGGTGGAACTGGTTGAAATTAACCATGTCCACCGCCGCGCAGAATTTCAGATAATCATCTCTCCGGAATACCAGGGTAAAGGTCTGGCAACCCGCGCAGCGAAATTAGCAATGGATTATGGCTTTACGGTTCTTAATCTTTATAAGCTGTATCTGATTGTCGATAAAGAGAATGAAAAAGCGATTCACATTTACCGTAAGCTCGGTTTTACAGTCGAAGGTGAATTGATGCATGAATTCTTTATTAATGGTCAATATCGCAATGCCATTCGCATGTGTATATTCCAGCATCAGTATCTGGCGGAACATAAAACGCCTGGTCAGGCGATGCTGAAGCCGACCGCGCAATAGCGTTAATAATAATCAATGGTATTTTTGATAGTGTAAACCCGTTCGACGGCGGGTTTTACTCCCTCATCCACAATGATTAATTGGCAGTCTACCGGATTGGCGTGGCTGTCATATTCACAGGTTTGCTTAACATTACCAACTTGTTGATTATTAAGTAAAGTAACCGCCGTGTAATCAAGCTTTTTGATTGGATCATTTGACGGTGTTGCAGTGACTGATAACGTTTTGTCGTTGCTTACTGTGGTTTTACCCAGCGGATAGCCCTGTTCATCATACCGATATTCCATCTGCATCTGTTTGCTGCTGGCTTTAACCACGAAGCCATTATCATCAGTTTCCCAACTTACCCCGGCGGACGGTAATTCTGCTAACTGGCATTTACCCTGTAAACGTACTCTTTTCTCCAGTGTCTGCGCATCGCGGTAATAATTCGCATCCAGCACTAAGGCAACCACGGTATTATTTTCCAGATCCAGTAATTCAAGCGAATCGAAGCAACCCTCTTCCGATAAACTGCCTGAAACACGTTTCGTCATTTCCCCTTGTTCATTCATCAATGTCTGGGTGAAATCTTTAACCGGACCACGCAGCGGATCGAAATCAAATTCATTAGAGAAACTGGCCATCTCTGGCGTAAAAGAAAACGTTACTTCTGCGCGGTCGCATCCTGTAAGCATTATCGCAAGCAAACATGGCAGTAATTTGAAATTCACGTCAGTCACCAGGCAGTAGAGATGATTCTCAATCATAGTAGTAAATACAGTACTTTACACGTGAAATGCTATGCTTAATTAGTAATATTCATTTAAGGAGCCAATGATGAAAATCTCAACTTATTGTGCCGCGCTTATGCTCACACTGGCCTCACCCGTCGCGCTGGCCGAGCCAGATTCTTGTGAACGGATAAAGAGCGATATTTCACAGCGTATTATCAATAACGGTGTACCAGAAAGTAGCTTTACTTTAAGTATTGTGCCGAATGATCAGGTCGATCAGCCTGACACCAGGGTGGTTGGCCATTGTGCCAATGATACGCATAAAATTCTCTATAACCGCACCACCAGCGGTAACAATTCTGCCCCTGCACAACCGACTCAGGATGGTGCACCTGCCGAACCGCAGTAAAAGTATGATGGACGCTGGCGCGTCTTGTCAGGTCTACATTCTGTAACGGATCTGTAGGCTCGATAAGACGTTCGCGAGCCATCCAGCAACGTACTTCTGATGCTCTATTGTAGCCAGTTATCACTGATGCCCTTCTATTGATATGGATTAATAATTCCTAACCTAAAATGGGTAGACCCCCTATTGTTAGCACGCTAAATATTCAAAATATAAATATGTATATAACGATAGAAATCAGGGAGTGAGTTATGTCCAAAAATGAAAATCAGGTGGGCATTAGCCGCAGAACATTGGTTAAATCTACCGCTATAGGTTCACTGGCGCTTGCAGCTGGCAGTTTATCGTTGCCTTTCGCTATGCGCAGCGCAGCGGCGGCAGTACAGCAGGCCAGCGAAAAAGTTGTATGGGGGGCTTGTTCCGTCAACTGTGGCAGTCGCTGCGCGCTTCGTCTCCATGTTAAAGATAATGAAGTCACATGGGTGGAAACCGATAATACTGGCGACGACGAATATGGCAATCATCAGGTACGTGCCTGTTTGCGTGGTCGTTCTATACGTCGGCGGATTAATCATCCCGATCGGCTGAACTATCCAATGAAACGCGTAGGCAAACGCGGCGAAGGAAAATTCGAGCGTATTAGCTGGAATGAGGCGCTTGATACCATCGCCAATAGCCTGAAAAAAACCGTCGCACAATATGGCAACGAGGCTGTTTATATTCAGTACTCTTCGGGGATCGTTGGCGGAAATATGACTCGCTCTTCTCCATCAGCCTCTGCAGTAAAACGCCTGATGAACTGTTACGGTGGTTCGCTTAATCAGTATGGTTCCTACAGTACCGCGCAAATTTCCTGTGCAATGCCTTACACCTACGGAAGTAACGATGGTAACAGCACCACCGATATCGAAAACAGCAAGCTGGTGGTGATGTTTGGTAACAACCCCGCTGAAACACGAATGAGCGGCGGCGGAATCACTTACCTTCTGGAAAAAGCGCGCGAGAAATCCAACGCCAAAATGATCGTTATCGATCCGCGCTACACCGATACCGCTGCTGGCCGTGAAGACGAATGGTTTCCTATTCGTCCAGGAACCGATGCTGCACTGGTGGCAGGTATCGCCTGGGTGTTAATTAACGAAAATCTCGTCGATCAACCCTTTCTCGATAAATACTGCGTAGGTTATGACGAAAAAACCTTGCCTGCGGATGCGCCAAAAAATGGTCATTACAAGGCGTATATTCTTGGCGAAGGTGACGATAAAACAGCGAAAACACCGCAGTGGGCTTCGCAGATCACCGGTATCCCGGCGGACCGTATCGTCAAACTGGCTCGTGAGATCGGGACAGCAAAACCCGCCTACATATGCCAGGGCTGGGGACCACAGCGCCAGGCGAACGGCGAGTTGACCGCTCGCGCTATTGCTATGTTACCCATTCTGACGGGCAATGTCGGCATCAGCGGTGGAAATAGTGGCGCACGTGAATCTACCTACACAATTACCATTGAACGTTTGCCAATGTTGGATAATCCGGTCAAAACGTCAATCTCCTGTTTTAGCTGGACCGATGCTATCGATCATGGCCCGCAAATGACCGCAACACGCGACGGCGTTCGCGGCAAAGAGAAGCTGGATGTGCCGATTAAGTTCATCTGGAACTATGCCGGTAACACCCTGGTGAATCAGCACTCGGACATCAACAAAACGCATGAAATTCTGCAGGATGAGTCGAAATGCGAAATGATTGTGGTCATCGAAAACTTTATGACCTCTTCGGCAAAATACGCCGATATTTTGCTACCAGATCTGATGACCGTTGAACAGGAAGACATCATTCCTAACGATTACGCCGGTAACATGGGCTATCTCATATTCCTGCAACCGGTGACCAGTGAGAAATTTGAACGCAAACCGATTTACTGGATCCTGAGCGAGGTCGCGAAACGTCTTGGACCTGATGTGTATCAGCGATTCACCGAGGGTCGTACCCAGGAACAGTGGTTGCAGCATCTGTACGCCCAAATGGTCGCTAAAGATCCGGCACTGCCGTCTTATGATGAACTGAAAAAAATGGGGATTTACAAACGTAAAGATCCCAATGGTCATTTCGTTGCCTACAAAGCATTTCGTGACGATCCCGAGGCGAATCCCCTGAAAACGCCATCCGGTAAGATTGAAATATACTCCAGCAAGCTTGCGGAAATTGCCCGAACCTGGGAACTGGAAAAAGATGAAGTGATAAGCCCTTTGCCGGTTTATGCATCAACCTTTGAAGGTTGGGATTCACCTGAACGCAGTACCTTCCCGCTACAACTGTTTGGTTTCCATTATAAATCCCGTACTCACTCCACCTACGGCAACATCGAACTACTGAAAGAAGCCTGTCGTCAGGAAGTGTGGATCAACCCTATAGATGCGCAGAAGCGCGGCATTGCTAATGGCGATATGGTTCGGGTGTTTAACGATCGTGGCGAAGTCCGCCTGCCGGCAAAAGTAACGCCGCGCATCATCCCCGGCGTTAGCGCTATGGGTCAGGGGGCCTGGCATGAGGCAAATATGGCTGGTGATAAAATCGACCACGGCGGCTGTGTGAATACGCTGACCACTCTGCGCCCTTCACCACTTGCTAAGGGAAATCCGCAGCACACCAATCTCGTCGAGATCGAAAAGGTTTAAGGAGTAGCCCATGACAACGCAATATGGATTTTTTATTGATTCCAGCCGCTGTACCGGCTGCAAAACCTGCGAGCTGGCATGCAAAGACTTTAAAGATCTTAGCCCCGAAGTAAGCTTCCGCCGTATTTACGAATATGCAGGAGGCGACTGGCAGGAAGACAATGGTGTATGGCATCAGAATGTGTTTGCCTACTATCTCTCCCTCTCCTGTAACCATTGTGAAGATCCGGCCTGCACCAAAGTCTGCCCCAGCGGCGCAATGCATAAGCGCGAAGATGGCTTTGTGGTGGTTGACGAAGATGTTTGTATCGGCTGTCGCTACTGTCACATGGCCTGCCCTTACGGCGCGCCACAGTACAATGCAGAAAAAGGACATATGACTAAGTGCGATGGCTGTTATTCACGTGTCGCGGAAGGGAAACAACCTATATGTGTTGAATCCTGCCCGCTGCGTGCGCTTGAGTTCGGTCCGATTGAAGAGTTACGCCAGAAGCACGGCACACTGGCTGCCGTCGCGCCACTGCCGCGCGCACATTTCACAAAACCCAATATCGTTATCAAACCTAACGCCAACAGCCGACCGACCGGCGATACCACTGGTTATCTGGCTAATCCGGAGGAAGTCTAAAATGGGAAATGGATGGCATGAATGGCCGCTGGTTGTCTTTACCCTATTGGGCCAATGTGTGGTGGGTGCGCTGATTGTCAGTGGAATTGGCTGGTTGGTTACCAAAGGTGACGCAGACCGTCAGCGCATTGTTCGCGGCATGTTTTTCCTCTGGCTGTTGATGGGCATCGGTTTTATCGCCTCCATCATGCACCTGGGCTCACCGCTGCGGGCATTTAATTCGCTGAATCGAATCGGTGCTTCCGGCTTGAGCAACGAAATTGCTGCCGGTTCATTGTTCTTTGCCGTTGGCGGGTTATGGTGGCTGGCAGTGGTAACAAGGAAGATACCGCAAGCGTTAGGGAGACTCTGGTTACTCGTCAGCATGGTTCTCGGTGTCGTTTTCGTCTGGATGATGAGTTGCGTTTATCAAATCGATACCGTGCCAACCTGGCATAACGGTTATACTACGTTGGCCTTTTTCCTGACGGTTTTGTTGAGTGGCCCCATACTTGCGGCGGCTATTCTGCGGGCCGCCCGCGTGACGTTTAATACTACACCGTTTGCCATCATTAGCGTTCTCGCGCTGATCGCCTGTGTCGGGGGGATTGTGCTGCAAGGTTTGTCTCTGGCCTCTATTCACTCATCCGTACAACAAGCCAGCGCACTGGTGCCAGATTACGCCGCATTACAAGCCTGGCGTGTGGTATTGTTATGCGCTGGTCTGGGATGCTGGCTGTGTCCGCTAATCCGTCGCCATGAACCTCACGTTGCCGGGCTTGTGTTAGGGTTAACTCTCATACTGGGCGGTGAGATGATCGGGCGAGCGCTATTTTATGGCCTGCACATGACGGTCGGAATGGCTGTCGCAGGTTAACAACTTGGTGCGGGGTAACCCGCACGTTTCAGGGTGATAGGAATGACGCATTTTTCACAACAAGATAATTTTTCTGTCGCGGCGCGCGTGTTGGGTGCGCTGTTTTATTACGCCCCAGAAAGCGAGGAAGCCGCGCCTCTGGTTTCTGCAATGACCAGCGATGGCTGGGAAACTCAGTGGCCTCTGCCGCAAACTTCTTTAGTGCCGCTGGTAACGGCTTTTCAGCAACAGAGTGAAGAGTCGCGTACGCAGGCCTGGCAGCGTTTATTCGTTGGCCCGTGGGCATTGCCGTCTCCACCGTGGGGATCGGTCTGGTTAGATCGTGAATCGGTACTGTTTGGCGATTCAACGTTGGCACTTCGTCAATGGATGCGCGAAAAAGGCATTCAGTTTGAGATGAAGCAAAACGAGCCTGAAGATCATTTTGGTTCGTTGCTACTGATGGCGGCCTGGCTGGCGGAGAATGGTCGTCAGACCGAGTGCGAAGAGTTGCTGGCGTGGCATCTTTTACCGTGGTCGACGCGCTTTCTCGAGGTGTTTATCGAAAAAGCAGACCACCCTTTTTACCGCACACTTGGTGAACTGGCTCGCTTAACGCTGGCTGAGTGGCAGTCACAATTGCTGATTCCCGTCGCAGTTAAGCCTCTGTTTCGTTGAGGTTAATCGGTATTACCGGATGGCGACAATAGTTCGCCATCCAATTTTAAATACGTTACAGTGTCACACCTTTTCCCCACTTAAAGCACGTACAGCTTTTGCGCCTGACGTCTTTTCCCGCAAAATAGATGCTCGTATTTAAATTGCCATTTTTACTCATGCATCATCTACACCTTTACCCGGATCTGCGCACCATGTTCCGTCGTCTGCTTATCGCAACAGTAATCGGTATTCTCGCGGCGCTTGCCGTTGCCGGGTTCCGTCATGCCATGCTGTTGCTGGAGTGGTTGTTCCTGAGCAATGATTCCGGGAGTCTGGTCAATGCTGCGACAAACCTTTCTTTGTGGCGACGCTTGTTAACTCCTGCGCTCGGCGGTCTGGCGGCAGGTTTATTGCTCATGGGCTGGCAGAGAGTTACGCAGCAACGCCCTCATGCGCCAACCGATTATATGGAAGCATTGCAGACCGAGGGACAGTTCGATTACGCAGCAAGTTTGGTAAAATCACTGGCCTCTCTGCTGGTGGTAGCCAGCGGTAGCGCAATTGGCCGTGAAGGCGCGATGATTCTGCTGGCGGCTCTTGCCGCATCCTGGTTTGCCCAACGTATTACACCGCGTGAAGAGTGGAAATTATGGATTGCCTGCGGTGCTGCGGCAGGCATGGCTGCAGCCTATCGCGCGCCGCTTGCTGGGAGTTTATTTATTGCCGAAGTGCTGTTTGGCACCTTGATGCTGGCCTCTCTTGGCCCGGTGGTGATTTCAGCCGTGGTGGCATTACTTGTCAGCAATCTTATTAATCACAGCGATACATTACTCTACAGCGTTCAACTCGAGGTGACGCTGCATGTACGGGACTATGTGTTGATTATCAGTACCGGCGTGCTGGCGGGTCTTTGCGGACCATTACTGTTGAAAATGATGAGCGCCAGTCATCAGGGTTTTGTTCATCTAAAACTGGCGCCGCCCTGGCAGTTGGCGTTAGGGGGATTGATCGTCGGCCTGCTTTCTCTGCTCACGCCTGCCGTATGGGGCAATGGTTATAGTACGGTGCAATCCTTTTTAACCACCCCACCACTGTTTACGGTCATTGCTGCGATCTTCATCTGCAAACTTTTTGCCGTGCTGGCCAGTAGCGGTTCCGGCGCGCCTGGCGGCGTGTTTACGCCAACGCTATTTATCGGACTTGCAATTGGCATGCTGTATGGACGTAGTCTGGGGTTATGGCTTCCCGGCGGCGAAGAAATGACGCTTTTACTCGGGCTAACTGGGATGGCAACACTGCTGGCTGCGACCACGCATGCGCCAATTATGTCGACATTGATGATATGCGAAATGACCGGGGAGTATCAGCTACTCCCCGGTTTATTGATTGCCTGCGTGATTGCGTCGGTAATGTCGCGGACCTTACACCCTGACTCTATCTACCGACAGCACACTACGCAGCATGGCTAAACGGATGTATTGACCCAGTTCTCGCTGTTCAGCGCGCGGCAGATAAGGCAGTTCACCAATGAGTGGTGCCGGGAGTTTTTTACCCAGCACATCAATGATTTCTGCATAATGTGCTAACCCGGGGTTAATACGATTAGCCACCCAGCCAATGAGCGGCAGACCGTCGTTCGCAATCGCTTGTGCGGTCAGAAGCGCATGGTTAATACAGCCTTCCTGAATGCCCACCACCATCAACACCGGTAGCTGCTCCTGGACCACCCATTCAGAGAGCGGACGCAGATCATTCATCAGGCTACGCCATCCGCCAGTCCCCTCAACTACAACATGATCAACTTTGTCGGTCAGGTTAGCCAGACCATTTGAAATGAGCGTGTAATTGATTGGACAACTGTGTGCCACGCTACTTTCTTCTTCGCTTAACGCAATGGGATTGACTGCTTCATAAGGCAGTTCAATTGATGAAACACTCTGCAACACCAGGGCATCTTTATTACGCAGCCCGTCAGGTGTCTCTTTGCTCCCCTTCGCTACGGGTTTGTATCCCGCAACCGTTTTTCCCTGGGAGGCTAACGCTTGTAGCAATGCGCGGGAAACCACCGTTTTCCCTACAGAAGTGTCTGTACCTGTTATAAAGAAACGCTTCAGCATCACTAACTCCACCGTTATGCTTCACTAATATAAGCCAGGAAAATAATTCAACGTGGAAAGTCTAAGTTATGCTTTCTGCACTCAATTTGAGATAGCGCAAATTTTGGTAGAACAGTTAAAAAATGTTAACCCTGCAACAGACGAATCAGCAAAGATCCATTATACATCGCGTCTTTTACCAGCGCGGCTCCCGCCATTGTCCCCTGATTGGTGAACTGAGTGCTCTCAACGCTAATATGCTGACTGTATGCTGGAAGCGCCTGCTGACGGATGCTGTCAGAAATCACAGGAAACAGAATCTTTGCCGCTTTGCTTAACGGCGAGCCAATCAGTATTTTTTGTGGGTTAAATAAATTCACCATGATGGCCAGAATGCGCCCAACATGCGCGCCTACGCCAGTGATAATGTCCTTTGCCAGCAAGTCTCCCTGCAACGCCGCATGGCATAAGGAATCCACGCTCAAAGGCTGCCCGTGCAACATCGAACTCATTGATTGATTAAGGCGTAATTGCGCCAGTTCGAGGATGCTGTCCACACTGGCGATGGTTTCCAGGCAACCGTGGTTACCGCAATAACAACGTTTACCATAGGGATCCACCTGGGTATGGCCAATTTCTACCAGGCTGCTGCTTCCGGCATGTAACAGGTGACCGTCGGTAATCACGCCTGCGCCAACATTGTGATCAATTACCACCTGAATCACATCGCGCGCCCCGCGAGAGGCACCAAATAATGCCTCAGCCATCGTCCATGCACTGATATCATGCTGAATATAAACTGGTACACCTGTGTGCTGCTCCAGCGCTTCGCCGAGCGGCATCTCTTTCACATCCTCGTAAAACGGCATCCGGTGCACAATGCCATTTTCCGTATCAATAATTCCCGGCAATGTAATAGCGATGGATGTCAGGCGTTCGAGTTTTTTTTGATGACGGATAAAAAACTGATCAATATGCGCAATGATACGTTCCAGCAAAGGCAATTCATCCTGAAGCGCCAGCTCCAGCGTCTCTTCCACCACCAGCTTGCTGCTTAAATCACGCAAAGCAATGAAAATCAAACCACGACTGATGCGCAGAGAAAGATAATGCCAGGCTTCTGTTTCCACCACCAACCCCACCGCAGGGCGGCCACGGTTTCCCGCTTCTTTAATTTCTAACTCTTGCACCAGGTGCGCTTCTAGCATTTCGCGGACAATTTTGGTGATACTGGCTGGAGCCAGTTGCGCCATGCGAGAAAGGTCGATACGCGAAATGGGACCAAGCTGATCAATCAGGCGATATACAACACCTGCGTTGGTCTGCTTTATTTGATCAATATGTCCAGGCTGGTTTTCAGCAACCACCTTATACTCCCTATATTTTCGCGCTCCGAAATAATCTGTAGGCTATGGTGAAACACTTCAATGCGTGCCGTCAAATTTTTACTTAGCCATGTGATTAACAGCACACTTTTCGGGTTTTTTGGCTGGATTTTACCTCACTTGAGAGCATTCAGCAGCTGAATACGAAAGTTTCGCGCAGCCGGACTTTGTTCATGATGCTTTGGCCAGACCAACCACATTTCAGAAACCGCATCTTCTTCAGCAATAGGTATCCAACGCATTTCATTAAGTTGAACACGCTTAAATGAGGCAGGTAAAATCGAAACCCCCAAACCGGCAGACACAAGGCCCATGATGGTCATTGCCTCACCCACTTCCTGGGTAATAACCGGTGTAAGATTGTAGCGTCGCATCAGGCCAAGAATGTCATCATAAAGCCCCGTCCCAACGTGAGGATCAAAGAAAACAAACGGCTCTTTTGCCAGTTCCGCCAGCGTAACTACAGATTTACTGGCCAATGAATGATCGTGCGGAATCATCGCCATAAGCGGTTCATGCACAATTACCGCGTGGTTCAACGTCTCCGGCAGCAAAGTATTGCGTAACAGTCCCATATCGAGTGTCCCTTCGATAAGGGGCGTAATTTGCTCGCGGGTATTCATCTCGCGTGTCTGCAAATGGACATCAGGAAATTCACGGCGAAATAACGATAAGGTATCTGACACGGCGCGAATGAATGGCGCCGATGAGGTAAAACCAATGCGTAACTCTCCCGCCTCCCCCTGATGCAGACGTTCAGCTCGCGCTGCGGCATCGTCTACCAGAGAAATAATTTGGCGACTATCGGCAAGAAATTGTTTGCCTGCAGCGGTGAGCGAGACGCTACGATTGGTCCTGGCCAGCAGGCGCGCGCCAATTTGTTGCTCCAACGCCTGAATCTGTTGGCTTAGTGGCGGTTGGGAAATATTCAGCCGAGCTGCAGCACGACCAAAATGCAATTCTTCCGCAACAGCGATGAAGTAACGGATGTGACGCAATTCAATATTCATATTTTAAACATATTATTTGAGACTATTAATATATTAGACATAACAATTCGATTTTCCTACTCTATTCCTGAGCTAACACAACGCGCATATTTAGTAAGGATTTCAAGTGAGTCGTACCACAACTGTTGATGGCGCTCCGGCAAGCGACACTGACAAGCAAAACGTTTCCCAGCCAAACCTATTCATCAAACGCGGTACGCCGCAATTCATGCGCGTGACCCTGGCGCTTTTTTCTGCCGGACTGGCAACCTTCGCACTTCTCTATTGTGTGCAACCTATCCTTCCGGTTCTTTCGCAGGAGTTTGGCTTAACACCCGCAAACAGTAGCATTTCACTGTCAATTTCAACGGCAATGCTGGCTATCGGTTTGCTGTTTACTGGCCCGCTTTCCGATGCCATTGGTCGCAAGCCAGTGATGGTGACGGCGCTATTGTTGGCCTCCATCTGTACGTTATTTTCGACGATGATGACCAGCTGGCACGGCATTTTGGTGATGCGCGCCTTGATTGGCCTTTCATTAAGCGGCGTGGCTGCGGTGGGCATGACCTACCTTAGTGAAGAGATCCACCCGAGTTTTGTCGCCTTTTCGATGGGGTTGTATATCAGCGGTAACTCGATTGGCGGCATGAGCGGACGCTTAATTAGCGGTGTCTTTACCGATTTCTTCAGCTGGCGAATTGCACTGGCAGCGATTGGCTGTTTCGCACTGGCCTCGGCGTTAATGTTCTGGAAAATTCTTCCGGAATCTCGCCATTTCCGCCCTTCTTCACTGCGCCCTAAAACGTTATTTATCAACTTCCGTCTGCACTGGCGCGACCAGGGTTTGCCTTTGTTATTCGCAGAGGGTTTTTTGTTGATGGGCTCATTCGTAACGCTGTTTAATTACATCGGCTATCGCTTGATGCTCTCCCCCTGGCATGTTAGCCAGGCAGTGGTTGGGTTATTATCGCTGGTCTATTTGACAGGCACCTGGAGTTCACCAAAAGCCGGAACTATGACCACCCGCTTTGGACGCGGCCCTGTAATGTTGTCTTCGACAGGTGTCATGCTTGTTGGCCTGTTAATGACATTATTCAGTTCGATATGGTTGATTTTTGCCGGAATGTTGCTCTTCTCCGCCGGATTCTTTGCCGCTCACTCGGTCGCCAGCAGTTGGATTGGCCCCCGCGCTAAACGCGCCAAAGGCCAGGCTTCCTCGCTGTATCTGTTCAGTTACTACCTGGGATCAAGTATTGCCGGAACATTAGGTGGGGTCTTCTGGCATAACTACGGTTGGAACGGCGTCGGTACCTTTATTGCGTCAATGCTGGTGGTCGCGATTATAGTGGGTACACGTTTGCACCATAGATTGCACGCCTGAAAAAATAAGTCCGGGCGGAGTAAAATACCCACCCGGACTTATTGTCTGCTCAACTCAACGTTAATAACCATCCTAAAATAGACGAAGCGCCAGCCAATTCCCGCAGCGCATCTAACGTCATCAGGATAATAAACACCCAAATTATCGGATTCATTTACTGTGTGTCATTTATTGATGATGCAAAGTAATTCTACCGTTTTGGGAACAGCGAAATAGTAAACTCGATCAAGACTACTGATATTAGTAGGGGATTCACCTTAAATCACATCACGTTATTATTTACCAATTTACTTTGTACATATCGTTACATGCCGAAACCAACCACTCACGGAAGCTTCTCATTACCCGAGATATAGTCATTACATCGGCCCCGCAGTGGGGTTGCATAAAAAACCAAATTGAGGGTATGACAATGAAAAAAGTATTAGCTCTGGTTGTTGCCGCTGCAATGAGTCTCTCTTCTGCCGTCTTTGCCGCAGAGACTGCGACCACACCGGCCCCAGCAACGACTGCCACCAAAGCTGCACCTGCAAAAACCACTCATCATAAAAAACAGCATAAAGCAGCACCTGCCCAAAAAGCGCAGGCGGCTAAAAAGCATCATAAAAAAGCGACAACTGAACAGAAAGCACCGGAACAAAAAGCACAAGCAGCGAAAAAACACGCCAAGAAACACAGCAATCAGCAACCTGCAAAACCAGCAGCACAACCAGCAGCTTGAGTTTTCAACAGCAATAATGGCGCGCCCCCTCGCGCCTGAAAATTGCGGTGCTAAACGGATAACGTTTAGCGCCGCCTTTAGCGGAGGGTACTATGGTGGGCCGTTATCGCTTTGAGTTCATTCTTATCATCCTTATATTATGCGCACTTATTGCCACTCGCTTTTATCTTTTCTGATCGTAGTTATCTGATTTCACTCCCACTTTAATCCCGTCCCGGCTATAGTATTTATGAGGGTTTGCTTTTAATAATCATAATTACCCACCAGAGTGTGATATGCGTACAACCATTGCTGTAGTACTGGGTGCAATTAGTTTGACATCTGCATTTGTATTTGCGGATAAACCTGACAGTCCTGAATCGGCTAATGATGAAGTCAGCACCCTTTTTTTTGGTCATGACGATCGAGTGCCGGTAATTAACACGACCCAATCTCCGTGGGATGCAGTTGGGCAACTGGAGACTGCCAGTGGAAATCTCTGCACGGCTACCCTGATTGCGCCTAATCTCGCATTAACGGCGGGTCACTGTTTATTAACGCCGCCAAAAGGCAAACCAGACAAAGCAATTGCGCTGCGTTTTGTGTCGAATAAAGGGCTATGGCGCTATGAGATCCACAACATTGAAGGCCGTGTTGATCCGACATTAGGAAAACGGTTAAAGGCTAATGGAGATGGCTGGATTGTCCCGCCTGCTGCCGCGCCGTGGGATTTTGGTTTGATTGTGTTGCGTAATCCGCCTTCCGGCATTACCCCCTTACCACTTTTCGAGGGCGACAAAGCAGCACTCACCACCGCATTAAAGGCGGCGGGTCGTAAAGTGACCCAGGCAGGATATCCCGAGGATCACCTGGATACGTTGTACAGTCATAAAAATTGCGAAGTGACTGGCTGGGCGCAAACGTCAGTGATGTCGCATCAGTGCGATACCCTACCGGGAGACAGCGGTTCGCCGCTAATGCTGCATACTGATGACGGCTGGCAGTTGATTGGCGTGCAAAGTTCGGCGCCTGCGGCGAAAGACCGCTGGCGGGCCGATAACCGGGCTATCTCTGTTACCGGCTTTCGCGACAAACTGGAAGAGTTATCCCGGCAATAGCGTTTACATGCTGCCCGAAAATACGGGCAGCATAAGCGTCAGGCAAGTTTCACCATGATCATTCCAGCTAACAACAGGACCAGCCCAACCCAGCCTTTGCGGTTTAAGCGCTGACCAAACAGGACCCAACCGGCTGCTAATGTGGCGACAATACCAAATCCCCCCCACAATGCATACGCCACTGACAAGTCTATCCCTTTAACTGCCTGGGATAGTGCACTAAAAGCAGCAAGTACCGCCGCCAGCGACAGCAAGCCAAAGATTTTACGGCGAAAGCCATCAGAAAATTTCAAAAAGACGTTTGCAATAATTTCCAGCACTATTGCCAGTGCCAACCAGGCGGCGTGAATCCATTCAAACTGAACCATGATTCTGCTCCAGCGTAGATTTACGCACTTTACGCGTACCCGATTTGATCAATACAATCCCGGCAACCAGGGCCGTTAACCCAGCAATTTTCATCGGCGATAAACTTTCATCAAATAACAAAACGCTAAACAGCGTAATAAATAAAATACCGATGCCTTCCCACAGCGCATAGGCTACGCCTAACGCGATTTTTTTAACGGCGAAAGAGAGAAATATATATGACAGAGAAATCATCACCAGCATTAAAATAAATCCGCCGTTTCCATCACTGACGCTAGCCCATTTCATAGATAACGTGCCGGTAATTTCTGTGGCAATAGCCAGACCTAATAAAACCCAATAAAAATACATCGCCCTTCTCCTGCAAGAGAATTATTTTAATGTTCGCTTAATTCAGCGAAATCTAAGTAAAGTGGTCGAGCCCAGCGCATAGCGTAAGCTTCGGCAGAAGAAAGGACTAAAGCGCGTTGCGCCAGTGCTGCTCACCTGCGAGCAAGATAGTGGATGAGGTACGAAGATGAGTAGATGTAGAAAATAACGTCCTGAACAAATTGTCCATAATATTACAATTATCCGCAGTGTTGCTTCTCGTCATCGCGGATGATAATTGTCCTCGGTAGTTGAACACGTCTGATTTGTACCATAGCTTAAGAATTTACTCAAAACATTTTCATTTCTTTACCTGAGTGGTTCGATTTTCGTTATAATGCCGCCGCTTAAAATAAAATATTATTAGTGAAGGAAGAACAAACGGGGATAAGAATGGCAAAGCCGATCATCACACTCAATGGCCTAAAAATCGTCATTATGTTGGGAATGCTGGTCATTATTCTCTGTGGCATTCGGTTTGCCGCCGATATCATCGTCCCCTTTATCCTCGCTCTATTTATCGCAGTAATTCTTAATCCTCTGGTACAACGCATGGTTCGCTGGCGAGTGCCACGCGTACTGGCTGTGTCGATTTTAATGATCATCATCGTAATGGCGATGATACTGCTGCTTGCCTATCTCGGCTCAACACTCAATGAACTCACTCGTACCTTGCCGCTCTATCGCAGCTCCATCATAAAACCGCTGCAAGCTCTGGAACCGTTATTACAACGCGTGGGTATTGATGTCTCGGTTGATCAACTGGCGCATTACATTGACCCCAACGCAGCAATGACGTTACTCACCAACCTGCTGACGCAGTTAACAAATGCCATGTCGTCAATATTTTTGTTGCTGCTGACGGTGCTGTTTATGCTGCTCGAAGTGCCACAACTGCCCTGCAAACTGCAACAAATGATGGCTCGCCCAGCCGAGGGAATGGCGGCTATTCAACGTGCCATTGATAGTGTATCGCATTACCTGGTGCTGAAGACGGCCATTAGCATCATCACCGGACTGGTCGCCTGGGCGATGCTCGCCGCAATGGACGTTCGCTTTGCTTTTGTCTGGGGATTGTTGGCCTTTGCGCTTAATTACATCCCCAATATTGGTTCGGTTCTGGCGGCTATCCCCCCTATCGCCCAGGTTCTGGTCTTTAATGGCTTCTACGAAGCGTTGTTGGTGCTGGCGGGATATCTGCTGATTAATTTGGTCTTCGGCAATATTCTGGAGCCACGCATTATGGGACGCGGGTTAGGACTTTCCACACTGGTGGTCTTTTTGTCATTAATCTTTTGGGGATGGTTGTTAGGACCGGTAGGTATGCTGCTTTCTGTGCCGTTGACGATTATTGTCAAAATTGCGCTTGAGCAAACGGCGGGAGGCCAAAGCATCGCCGTTCTGTTAAGCGATCTCAATAAAGAGTAACGGCCATTTGGCCAATGCGGCCTACAAGTTAGTGCATATTCAATACATTGCAGCTTACATGTAGGCCTCATTTCTGCGCGGGCAAGCGGCCTCCGTAGAGGCCGTTGAGGTTACAGAGCTTTGAGGATTGCATCCACGCTGGCTTTGGCGTCACCAAACAGCATGTGAGTGTTCTCCTTGAAGAACAGCGGGTTTTGCACGCCAGCATAGCCAGTGTTCATCGAGCGTTTAAAGACAATCACGTTCTGCGCTTTCCACACTTCCAAAACAGGCATGCCAGCAATCGGGCTCTTCGGATCGTCCTGTGCCGCCGGGTTAACCGTATCGTTGGCACCAATCACCAGTACGGTATCGGTATCCGCGAAGTCATCGTTGATTTCGTCCATCTCCAGCACGATGTCATACGGTACTTTCGCTTCCGCCAGCAACACGTTCATATGCCCGGGTAAACGGCCCGCAACCGGGTGAATACCGAAACGCACGTTGATGCCGCGCGCACGCAGTTTCTCGGTGATTTCTGCGACCGGATATTGTGCCTGCGCTACCGCCATGCCGTATCCTGGGGTGATTATCACCGAATGGGAGTTTTTCAGCAGTTCCGCCGTCTCTTCCGCTGTGATTTCACGATGCTCGCCGACTTCCTGATCATCGCCGGTAGAGGAACCATCGGTGCCGAAACCACCCGCAATAACGCTGATAAAGGAACGGTTCATCGCCTTACACATGATGTAAGAAAGAATGGCGCCCGAAGAACCGACCAGCGCACCGGTCACAATCAGCAGGTCGTTACTAAGCATAAAGCCCGCTGCCGCTGCCGCCCAACCGGAGTAGGAGTTCAGCATCGACACTACCACTGGCATATCTGCACCACCGATAGAAGCCACCAAATGCCAACCGAATACCAGCGCAATAGCGGTCATTATCAGTAATGCCAGCACCTGCAAGCCAACACTATCGGTACGAACAAACACCATCAATAGCAGGAAGGAAACGACCAATGCAGCCAGGTTCATTTTATGGCGGTTTGGCAGCATCAACGGTTTAGACGAAATCTTTCCGCACAGCTTACCGAACGCCACGACCGACCCAGTGAAAGTCACCGCACCGATGAAGATACCGAGGAATACTTCCGTCAGGTGAATATTGGCCAGAATCGGCGCCATTTCCGCGTCATGATGCAGATAACTGTTAAAACCAACCAACACCGCCGCCAGACCAACGAAGCTATGCAGGATCGCCACCAGTTCCGGCATTTCGGTCATTTCGACTTTCTTCGCCAGACGGATACCAATCGCGCCACCGATGACCATCGCAACCAGGATCCAGCCAACGTTACCAGTATCTGGTCCAAAGATAGTCGCGATTAACGCAATCGCCATCCCGGCGATACCAAGGTTGTTACCCCGACGAGACGTTTCATGTTTAGAAAGCCCGGCCAGGCTGAAGATAAACAGGATCGCGGCAACAATGTATGCAGCTGTAACTAATCCTCCAGACATATGCTACCCCTTAGTTTTTACGAAACATTTTCAGCATGCGCTGAGTCACGGTAAAGCCACCGAAAATATTAATGCTGGCGATAAGCACCGCGATAAAACTAAGGAAGCTAACCCAGCCGCCCTGGCCAATCTGCAATAGAGCTCCGACAACAATAATCCCTGAAATCGCGTTAGTAACCGACATCAGCGGCGTATGCAACGCATGAGAGACATTCCACACCACGTAATAACCTACGACGCATGCCAGCGCGAAAACGGTAAAGTGTCCGAGGAATTCTTTCGGTGCTACGCTTGCAAACCAGCCGAAAAGAATGATTGCCAGCGCCATCAGCGCGTATTTACGCCACGGTGAGCAGGCACATTTTTCTTCGGTTTTCACTTCAGGTGCCGCTTTCTGCGCTGCCTGCGGCTGGGCTGAAACCTGAATCGGCGGCGCCGGCCAGGTAATTTCGCCAGCACGGATCACGGTCACGCCGCGAATTACCACATCATCAAAATCAACCGTGATGTTGCCGTCTTTCTCTTTGCACAACAGTTTCAGTAGATTGACAAGGTTGGTGCCGTAAAGCTGTGATGATTGCGTCGGCAGACGACCAGGAAGATCGGTGTAGCCAATCACTTTGACACCATTCTCCGTGGTGAAGATTTCACCCGGCACGGTGTATTCACAGTTACCACCGTTTTGGGCTGCCAGGTCGACAATCACACTACCCGATTTCATCGAATCAACCATTTCACGGGTAATCAGTTTCGGTGCTGGTTTGCCTGGAATAAGCGCGGTAGTCACAATGATATCGACCTCTTTTGCCTGGGCGGCAAAGAGTTCCATTTCGGCTTTGATGAACGCTTCCGACATCACTTTGGCGTAACCATCGCCGCTACCTGCTTCCTCTTTAAAATCCAGCTCGAGGAATTCCGCGCCCATACTTTGAACTTGTTCTTTCACTTCCGGGCGGGTATCGAATGCACGCACAATTGCGCCAAGGCTGTTTGCTGCGCCAATGGCCGCCAGGCCCGCAACGCCCGCACCAATCACCATCACTTTTGCCGGAGGGACTTTACCTGCTGCGGTGATTTGCCCGGTAAAGAAACGCCCAAACTCATGAGCCGCTTCAACAATGGCGCGATAGCCAGCGATATTCGCCATCGAACTTAGCGCATCCAGCGATTGTGCACGTGAGATACGTGGTACAGAGTCCATCGCCATCACGGTCACGTTACGCTCCGCGAGTTTTTGCATTAACTCCGGATTCTGCGCGGGCCAGATGAAGCTCACCAGCGTGGTCCCCGGATTCAGTAACGCAATTTCATCATCTAACGGCGCATTGACCTTCAGAATGATCTCTGACTGCCAGACGTTATTCCCTTCTACAATTTCGGCGCCCGCTTGCACAAACGCTTTATCGTCAAAACTTGCCAGTTGACCTGCGCCGCTCTCTACCGCGACGGTAAAACCTAGTTTCAGCAACTGCTCCACTGTTTTCGGTGTTGCTGCAACACGGGTTTCATTGGTTAACCGTTCTCTTGGTATGCCAATTCGCATGATATTCCCTTCCATCGGTTTTATTGATGATGGTTTGCCTGTGTTTTTGATACACAAGCCGCTCATGTACGAGCTAAATGTTACTCCGTTAAAATAAATTAGTAACAAACGTCTATAACGTACTGAAAATAATGCCTGTGATCTAGCGTCAAAAATCAGTAATTCGGCGTGAACTCGCAAAATATAAACGATTCAGTGATGACTGAGGGATAAACACCTTAGAACACAGGATAAAGACCGATAATTGTCTCCGGTGGCCTGGTAAAACATGATATCCCCCCGGCAAAATCTATTGCTTTACATTAAATTAACTTATGCAATTCAGTCATTTCAGCAGTTTTTATGTTACTGCGACTATTTTTTAAGCACTGATGATCATCCGATCAGGTTTAAAATCAAATCAAGGAAGCGGATATGAAAAATGACGCAGACAGTTACACCGTTTAAATGCAATAATCAGCCACGTTTCTCGTTAATAACAATACCAGTACCTGGTTTGCGCAAGGCGAAGGATTATTTTTATGAAGCTTAAGAACACCCTCCTGGCGTCGGCACTGCTTTCTGCTACGGCATTTTCCGTTAACGCAGCAACAGAACTGACACCGGAGCAAGCGGCAGCGGTTAAACCTTTTGACCGTGTAGTGGTTACCGGTCGTTTTAATGCCATTGGCGAAGCGGTTAAAGCTGTTTCCCGTCGCGCTGATAAAGAAGGTGCCGCCTCTTTTTATGTTGTCGACACTTCAGATTTCGGTAATAGCGGTAACTGGCGTGTAGTTGCAGACCTCTATAAAGCCGATGCTGAAAAAGCTGAAGCTGATAAGAATCGCGTTTTTAATGGCGTGATTGAACTGCCTAAAGAGCAGGCTGTTCTTATTGAGCCGTACGACACCGTGACCGTGCAGGGTTTCTTCCGTAGCCAGCCGGAAGTGAATGATGCCATCACCAAAGCAGCAAAAGCGAAAGGTGCCTACTCTTACTACATCGTTCGCCAGATAGATGCCAACCAGGGCGGCAACCAGCGTATTACTGCATTCATCTACAAACAAGATGCTAAAAAACGCATCGTCCAGAGCCCGGATGTGATCCCGGCGGATTCTGATGCTGGTCGCGCGGCGCTGGCCGCGGGTGGCGAAGCCGCGAAGAAAGTTGAAATCCCGGGCGTTGCCACTACTGCATCACCAAGTGCAGAAGTCGGTCGTTTCTTTGAAACGCAGTCCTCAAAAGGCGGACGTTACACTGTCACGCTTCCTGACGGCACCAAAGTAGAAGAACTGAACAAAGCGACCGCAGCAATGATGGTCCCGTTCGATAGTATTAAGTTCTCGGGTAACTACGGCAACATGACCGAAGTCTCCTACCAGGTTGCTAAACGTGCCGCGAAGAAAGGCGCTAAGTATTACCACATCACTCGCCAGTGGCAGGAACGTGGTAATAACCTGACCATCAGCGCAGACCTGTATAAATAACTATTCAGTATCACTGATAAGGCGGCTTTATGCCGCCTTTTGCATTTTTAGCACAAATTTCCCAGTGACCATTGCATGTAGACACATCTCTTCGTAAAATCCCGCGCTTCAGTGGCAAACACCATTTTTATGCGTTCTGCCCTAATATTTATTCTTTTAAACACGTTTTAAACACTGGATATCGATGGAAAAGAAACTGGGACTGAGCGCACTCACCGCGCTGGTATTAAGCTCAATGCTGGGCGCGGGTGTTTTCAGTCTGCCGCAAAATATGGCGGCGGTTGCCAGCCCGGCAGCACTGCTCATCGGCTGGGGTATTACTGGCGCTGGCATCCTATTGCTGGCCTTTGCCATGCTGATCCTGACACGCATTCGTCCCGACCTTGACGGCGGTATTTTTACCTATGCACGGGAAGGATTTGGCGAGTTAATCGGCTTCTGCTCCGCATGGGGGTACTGGCTATGCGCGGTTATCGCCAACGTCTCTTATCTGGTTATCGTCTTTTCCGCATTAAGTTTCTTCACTGATACGCCGGAACTACGCCTGTTTGGCGATGGTAACACCTGGCAATCGATCGTCGGTGCATCGGCATTATTGTGGATTGTTCACTTTTTGACCCTGCGCGGCGTACAAACCGCCGCCAGCATTAACCTGGTGGCGACATTGGCAAAATTATTGCCGCTTGGTTTGTTTATTGTGCTGGCGATGATGATGTTCAAACTGGACACCTTCAAGCTCGACTTTACAGGCCTTGCGCTTGGCATACCGGTATGGGAACAAGTGAAAAACACCATGCTGATCACACTGTGGGTATTCATTGGTGTGGAAGGTGCGGTGGTTGTTTCTTCACGCGCCCGGAATAAACATGATGTTGGCAAAGCAACGCTTCTGGCGGTGCTTTCCGCACTGGGCGTTTATTTATTGGTCACGCTGCTTTCGCTGGGTGTGGTTGCGCGTCCTGAACTTGCTGAGATTCGTAACCCGTCTATGGCCGGTCTAATGGTGAAAATGATGGGGCCGTGGGGCGAGATTATCATCGCTGCCGGATTGATCGTTTCCGTTTGTGGCGCGTATTTAAGCTGGACCATTATGGCGGCAGAAGTCCCCTTCCTGGCTGCTACCCATAAGGCATTCCCGCGCATTTTTGCGCGCCAGAATGCACAAGCAGCGCCGTCTGCCTCGCTGTGGCTGACTAACATCTGCGTGCAAATTTGTCTGGTTCTGATCTGGCTGACCGGTTCCGATTACAACACGTTGCTGACCATCGCCTCAGAAATGATTCTGGTGCCCTATTTCCTGGTTGGCGCGTTCTTGTTGAAAATCGCTACTCGTCCGCTGCATAAAGCGGTAGGTGTCGGTGCCTGCATTTATGGCTTATGGTTATTATACGCTTCAGGCCCAATGCACCTGTTGTTGTCCGTCGTTCTGTATGCGCCAGGGCTACTGGTCTTCCTGTACGCGCGTAAAACGCATACACATGATAATGTATTGAATCGTCAGGAAATGGTGCTAATTGGCATGCTGTTAATTGCCTCGGTTCCGGCAACCTGGATGTTGGTGGGATAACTGTCGTCCCATCGTTGGCTTGCAAAGGAGATTAACGATGGGGAAAACCCAACTCTTGCCAATATTAATTACTGGCGGAGGTCGTCGCATCGGCCTCGCCCTCGCCTGGCATTTTATTAATCAAAAGCAACCGGTGATTGTCAGCTATCGGACGCACTATCCTGCCATTGATGGGCTGATTCAGGCGGGTGCGCAGTGTATTCAGGCTGATTTTTCAACAAACGACGGTGTGATGGCATTTGCCGATGAAGTGCTAAAGAGCACCCACGGCCTGCGTGCCATTTTGCATAACGCCAGCGCGTGGATGGCGGAAAAACCGGGTACACCGCTGACTGATGTTCTGGCCTGCATGATGCAGATCCATGTTAATACCCCTTACCTGCTCAACCATGCGTTGGAAAGATTACTGCGCGGTCACGGACACGCTGCCAGCGATATCATTCACTTCACCGATTATGTGGTGGAGCGCGGAAGCGACAAACATATTGCCTATGCTGCAAGCAAAGCGGCACTGGATAATATGACCCGTTCGTTTGCCCGCAAGCTGGCACCGGAAGTGAAAGTGAATTCTATTGCGCCGTCGCTGATCCTGTTTAACGAGCATGATGACGCCGAATATCGCCAACAGGCGCTGAATAAATCACTGATGAAAACCGCGCCTGGTGAGAAAGAAGTTATCGATCTGGTCGATTACTTACTCACCAGTTGCTTTGTAACCGGACGCAGTTTCCCGCTTGATGGCGGCCGCCATTTGCGTTAATGCAGCTTCATCCAGCAAATAATTAGCACCCATGCGCTTAGGCCCCAGCACGCAACAGAACCCACAAAAGCAGCGGGCAAGCGCATGATTCCGGTGAAATACCACAACGACGCCAGATAAACAAAATAGGGAATAATCGACCACATACTGAAAACGATTGTGGTACGTAAGGCTTCAATGCCGCGTTCACTGACAACAATATAATGCGCGATGAGCGCGAAGGTCGGGAAAAGCGGGATCAGCCCGGCGATATAGTAATTTTTCGTTTTAGCTAATACACCAATCAACACCACCACCAGCGCCCCAAGCGCGGCTTTGATTACCAGTCCCATCTTTTTACCTTAACACTTTCATAACAAGTCATCAATAGAATACCCGATGCAACCTTGTTTAGAAACGATTGATAGTAAGTAAAATCAGCGCGGTGTATTGTGACGTTTTTATATCTGACGTGAATAATATGAACACTATCGTATTTGTGGAAGATGACACAGAAGTCGGTTCATTGATTGCAGCGTACCTGGCAAAGCATGATATGCAGGTTATTGTGGAGCCGCGCGGCGACCATGCCGAAGAGACAATTCTGCGGGAAAATCCGGATCTGGTGCTGCTCGATATCATGCTGCCAGGTAAAGACGGAATGTCCATCTGCCGCGATTTACGCGCAAAGTGGTCCGGGCCGATTGTTCTGCTGACCTCCCTCGATAGCGATATGAACCACATTCTGGCGCTGGAAATGGGCGCCTGCGATTATATTCTCAAAACAACGCCCCCCGCTGTTCTGTTGGCGCGTTTACGTTTACATTTGCGTCAGAATGAACAAGCGACGCTGACCAAAGGTATTCAGGAAACGTCTCTGACTCCTTACAAACCATTGCATTTCGGTACATTAACTATCGACCCCATCAACCGCGTAGTGGCGCTTGCTAACCATGAGATTTCACTCTCGACGGCTGATTTTGAATTGTTATGGGAATTAGCCACCCATGCCGGACAAATTATGGACCGCGATGCGCTGCTGAAGAATTTACGCGGCGTCAGTTATGACGGGCAGGATCGTAGCGTGGATGTGGCTATTTCGCGGTTACGAAAAAAACTGCTCGATAACGCTGCCGAACCCTACCGCATTAAAACCGTGCGTAACAAAGGCTATCTTTTTGCGCCTCATGCGTGGGAATAAGCGATGAAAAAACTGTTTATCCAGTTTTATCTTTTGCTGTTTGTCTGCTTTCTGGTGATGTCTCTACTGGTTGGTCTGGTGTACAAATTTACCGCCGAACGTGCAGGTAAACAGTCGCTGGATGATTTGATGAACAGTTCGCTGTATCTGATGCGTAGCGAATTACGCGAGATCCCTCCGCACGACTGGGGGAAAACGCTGAAGGAGATGGATTTAAATCTCTCTTTCGATCTGCGCGTCGAACCGCTGAGTAAATATCATCTCGATAATAACGCCATGCACCGATTGCGTGGCGGAGAGATTGTTGCTCTGGATGATCAGTACACCTTTTTACAGCGTATCCCGCGCAGCCACTACGTTCTCGCCGTGGGTCCCGTTCCTTATCTTTATTTCCTCCATCAAATGCGTTTGCTGGATATCGTACTGATCGCCTTTATTGCCATTTCCCTCGCCTTTCCGGTGTTTATCTGGATGCGTCCGCACTGGAAAGACATGTTAAAACTGGAAGCGGCGGCGCAACGATTCGGCGATGGCCATCTCAATGAACGTATTCACTTTGATGATGGTTCGAGCTTTGAACGACTTGGCGTGGCGTTTAACCAGATGGCGGATAATATCAACGCGTTGATTGCCAGTAAAAAGCAGCTTATCGATGGCATTGCCCATGAACTGCGAACGCCATTAGTGCGCCTGCGATATCGGCTGGAGATGAGTGACAACCTGAACGCCACAGAGTCCCAGGCCTTGAATCGCGATATCAGTCAACTGGAAGCCTTAATTGAAGAACTGCTGACTTATGCCCGACTCGATCGCCCACAGAATGAACTGCATCTTAGCGAACCAAACCTGCCGTTGTGGTTGTCAACACATCTGCAAGATATTCAGGCAGTGACCCCCGACAAAACGGTACGGATAAAAACGCTCATGCCTGGTAATTACGCGGCGCTGGATATGCGCTTAATGGAGCGCGTGCTGGATAACTTGCTCAACAACGCCCTGCGCTACTGCCATTCAACCGTTGAAACCAGCCTGCTACTGGCAGGAAACAGAGCGATATTGATTGTTGAAGATGATGGTCCGGGGATTGCGGCAGAAAATCGCGAACATATCTTTGAACCCTTTGTTCGCCTCGATCCTAGCCGCGACCGGGCAACTGGCGGCTGTGGGCTGGGGCTGGCGATTGTCCACTCTATTGCTCTGGCAATGGGCGGCACGGTCAATTGTGACACCAGCGAACTGGGGGGCGCCCGCTTCTCGTTCAGCTGGCCACTGTGGCACAACATCCCGCAATTTACTTCTGCCTGACGCTATATGCACAGTGGTCAAGTTGCCGCCACTGTGCTATAAAGAAAGTATGTTGTAACTAAAGTGGTAATTTTATGACCCGTTACGATCTTGTTGACCGACTCAATACGACCTTTCGCCAGATGGAACAAGAACTGGCAGCGTTTGCCGCTGAACTTGAACAGCACAAGTTGCTGGTTGCCCGCGTGTTCTCGTTACCGGAGGTCAAAAAGGAGGATGAGCATAATCCGCTTAATCGCATTGAGGTTAAGCAACATCTCGGGAAAGAAGCGCAGGCGCTGGCACTACGTCATTTCCGCCATTTGTTTATTCAGCAACAGTCTGAAAATCGCAGCAGCAAGGCTGCAGTTCGTCTGCCCGGCGTGTTGTGCTATCAGGTCGATAGCCTTTCACAAGCGGCGCTGGCAAGTCATATACAGCGCATCAACCAACTTAAAACCACTTTCGAGCATATCGTCACGGTTGAGTCAGAACTGCCTACGGCAGCGCGTTTTGAATGGGTGCATCGTCATTTACCGGGGCTGATTACTCTTAACGCTTATCGCACGCTCACCGTTCTGCACGACCCCGCCACTTTACGTTTTGGCTGGGCGAATAAACATATCATTAAGAATTTGCATCGTGATGAGGTGCTGGCGCAGTTGGAAAAGAGCCTGAAATCGCCACGTAGCGTTGCACCGTGGACGCGCGAGGAGTGGCAGGGAAAACTGGAGCGCGAGTATCAGGATATTGCCGCTCTGCCACAGGACGCGAAGTTAAAAATCAAACGTCCGGTGAAGGTTCAGCCAATTGCCCGCGTCTGGTACAAGGGGGATCAAAAACAAGTTCAGCACGCCTGCCCGACACCGCTTATCGCGCTGATTAATCGGGATAATGGCGCGGGCATACCGGACGTTGGTGAGCTGTTAAATTACGATGCCGACAATGTGCAACATCGTTTTAAACCCCAGGCGCAGCCGCTTCGTTTAATCATTCCCCGGCTGCACCTGTATGTTGCAGATTAACGCCCTGCTTTCATACTGCAGACCATCTGCTCTGGTCGCACCCAGCTATCAAACTCGGCTTCGCTAAGATAGCCCAGCGCAAGGGCGGCGGCTTTTAAAGTCAGCCCTTCTTTATGCGCTTTTTTGGCAATCTCGGCGGCTTTGTCATAGCCAATATGGGTGTTTAGCGCGGTCACCAGCATTAGAGATTCATTGAGTAATTGGTTGATACGCTCACGATTCGGTTCAATTCCCACTGCGCAGTGTTTGTTAAAACTTTCCATGCCATCGGCCAGCAAGCGCACTGATTGCAGGAAATTGTGAATCACCATCGGACGGAAGACGTTCAATTCGAAGTTACCAGAAGCACCGCCGATGTTGATTGCCACATCATTCCCCATTACCTGGCAGCAAAGCATGGTTAACGCTTCACACTGCGTTGGGTTCACTTTTCCTGGCATGATTGAACTGCCCGGCTCGTTTTCCGGGATTGAGATTTCGCCAATGCCGCAACGTGGACCGGAAGCCAGCCAACGGACGTCATTGGCAATTTTCATCAGTGACGCCGCCAATCCTTTTAACGCCCCGTGTGCCTGAACTAGCGCATCACAGGTCGCCAGTGCTTCAAATTTGTTCGGTGCAGTAACAAACGGCGCACAGGTAATAACCGAAAGCTCGTCCGCCACGCGACGGGCATATTCCGGATGGGTGTTCAGCCCCGTTCCTACTGCTGTCCCCCCCAGCGCCAGTTCCGCCACGTGCGGCAGGCTGCATTCAATATGTTTGAGATTATGCTCAAGCATTGCTACCCAGCCAGAAATCTCCTGCCCCAGGGTCAGCGGCGTGGCATCCTGCAAATGGGTACGGCCAATTTTGACAATATCGGCAAACGCGCGGGATTTCTCATTCAGCGTTTGTGTCAGTGTTTTAAGTTGTGGAATGAGTTGCTTGCGTAGCGCCAGCAGCGCCGCAACGTGCATTGCCGTTGGAAAGACATCATTGGAACTTTGGCTTTTGTTCACGTCATCGTTAGGGTGAACTTTACGCTCCATCCCGCGCACACCACCGAGCAGTTCACTCGCCCGATTGGCCAGCACTTCGTTCATGTTCATGTTGCTTTGTGTGCCAGAACCGGTCTGCCAGATTGCCAGCGGGAATTCATCGTCATGCTGTCCCGCCAGCACTTCATCCGCCGCCTGACGAATGGCACTCGCTTTCTCTTCGGACAACAAGCCTAAATCTTCGTTAACTTTTGCCGCTGCACGCTTGGTCAGCGCCAGCGCATGAATCAGTGAGGTGGGCATTTTCTCCGTGGAAATGCGGAAATGCTCCAGCGAGCGTTGAGTTTGTGCGCCCCACAGCTTATCTGCCGGGACATCGATCGCACCCATCGAATCTTTTTCGCTGCGTACTGTATTCATGGACTGCTCCTCACCTGATTAATTTTTTTCTTCTTTGCTTACGTTAAGCAACTTTTAGCTCACTCATTATTTACTATTTGATAACAAATGTTTGGTATTTCGTGCCATGTAAAAAAGCCGCCCCTAAGTGAAGGGCGGCTCATATTGTTAACAAAGTGCGTGTTGTTTATGCCGGATGCGGCGCGAACGCCTTACTCAGCCTACAAAATATTGCAAATTCAACAAGTTATTAATTCATTTGTAGGCCTGATAAGTGTAGCGCATCAGGCAAATATCACTCTTACCCAGTTTATTTCACACAGCGGGTACACTGCGTGAGTTGTATCTGCTGGAAGAAATCATTTCCTTTGTCATCCACAAGAATAAATGCCGGGAAATCTTCCACCTCGATTTTCCAGATAGCTTCCATTCCCAGTTCAGGATATTCAACACATTCCAGGCTCTTAATACTTCCCTGCGCCAGCACTGCCGCAGGGCCGCCGATACTGCCGAGATAGAAGCCGCCATGTTTTTTACAGGCATCCGTCACCTGCTGGCTGCGGTTACCTTTCGCCAGCATGATCATGCTGCCGCCCTGCGATTGCAGTTGATCGACGTAAGAATCCATCCGTCCGGCGGTCGTTGGGCCAAGCGAACCGGAGGCATAACCTTCCGGCGTTTTTGCCGGACCCGCGTAGTAAATCGGATGATCTTTGATGTATTGCGGTAACCCTTCGCCGTTGTCCATGCGCTCTTTCAGTTTGGCATGAGCGATATCTCGACCGACGATAATAGTGCCGTTAAGCGACAACCGCGTTGAAACAGGATACTGAGACAACTGTGCGAGGATCTCTTTCATTGGACGGTTAAGGTCAACACGTACCGCTTCGCCTTCTCCCGCTTTGCGCAGTTCTTCAGGAATATATTTGCCTGGATTTTGTTCCAGTTTTTCGATCCAAATCCCCTGGCGGTTGATCTTCGCTTTGATATTGCGGTCAGCAGAACAGGAGACGCCCATGCCAATCGGGCAGGATGCGCCGTGGCGTGGAAGGCGAATAACGCGAATGTCATGGGCGAAATATTTCCCGCCAAACTGCGCGCCCAGACCGAGATTTTGCGCTTCAATCAGCAATTCGTTTTCCAGCCCCACATCGCGGAACGCCTGACCGTGCTCGTTCCCTTCCGTTGGCAGCTCGTCATAGTATTTCGCAGAAGCCAGTTTTACCGTTTTAAGGTTAGTTTCCGCTGAAGTTCCGCCAATAACGAACGCAATATGATACGGAGGACACGCCGCCGTACCCAGCGTGCGCATTTTCTCAACCAGGTAATTTTTTAGTTTCCCTGGCGTCAGTAACGCTTTGGTTTCCTGATAAAGATACGTTTTGTTGGCCGAACCGCCACCTTTGGCCATGCAGAGGAATTTGTACTCGTCGCCATCAACAGCATAAAGATCGATCTGCGCTGGCAGGTTAGTACCGGTATTCACCTCTTTATACATATCCAGCGGCGCGTTTTGCGAGTAGCGCAGGTTATCTTCGATGTAAGTGTTATAGACACCGCGCGCCAGAGCCGCTTCGTCGCCACCACCGGTCCATACACGCTGCCCTTTTTTACCAACGATAATCGCAGTGCCGGTGTCCTGACAGGTCGGCAGAACACCTTTTGCGGCGATATCGGAGTTACGCAGGAATTGCAGCGCCACATATTTATCGTTTTCGCTGGCTTCCGGGTCACGCAAAATGTCGGCTACCTGCTGTTGATGGGCCGGACGCAGCATGAATGACGCATCATGAAAAGCCTGACGCACCAGAAGAGTTAACGCTTCTGGCGCAACTTTCAAAATCTCCTGCCCTTCAAATTCAGATACGCTGACATGTTCGCTGGTCAGCAGGTAGTACTCAGTATCATCTTTTTTGAGTGGGAAAGGAGCCTGATAATGAAAGGGTTTGTTTGACATTGTTCTCTCACTTACTGCCTGGTTTGGTTATGCTCTGGGCGGGTGTTCCATTGCCCTGTTAAAAGCGAGTAACAATATCCTACACACTTTTTTAACAAAAACTGAGACAAGTACGACTTTTTGCGGCTCCAGGTTACTTCCCGTAGGATTCTTGCTTTAATAGCGGGATTAATTTCCACATTTAAACAGGGATTGATCATGCAAAAACTCATTAACTCAGTGCAAAACTATGCCTGGGGCAGCAAAACGGCGTTGACTGAACTTTATGGCATGGAAAATCCGTCCAGCCAGCCGATGGCCGAGCTGTGGATGGGCGCACATCCGAAGAGCAGTTCACGTGTGCACAATGCCGCAGGAGATATCGTTTCACTGCGTGATGTGATTGAGAGTGATAAATCGACTCTACTTGGAGAAGCCGTTGCCAAACGCTTTGGCGAACTGCCTTTCCTGTTCAAGGTATTATGCGCAGCCCAGCCGCTCTCCATTCAGGTGCATCCGAACAAACGCAATTCTGAAATCGGTTTTGCCAAAGAAAATGCAGTCGGTATTCCGATGGATGCCGCCGAGCGTAACTATAAAGATCCTAATCACAAGCCTGAGCTGGTTTTTGCCCTGACCCCTTTCCTCGCGATGAACGCATTTCGTGAGTTTTCCGAGATTGTCGCCCTGCTTCAGCCAGTCGCGGGCGCGCATCCGGCCATTGCTCACTTTTTGCAGCAGCCTAATGCCGAACGTTTAAGCGAACTGTTTGCCAGCCTGTTAAATATGCAGGGTGAAGAAAAATCCCGCGCGCTGGCGATTTTGAAATCGGCGCTCGACAGTCAGCAGGGCGAACCGTGGCAAACTATCCGTTTAATTTCTGAATTTTACCCGGATGACAGCGGACTGTTCTCCCCACTATTACTGAATGTAGTGAAATTGAATCCTGGCGAAGCGATGTTTCTGTTCGCTGAAACGCCGCACGCTTACCTGCAAGGCGTGGCGCTGGAAGTAATGGCGAACTCCGATAACGTGCTGCGTGCAGGTTTGACGCCAAAATATATCGATATTCCAGAGCTGGTTGCCAACGTGAAGTTTGAAGCCAAACCGGCCAACCAGTTACTGACCCAGCCCGTGAAACATGGCGCAGAACTGGACTTCCCGATTCCGGTTGATGATTTTGCCTTCTCGCTGCATGACCTTAGCAATGAAGAAACCACCATCAGCCAGCAGAGTGCCGCCATTTTGTTCTGCGTTGAAGGTGAAGCGATACTGTGTAAAGGTTCTCAACAGTTACCGCTTAAACCGGGTGAATCAGCTTTTATCGCCGCCAACGAGTCACCGGTGACAGTGAAAGGCCACGGGCGTTTAGCGCGGGTTTACAACAAACTGTAAGAGCTTACTGAAATTATTAACATCTCTTGCTAATCTTATTAAAGGCTTATAACACTTCAGGCGGCCAGTCCGCCTGATTTCATTTTATGGATAATCATTATGAATAAATCGCTGGTAGCGGTAGGTGTCATTGTTGCACTCGGCGTAGTCTGGACAGGCGGCGCATGGTACACAGGCAAGAAAATAGAAACCCATCTCGAAGACATGGTCGCGCAGGCGAACGCACAACTTAAACTGACAGCACCTGAATCCAACCTGGAAGTGAGTTATCAAAACTATCATCGCGGCGTATTCAGTAGCCAGTTGCAACTGGTAGTGAAACCCATCGCGGGGAAAGAAAATCCGTGGATTAAAAGTGGTCAGAGCGTCATCTTCAACGAATCTGTTGATCATGGTCCCTTCCCTCTGGCCCAGCTGAAAAAACTGAATCTGATCCCGTCGATGGCGTCGATTCAAACCACTCTGGTCAATAACGATGTAAGCAAACCACTGTTTGATATGGCAAAAGGCAAAACACCTTTTGAGATTAACTCCCGCATTGGGTATAACGGCGATTCCAGTTCCGATATCTCTCTCAACCCTCTGAATTACGAACAAAAAGATGAAAAAGTTGCCTTTAGCGGCGGTGAGTTCCAGTTAAATGCTGACAGAGACGGTAAAGCCATCTCCCTTTCCGGGGAGGCGCAAAGTGGTCGGGTGGACGCGGTTAACGAATACAACCAGAAAGTGCAGTTAACCTTTAATAATCTGAAAACCGACGGTTCCAGCACGCTGGCAAGTTTTGGTGAGCGTGTCGGTAACCAAAAACTGTCGCTGGAAAAAATGACCATTTCAGTGGAAGGCAAAGAACTGGCCCTGCTGGAAGGCATGGAGATCAGCGGTAAATCGGACCTGGTCAATGATGGTAAAACGATCAATAGCCAACTGGATTACTCGCTAAATAGCCTGAAAGTTCAGAATCAGGATCTGGGTAGCGGCAAGCTGACCTTAAAAGTCGGCCAGATCGACGGTGAAGCCTGGCATCAGTTTAGCCAGCAGTATAACGCGCAAACTCAAGCGCTGCTGGCACAGCCAGAGATTGCCAACAATCCTGAACTTTATCAGGAGAAAGTGACGGAAGCCTTCTTTAACGCCCTGCCGCTGATGTTGAAAGGCGATCCGGTGATTACTATCGCGCCATTGAGCTGGAAAAACAGCCAGGGTGAAAGCGCGTTGAATTTGTCGCTGTTCCTGAAAGATCCGGCAACGACTAAAGAAGCGCCGCAGACACTGGCTCAGGAAGTTGATCGCTCGGTTAAGTCTCTGGAGGCGAAACTGACCATTCCGGTCGATATGGCAACTGAGCTGATGACTCAGGTGGCGAAGCTAGAAGGATATCAGGAAGATCAAGCTAAAAAGCTGGCGAAACAGCAAGTTGAAGGTGCATCAGCAATGGGCCAGATGTTCCGTCTGACCACCTTGCAGGACAACACCATCACCACCAGCCTGCAATATGCTAACGGTCAGATCACGTTAAACGGGCAGAAAATGCCGTTGGAAGATTTTGTTGGTATGTTTGCAATGCCAGCATTAAACGTTCCGGCTGTACCGGCAATCCCGCAGCAGTAATAAACTGCCAAAACGCCGGAGAATTTTCTCTCCGGTGTGTTCATCTGATTACAAACAAAATATTGCCTGATGCGCTACGCTTATCAGGCCTACTTTATCCTGCAACATTTCGAATTTATGAACCTTTGTAGGCCGGATAAGGCGTTCACGCCGCATCCGGCATAAACGACGCGTATTTTGTCAACAATCTGAAACGCCGAAGAATTTTCTCTCCGGCGATTTTTCTCACTTCAGCATAAAATCATACTGAATGCTCATTTTCACATCCCAGTAATTCAGGCGATCGCCCAACGCACTGCCGTCGCGCTTTTCCCGTCCTTTATCGGCTGCAAGAATAAAATTCATCCCTTGTAGCGGCCCTTCACTAACCCGATAGTTCACGCCACCCAAGATGCCTGCGCCTTCAATCCGCACATCTCGTTTACTGGATTCATAGCCGCGGGTCACAATCGGCGCAAATGTCAGCGTAAATTGCGGAGTTAAACGATAATTGACACCCAATTGCCAGGACTGCATACCTTCGCGGTTACGATCAAGACTTAATGAAAAGGGATAGCCAATGTCGGTGTCCACCACAGCGCCATTCATCGCATGACGCAAATAGCCACCACTACCAAATACGCTTCCCCATGGCGCGCTCCAGGTCAATTGCCCACTCACCAACGCCATTTCATTGGGCTGGTGGGTATTACGACTTAAGCCTTCGAGTTGCGCATAAAAGCCGAGCAACTCCCCTTTCAGCGCATAATCCTGAGCGAGCGGAATGCTTTTCTCCAGAATACTTTGTATCTGGTTGGAAACATCTTTCTGTACCGATGCCCCCAGCGAATAGCGACTGGTATCATCATGCCAACTGGCGGCGAAAAAAGAACGTGCGCGATGTTTATCGTATTTTCCCGTCTGACTGTTATAGACCCCTTCATCACGAATACCGGTTGTTGAGTCGGTCCACAAAAACACTCGTGAACGCCACATTCCCCACAGTTCGATATTGGGTGTTAAAGCCCAATAACCTAATGCCCCTTCAGAAACAGTCGGTAATGTACGTTGCGAACTGCTGGCTATTAACGGAATACGATAAGGTAAGCTGCCATAACTATAATCCGTCCCGAAGCGACCTAATTTAAGCAGGCTATTTTCACTGGGTTTTATTTTTACTGCCCCAAGGGCAAAGCCAAAACTTTTATCACCATCAAGATACCAACGGGTACTCATATCAGCACGAGCACCTAATTTATAAACATAATACGCCCCGCCTTCAACGCCAATAATATTGGAATAATAACCACTATTGAAATCGAGCAATCCTCCCTGTACCCATGCGTAAATGTCTCTTCCCGCGCCAGCACTGGGCTTATCAGCCCTGCGCAATTCGTTTTTCAGCCTGATGCGTAGTCCCGCTTCATCGTCAGCCAGTTGTGCAGCGTAAGCGGTGGTAAGGCCAGAGGCAGCCGTCAGGCAAATAACGGCCATGGCCACTATTTTTCTCATAGTTGCACCTTTGATGTTCTGATTATTTTTATAGAATATTAATTAGTGATATCGCTGATTAATTGCTGCTGCATTTGTTTGCGATTATCAATTTCAACGACTATTTCTTTGAATTTTTTATCCGTGAGTGGGTAAAACCAGATTATGACAAATGCCAGTAGCATAAACCCGCAGGGTACTAAGGCAATTGATGTGCGGATCCCCATAATAACTTCTGGTGTTTGCACCTGATTTGCAATATATCCGCTTAATCCCAAAATAAAGGCCGGAATTGAACCTCCTATTGCCTGGCCGCATTTGCGCGTAAATGAGAATAGCGAATAGGTAAGTCCTTCAATCCGTACACCAGTCAGGTATTCACCGTATTCTACGGTATCAGCTTCCAGCGCCCACATCACAGTCATGGTAATGCCCTGACCAATTGAGGCAATGGCTAACGCAACCAGTGCCATCGGCAGCGACCAGACGGATAACCAGAAGAACAGCAGGTAACCACAAGTCCCCAGCAGAGCGCCAATCAGGAAGGTATTCTTTTTACCGATCCTGGCGACCATTCCTGGCACCAGCGGCGCCGACGCCACTGTACCGACCAGGTTCTGGACCAGCACCAACACCGTGAACAGTCCTGCATCATTCAAAACATAGCGTACGTAAAATAACGACGAGGCACTGACCGCGAAGGTCGAGATCAGCACACACAGCGCACCAATGCACAGCATAAACAGTGGGCGATTTCGTTTCAGCGTTTGCAGACTAATCTTCAACGAAGGCTGCGCCACAATACGCACCACGTTTTCACGCGTCGATTTAAAGCAGATAAAGTAGAGCCCCATTCCGGCCATTACCAGCGCAATCGTCCAGAAATGGTACACCGATACCATCTCCTCCGGGCTGGAGTTCTTAATGCTCGGTCCGATCAGAAAAGCCAGGCAGACAAAAGTCAGCGAAGCGGCTATCCCGCGAGCCGCCCCTAGACGGGCGCGGGACTGCGGTTGTTGGGTCATCGCGGTTGCAAGTGAACCATAAGGAATATTGCCCAGGCTGTAGCAAAGCCCGAGGCCCATGTAGGTCAAATATGCATACACTACTTTGCTGCTGTGACTCCAGTCGGTCGGCACCCAAAATACCAGCACGCTGAAGATCATTAACGGCGCAGTGCCAAAGAGCAAAAATGGGCGGAATTTTCCCCAACGGGTATTCACACTGTCCACCACACGTCCGGCGAGAACGTCTGCGAAAGCATCAAACACCCGCACCAGTAACAGCATGGTACCCGCCGCAGCGGCACCGACGCCTGCGACGTCGGTGTAGTAACTTAACAGGAAGAGCGCCCCCATAGCGAAGGCGAAGTTATTGGCGACGTCACCGAGGCTGTAGCCGACGATGGTGCGCCAGGAGAGTTGTTGATTCATTGTTTGCCTCCCTGCTGCGGTTTTTCACCGAAGTTCATGCCCGTCCAGCGTTTTTGCAGCAAGAAAGCCGCCGATTTAGGTTTGCGGTCGCGTGTGAAGATCCCTTTCTTATTGCCACCAACGCGCATAATGCCCTGCGAGGTTGCAAAATCAGCGAAGTTCCATACCTGTTCACCAACAACGGCGCTGACGCGATCAAAGACGCGGTGGTACATATCCAGCCAGGCGCACTGATACTCTTCACTCCACATATCGGTATACATCGAGTGCAGACCCGCTAACGTATCCACGCCGTATTCGGTGATGATAATCGGCTGATGGAGTTTCTCCTGCCAGGCCAGCAGTTCCTTTTCCAGTACCTTCTCTGCCGTTTCCAAATCGCCGCTTTGGACATACCAACCGTAATAACGGTTAAGACACAGCACATCGAAGAGATCGCTGATGGTATCGGTGTGAGCGTCGCAGAACATTACATTGACGCAGGTGATCGGTCGCGTCGGGTCGAGTTTTCGCGTTGCTTCCGCCAGTGGTGCGAAATATTCCCGTGCACCTTGCGGACGAGTATCCGGCTCGTTGGCAATGCTCCACATCACCACGCTAGGGTGGTTTTTGTCACGCGCAATCAGTTCTTTAATCGCTTGTAAGTGCGCCTGCTGGGTTTCCCCGTTGACCGCCTCTTCGCTGTAGAGTTCTTTCGGCTTGTTGCCCGCTTCGAAACCAATGCCTAAAGAGAGGTTAAAGCCGACAGCTGCAGTTTCATCAATCACCACAATGCCATGTTCATCTGCCCAGTCGAGCATCTCTTCAGCGTAAGGATAATGCGAGGTACGGTAAGAGTTGGCCCCAATCCAGTCCATTAATGCGTGGTCGTGCACCATCAGCACGTTATCGAATCCTTTACCACGTAAATCTGCATCTTCATGGCGACCAAAGCCAGTGAAGTAGAACGGTTTGTGGTTGATCAGGAACTGTTCGCCCTTCACTGCCACTGACCGGATGCCGACGCGCAACGGGTAGATATCGCACTCTGTCTGACTTTTGGCGGTGACGCACAGTTCATAGAGATAACCTTCACCCGGCTGCCAGAGGTGCGGATTCACCACTTGCAAAGTCCCGCTGGTGCCTTGTCCAGTTGCAACAACCTGTTGATCCGCATCACGCAGTTCAACGCAGACATCACCATTTGCCACCACCTGCCAGTCAATAGACGCATGGTTACAGTCTTGCGCTACATGCGTCACCACGGTGATATCGTCTACCCAAGTGTTCGGTGTGATGTAGAGCATTACGCTGCGATGGATCCCGGCGTAGTTAAAGAAATCATGGAAGTAAGATTGCTTTTTCTTGCCGTTTTCGTCGGTAATCACCATTCCCGGCGGGATAGTCTGCCAGTTCAGTTCGTTGTTTACACAAACGGTGATACGTACACTTTTCCCGGCAATAACATATGGAGTGACATCAGCTTCAAACGGCGTATAACCCCCCTGATGCTCCATCACTTCCTGATTGTTTACCCACACTTTGCCGTAATGAGTGACCGCATCGAAACGCAACACAATACGCTGGCCCGCCCAACCTTTAGGAACAAAGACTTCGCGTTGATACCAGACGTTACCCACGTAATTACGAATATCCGCGTCGGCGAACTGATCGTTAAAACTCCCCGGCACAGCAATTGCCCGGCTCTCCTTTAACGCACCTTCCCACCAACGCTGATAGATTCCACCGTTTTCCCGGTCCAGGCTGAATGCCCACAGGCCATCGAGTTTTTTGATTTCACGGGTTGGGGTTTCTACAGGACGTAACATAAGGGACTCCTCATTAAGATAAAAATACTGGTCAACCTTTAATCTGATTAGTTAACCAATTCTGTGATGCACACAGTTATCAGTGAGAAACCCATGGAAGAGAAATGGAAATAAAAAGAACTGACACCGCGATCAAAAAACCAAAAACTGCAATACCCACAGCGTGATATGGATCGCATTAATCTTTAAAACAGCGTTGACAGAAGGCACAAAATAAGCAATCGAACGTTCGTTCGAGCACCTTTAAAACGATAAATTCCCATGACATATGGTTTCGACGAATGTTTTAGTGGGATTTTCGACCAGGAGAGAACGTTTTTTGTTCAGCAGCGTTGGGGCATTAAATGCGGGCTCTCTCTTCAGCGGCCCGCGGAAAGTGAGGATCAGGATGCGGTCAAGATACCGCCAATCATCGCGCGCAGTCCCTGGGCAAATAACGCTTCTTGCGCCAGGTCTTCCGCTTCGATATCGGCCAGCACGCCATAGGTCAGATCCAGCAGTAAACGGGAGGTCATTGCCGTGTTAATGTCAGGGCTTATCTCGCCTTTTTGCTGGGCATCCCTCATGCGCTGGGCAATAAATTCCGTGATAGTCAGATGCTTATTCTTAAGCATGGTGGCAACCTGTGGATTGCGCATCCCTTCTGCCATAATTTCGACCACCAGCGCCCGTTGTCCAAAGGCTTCATGGGTGAGAGAGACTATCGACTCGACCATGTAGTCAACGAAATGGATCCCTTCAATCGGTTCCCGGAAGCGGGCCAACGCCCTCTCCTGGTCCTGGAGAATAATCGCCTGGATCAAGGCTTCTTTCGAAATGAAGTGGTGATAAAGGGTCCCGGGACTGATGGCGCAGGATTTACAGATGGCTTTCATTGAGGCACTGTGAAATCCATTTTCTGAAAAAATCTCTCTGGCAGCATTGAGGATCCGGGTCCGTGTCGGTTGTGCTTCAGTCTGCATGTTATCCATCGTTAAACCAATATAGTTAGCATGAATAACTAGTTTACCGCGTTGTCCGGTGAGCGCCTATCATTGCTGTTGAATAGTGCGAAGGCACACCCGTTTCGTTTACTATTTACACGATAATTGGTCAACCAACAGGCGAAATTTGGCTGCCAGTTGTCTGACAGAGCCTTTTTACTACCTCTACAAGCGGTGTCGGTAAACAACACTCACTCGGTTGTTTACCGACCTGTTCGCGTATTAATTAAGTTCCTGCACCCCACCGCCGGAGACGGTGAGTATTTGCCCGCTTATCCAGCTGGCAGCAGGTGAGCAGAGGAACAGCGCCGCATTGGCAATATCTTGAGGTTGGCCCAGACGCCTGATTGGCGTGTGCTGCAACATTTTCTGTTCAATTTCTGGTGTAATAACGGATTTCAGAGCATCAGTTAATATTGCCCCAGGCGCTATGCCATTCACCCGAATATTTTTTTCACCCAGGTCAAACGCCATATTCCTGATCAGATGGCTGGCCGCAGCTTTAGATGACGCATAGGAGGTCATGTTTTTATTTTTATTTTCTGCCGCCATAGATGTGATGGTTAAAATAACGCCTCCGCCATTTTTTTCCATTTCAGGCGCAATGAGTTGTGACAGATGGAAAAAAGAAAACACATTCAGCTCATAAGCGCGGCGGAAATCCGCCATTGGCATATCAAACGGCTTAGGACCACCACCACCAGCGTTGTTAACCAGAATATCCACTTTGCCCAGTTTGCTGATGGCAAAGTCTGCCAGAGCAGATAACTCCTGTTCGGAAGTAATATCACAACGCCAGGCAAATGCCTGCCCACCCAACTGTTGAATCTCATCTACAACATAATTTGCTGCATCGGCGTTAATATCACTAACCACCACAGATGCGCCCGCTGTCGCGAATGTAACGGCGATTTCTTTACCGATACCTGCGCCCGCACCAGTGATGATGGCACATTTTCCGTCGAGTCTCAGGTTGTCAGAATTAAACACATAAACCTCCTGTGAACTTCAGTAAAAATAAAAGGCACCGCCTGTGTGCCACATTTTTTATCATTAACCTCGGGGAAAGGACACTACCAGGTATAGCAGATAAAGCGCTGATTACTTCGCCGTAATGAGCCGCGCGGGAATAATTAGATTACGTGAATGTGTCTCTTCATGGGATATTTTTTGCATCATGCGATCCGCTAGTGTCGTACCAAGTTCCCTGGCTGGCGTGCTGGCCCAGATAACAGGTATATCATCGAGCGCGGTTTGCGCCGCATCGGTAAATGCCGCCAGCGAAACCTGTTGTTCAAAGTAACGATCGACTCCGCTCTCCCCGCTTTGCCGCCCTGCTTTCAGCAAACCAAACCATGCCCCCATCGCTATGGTTTCGTTGTAGCAAACCACGGCACTGATGGTCGGGTTATGACGCAAAAGCGCCGTGATAGCTTCCGCAGCTTGCTTCTGGCTGGAAGCGCACTCCAGCACCCAATCGCTGTGAAACGGCAGGCCGAATTTTAATAATGTCGCACAGTATCCCCCCACTCGCTCCGCACGAGTCAGAGAAGAACTTTGCCCTCCCAGCCAGGCGATACGCTGATGCCCATTGCGAATGAGATGCTCCGTCAATAACTGAGCTGCCTGCATGTTGTCCGGTCGAACAGTATCAACATCATCAAGATAACTGGCGCGGGAAGCGAAAATAACCGGGATGCCTTTTTCTTCTGCCATCCGCCGCAGGTCATCACTGCTTCCCGCCGCACCGGCAATGACGACACCATCGACGCCCTGGTTCAGTAACAGCGAAAATCGCTGGGTCAGTTGCTCGCCATCTTTACCGCCGTGGAGTAAAAAAACCATCCGCCCCTGCGCTTCCAGTGCCTCTGTCAGCCCGGCAGTTAATTCAGCATAAAACGGCGCAGACAAATCACGCACGATTAAACCAACCACACCACTCTGACCGCCGCGTAGTGCCGACGCCTGGCGATTGCGCACAAAACCGAGTTCTTCAATGGCGGCGTTAACCCGTTCCCCTGTAGCGGTAGATATTCGCCCTTTACCACTAAGCACCAGCGAAACGGTACTGACCGAGACTCCCGCAGCCAACGCAACATCATGAATGGTGATTTTTTTGGCGGTAGCCATGCAGATGACTTACTCCCTGATTATGTGACAGATAAAACGTTTTACCTTTTATTTATCTTATACCCGCTATTATCGTTGCGTAATGTGATTTATGCCTCACTAAAATTTGATAAAACGTTTTATCTTCTCGCGCAATTTACGGAATCCAGATTGTTCTCTACGAGGAGTCGTTTTATGACGGCGAAAGCAGCACCAAAAGTCACACTGTGGGAATTCTTCCAGCAGCTAGGCAAAACCTTTATGTTGCCCGTGGCGTTACTGTCGTTTTGCGGCATTATGCTGGGGATTGGCAGCTCGTTAAGCAGCCATGATGTCATCACCTTGATCCCTGCACTGGGTAACCCGCTATTGCAGGCTATCTTTACCTGGATGAGCAAGATTGGCTCATTTGCTTTTAGTTTCCTGCCAGTGATGTTCTGTATTGCGATCCCGCTTGGCCTGGCGCGCGAAAACAAAGGTGTGGCGGCCTTCGCTGGTTTCGTCGGTTACGCAGTGATGAACCTGGCGGTGAACTTCTGGTTGACCAATAAAGGTATTCTGCCAACCACCGATGCAGCCGTGCTGAAAGCGAATAACATTCAAAGCATTCTCGGGATCCAGTCGATCGACACGGGGATCCTCGGTGCGGTAATCGCCGGTATTATCGTCTGGATGCTGCATGAGCGTTTCCACAACATTCGCCTGCCAGATGCGCTGGCGTTTTTCGGCGGTACGCGCTTCGTACCCATTATCTCCTCGCTGGTGATGGGCCTTGTCGGCCTGGTGATTCCATTAGTCTGGCCGATTTTCGCCATGGGTATTAGCGGCTTAGGCCATATGATCAATAGCGCGGGTGATTTCGGACCGATGCTGTTTGGTACCGGTGAACGTCTGCTGTTGCCGTTTGGTCTGCATCACATTCTGGTGGCATTAATTCGCTTTACCGACGCAGGCGGCACGCAGGAAGTCTGCGGTCAAACCGTCAGCGGCGCACTGACCATCTTCCAGGCGCAATTAAGCTGTCCGACCACTCACGGTTTCTCTGAAAGCGCCACACGTTTCCTCTCGCAGGGCAAAATGCCTGCATTCCTTGGCGGTCTGCCAGGCGCCGCGTTAGCCATGTATCACTGTGCTCGCCCGGAAAATCGCCATAAAATTAAGGGGCTGCTGATTTCTGGTCTGATCGCCTGTGTCGTTGGCGGTACTACCGAGCCGCTGGAGTTCCTGTTCCTGTTTGTTGCGCCGGTCCTGTATGTGATCCACGCGCTGTTAACCGGCCTCGGTTTCACCGTTATGTCCGTTCTTGGCGTCACTATTGGCAATACTGACGGTAATATCATCGACTTTGTGGTGTTCGGTATTCTGCATGGCCTGTCAACCAAGTGGTACATGGTGCCGGTAGTTGCGGCTGTCTGGTTTGTTGTTTACTACGTCATCTTCCGTTTCGCTATCACCCGCTTCAATCTGAAAACCCCAGGCCGCGACAGCGAAATTGCCAGCTCAATCGAAAAAGCCGTTGCCGGTGCGCCGGGTAAATCAGGTTACAACGTTCCGGCAATCCTTGAAGCCTTAGGCGGTGCCGACAATATTGTCAGCCTCGATAACTGCATTACCCGCCTGCGTTTGTCTGTGAAAGATATGTCGCTTGTTAATGTGCAGGCACTGAAGGACAATCGGGCAATTGGCGTAGTACAACTTAATCAACATAACCTGCAGGTGGTTATCGGGCCGCAAGTTCAGTCAGTAAAAGATGAAATGGCCGGTCTGATGCGGACTGTTCAGGCATAAGGATAAGATATGTTCGATTTTTCGAAGGTCGTGGATCGTCATGGCACATGGTGCACGCAGTGGGATTATGTCGCTGACCGTTTCGGCACTGCAGACCTGTTACCATTCACGATTTCAGACATGGATTTTGCCACCGCTCCCTGCATTCTAGAGGCGCTGAATCAGCGTCTGATGCACGGCGTGTTTGGCTACAGCCGCTGGAAAAACGATGAATTTCTCGCGGCTATTGCCCACTGGTTTTCCACACAGCATTACACCGCCATTGATACGCAGTCGGTGGTGTATGGCCCTTCCGTTATCTATATGGTGTCGGAACTGATTCGTCAGTGGTCCGCTGTCGGTGAAGGTGTGGTGATCCATACCCCAGCCTACGACGCATTTTACAAAGCCATTGAAGGTAATCAGCGCACAGTAATGCCCGTTGCTTTAGAGAAGCGTATTGACGGCTGGTTTTGCGATATGGGGAAACTGGAAGCCGTGTTGGCAAAGCCGGAGTGTAAAATTATGCTCCTGTGTAGCCCTCAGAATCCTACCGGTAAAGTCTGGACTTGCGATGAACTGGAGACAATGGCTGACCTGTGCGAACGCTATGGTGTGCGCGTTATCTCCGATGAAATCCATATGGATATGGTATGGGGCGAGCAACCGCATATTCCCTGGAGTAATGTAGCTCGCGGCGACTGGGCGCTACTGACTTCTGGTTCTAAAAGTTTCAATATTCCGGCCCTGACCGGGGCTTACGGGATTATTGAAAATAACGACAGCCGGGAAGCGTATTTGTCGGCCCTGAAAGGCCGTGATGGGCTTTCCTCTCCTGCGGTGCTGGCGTTAACCGCTCATATCGCTGCCTATCAGCAAGGCGCACCGTGGCTTGATGCCTTACGCACCTATCTAAAAGATAACCTGACGTATATCGCAGATACGATGAACGCCGCGTTCCCGGAACTCAACTGGCAGATTCCCCAATCCACTTATCTCGCATGGCTTGATTTACGTCCGCTGAACATTGATGACAACGCGTTGCAAAAAGCCCTGATTGAACAAGAAAAGGTCGCAATCATGCCGGGATATACCTACGGTGAAGAAGGCCGTGGCTTTGTTCGTCTCAATGCCGGATGCCCACGTTCGAAACTGGAAAAAGGTGTCGCTGGATTAATTAACGCCATCCGGGCTGTACGCTAATTGCGATTGCGCAACGTAAATAATCGTTGCGCAATCGTAGATTTTTACCCTGCTTTGTTTTTATAATGGTGCGCACTTTTATATCCAGAAAAAGAGTGCGACCATGATTGATACCACCCTGCCATTAACTGATATCCATCGCCACCTTGATGGCAACATTCGTCCCCAGACCATCCTTGAACTTGGCCGCCAGTATAATATCTCGCTACCTGCACAATCCCTGGAAACGCTAATTCCACACGTTCAGGTCATTGCCAACGAACCCGATCTGGTGAGTTTTCTGACCAAGCTTGACTGGGGCGTTAAAGTTCTTGCCTCACTCGACGCATGCCGTCGCGTGGCGTTTGAAAATATTGAAGATGCGGCCCGAAACGGTCTGCACTATGTCGAACTGCGTTTTTCGCCAGGTTATATGGCGATGGCGCATCAGTTGCCTGTCGCGGGCGTTGTCGAAGCCGTTATTGATGGCGTACGTGAAGGTTGCCGCACCTTTGGCGTGCAGGCGAAACTCATCGGCATTATGAGCCGGACCTTTGGCGAAGCTGCCTGCCAGCAAGAACTGGAGGCATTTTTAGCCCACCGTGATCAGATTACCGCGCTGGATCTGGCCGGTGATGAACTTGGTTTTCCGGGAAGTTTGTTCCTCTCCCACTTCAACCGCGCGCGTGATGCAGGCTGGCATATTACCGTTCACGCTGGTGAAGCTGCCGGGGCAGAAAGTATCTGGCAAGCTATTCGTGAACTGGGAGCTGAACGCATTGGGCATGGTGTAAAAGCCATTGAAGATCGGGCGCTGATGGATTTCCTCGCCGAGCAACAAATTGGCATAGAATCCTGCCTGACCTCTAATATTCAGACCAGCACCGTGGCATCTCTGGCGGCGCATCCGCTGAAAACGTTCCTTGAACATGGTATCCGTGCCAGTATTAACACCGACGATCCCGGTGTTCAGGGCGTCGATATCATTCACGAATATACCGTTGCCGCACCCGCTGCAGGTTTATCTCGCGAGCAAATTCGCCAGGCGCAGATTAATGGTCTGGAAATGGCTTTCCTCAGCGCAGAGGAAAAACGCGCACTGCGAGAAAAAGTCGCTGCGAAGTAAAAGAAATGGATGGTGCTAATTGCACCATCCCCTTTTCACGCAAGACACAAAGTCGAACGATGTTTGGCGGATTCGATGCCCAGCTCAATCAGCTCCATCACCTGAATGGCCTGACTTGCTGGCACCGGGTTTTCGCCATCGCCATTCAACGCATCGCGAATAGCCGCATAATACGCCGGATAATTCCCCGGCACGGTCAACAGCGTTTCTTCAACACGTTCCTCGCCTTCAACGCGGGTAAGGACACCGTCACGCATATCGTAGCCCCAGTCTTCCTGCGGCAGACGCTCACCATTTTTCAACCGCTCTTCCTGTGGATCGAGGCCATATTTAACATAGCTGCCACGGGAGCCATGCACGATATAGCGCGCTGACTCAGCTGCCGCCAGCATGGTGCCGTGTAAAATGACCCGACGCTGTGGGTAGGACAAAATGGCGTGGAAATAATCGGTCGACTGCGCTCCGGGGCGTAACTGTGCTAAATCTACAGTCATGCTGACAGGTAAGCCAAAAAGCGTAATAGCTTGATCAAGCAAATGCGGTGCCAAATCATACCAGATACCGCTGCCAGGGCCGCCCTGTTCACGCCAGCGGTCGCGCACCTGTGGCCGGAAGCGGTCGAAATGAGACTCAAAGTACGCAACTTCACCCAGCGAACCTTCCGCGAGCAAACCTTTTAGTGTCAGAAAATCGCTATCCCAGCGACGATTATGAAACACTGACAATACGCGACCCAGACTTTTTGCCAACGCATCCAGTTCTCGAGCTTGTGACAGTGTCACGGTAAAAGGTTTGTCGACAACCACATGTTTGCCTGCTTCAAGCGCCGCTTTGGCTAACGGGAAATGGGTATCGTTTGGTGTGGGAATGACAATCAAGTCTATGTTGGGATCATTAAAGAGATGCTTTGGTTCAGAGACAACCGTCACTGTTGGCCAGTCGGCCTTGACTTTTGTTTCGTCACTGCTGGAAATTACTGCCAGTTCTAGTCCGGGCGTGCCCGCAATCAGGGGCGCATGGAAGGTTTTGCTCGCATAACCATACCCAATCAACCCAACACGGATGTTGTCGCTCATGTCATTGCCTCTTAGAGAAGTACGATCGCTATTTGACACTATCCTTTACCCTCTCTCAACAGTTTAATAACCTGTCCGCAATAAGGGATGTTATTTAACTTAAGTCAAAGAAATGGCGAATTTTCTAATGATAAAAGATAAATATCGTAAAAACCTCAGCAAAAATCTTGCTGGAGCAATTATTGCTAAGTAACATTTAGCGCCTGAAGTTAATGGATCACTCAACATAGATGTGGGCAGTAATGAATCGTCTTATTGAATTAACAGGTTGGATCGTTCTTGTCGTTTCAGTCATTCTTCTTGGCGTGGCGAGTCACATTGACAACTACCAGCCGCCAGAACAGAGTACACCGGTACAACATAAGTAATACCTGCACCTGCAGACCAGCATGCAGCCCGTCCGGATGCATGTTTTAACTTGCCGGGTATTAAACCAGGAATTTATTATCTAGTAGTGTGTTGTTGGCGATTGGCAGGGATAGTAAAGCGCGTTACTCTTTTCATGACAGTATTTCATCCCTGAATATTTACTATCAGCGCATTCTTATTATTGTTATTACATAAGCGTTCACTTTTGGTGAAGTTTTATCATTACATATAATACCTACCACTTTGGTATTAATTATTTTATGGGCCTTTTATGACTGTTCAGGACTACTTATTAAAATTTCGCAAAATCAGTTCACTCGAAAGCCTGGAAAAACTCTACGATCATCTTAATTACACACTGACGGACGATCAGGATCTTATCAACATGTATCGCGCCGCCGATCACCGCCGCGCAGAGCTGGTGTCTGGCGGGCGTTTGTTTGACCTGGGCCAGGTACCGAAGTCCGTCTGGCACTACGTCCAATAAAGAAAGTAGCGATCGATTATAAAAGCCTTATAATAACGCCCCTAAAATTAGATTTGCCTGTTTGCTGTCGCTATTCTGGAGAACCTATGACCACCACAACGCCACAACGTATTGGAGGCTGGTTGCTTGGCCCTTTGGCCTGGCTGTTAGTCGCTCTATTGAGTACGACGCTGGCGCTGTTACTGTATACCGCAGCGTTATCTTCTCCTCAAACATTTAAAACGCTCGGCGAACAAGCACTAACAACGCAAATCTTATGGGGCGTTTCTTTTATTACCGCCATCGCCATGTGGTATTACACTTTGTGGTTGACCATCGCTTTCTTTAAACGTCGGCGTTGTGTTCCTAAACACTATATTATCTGGCTACTGATCTCCGTATTACTGGCGGTTAAAGCCTTCGCTTTTTCGCCAGTTGAAGATGGCGTAGCCGTGCGCCAGTTGTTGTTTACTTTGCTGGCAACCGCATTGATAGTCCCCTATTTCAAACGCTCGTCGCGGGTCAAAGCGACGTTTGTGAATCCGTAATAACCTTACAGTTAACCTGTTGTCGCCTGCTCTGGATTAACGGATAATAGGCGGCTTTTTTATTTCAGGCCGAAAAATGACTGACTACCTGTTACTGTTTGTCGGAACTGTACTGGTCAATAACTTTGTACTGGTTAAGTTTCTGGGCCTCTGTCCGTTTATGGGCGTTTCCAAAAAGCTGGAAACGGCAATGGGGATGGGGCTGGCAACAACATTTGTGATGACGCTGGCGTCAATCTGCGCCTGGCTTATCGACACGTGGATCTTGATTCCACTCAATCTGATTTACCTGCGCACGTTAGCGTTTATTTTAGTGATCGCTGTAGTCGTGCAGTTCACCGAGATGGTGGTGCGTAAGACCAGCCCGGTGCTTTATCGTCTGCTGGGGATTTTTCTGCCGCTTATTACCACCAACTGTGCGGTGCTTGGCGTTGCGTTGCTGAATATTAATCTTGGGCATAATTTCTTGCAGTCGGCGCTGTACGGTTTTTCCGCAGCTGTCGGCTTCTCGTTGGTGATGGTGCTTTTTGCAGCCATCCGCGAGCGCCTGGCTGTGGCTGATGTCCCGGCACCTTTTCGTGGTAATGCCATTGCGCTGATTACCGCAGGTCTTATGTCTCTGGCCTTTATGGGCTTTAGTGGTTTGGTGAAGTTGTAATGAATGCTATCTGGATTGCCGTTGCCGCCGTAAGCCTGCTGGGCCTGGCGTTTGGCGCCATTCTGGGTTATGCCTCCCGCCGTTTTGCGGTGGAAGACGATCCGGTCGTTGAGAAAATTGACGAAATTTTACCGCAGAGTCAGTGTGGTCAGTGCGGCTATCCTGGCTGTCGCCCGTATGCGGAGGCTATCAGTTGCAACGGTGAAAAAATCAACCGCTGCGCCCCTGGTGGCGAAGCTGTAATGCTGAAAATTGCCGAGTTGCTCAACGTCGAGCCACAGCCGCTGGATGGTGAAGCGCAAGAGTTGACGCCTGCCCGTATGGTAGCGGTTATCGATGAAAATAACTGTATTGGCTGCACTAAGTGTATTCAGGCGTGCCCGGTGGACGCCATCGTCGGCGCTACCCGTGCAATGCATACCGTCATGAGCGATCTGTGCACAGGTTGTAATCTGTGTGTAGACCCATGCCCAACGCATTGCATCTCCTTACAACCGGTTGCAGAAACGCCAGACAGCTGGAAATGGGATCTGAACACCATTCCCGTGCGCATCATTCCCGTGGAACACCATGCTTAAGTTATTCTCTGCTTTCAAAAAAAATAAAATCTGGGACTTCGATGGCGGCATTCATCCACCGGAGATGAAAACTCAGTCCAACGGTACTCCCCTGCGCCAGGTTCCGCTGGCGCAGCGATTTGTTATTCCACTGAAACAGCATATTGGCGCTGAAGGCGAGCTGTGCGTTAACGTTGGTGATAAGGTACTGCGCGGGCAGCCACTCACTCGTGGACGCGGCAAAATGCTACCGGTTCACGCACCAACGTCTGGCACCGTTACGTCTATTACGCCCCACACGACTGCCCATCCATCGGCATTAGCTGAATTAAGCGTGATTATTGATGCCGATGGCGAAGATTGCTGGATCCCGCGTGACGGTTGGACCGATTACCGCTCACGCTCTCGGGAAGAGTTAATTGAACGTATTCATCAGTTTGGCGTCGCCGGGCTGGGTGGTGCGGGCTTCCCGACAGGCGTTAAATTGCAGGGCGGCGGCGATAAAATCGAAACGTTGATCATCAATGCCGCCGAGTGCGAGCCGTATATTACCGCCGATGACCGCCTGATGCAGGATTGCGCCGCCCAGGTCGTGGAAGGTATTCGCATTCTTGGGCATATTCTACAGCCACGAGAAATTCTGATCGGAATTGAAGATAACAAACCGCAGGCGATCTCCATGCTTCGCGCGGTGCTGGCGGATTCCCACGATATTTCTCTGCGGGTGATTCCAACCAAATATCCTTCCGGCGGCGCCAAGCAGTTAACGTACATCCTGACCGGAAAGCAGGTTCCCCACGGCGGTCGTTCATCAGATATCGGCGTGTTAATGCAAAACGTCGGCACAGCTTACGCCGTGAAACGTGCCGTTATTGATGGCGAGCCGATTACCGAGCGTGTCGTGACGCTGACTGGCGAAGCAATTGCACGCCCTGGCAACGTCTGGGCACGACTGGGTACGCCGGTCCGTCATTTATTGAACGATGCAGGATTCTGCCCTTCTGCCGATCAAATGGTGATTATGGGCGGCCCATTAATGGGCTTTACCTTGCCGTGGTTGGATGTCCCGGTCGTCAAAATAACCAACTGTTTACTGGCACCTTCTGCCAATGAACTTGGCGAACCACAGGAAGAACAAAGCTGCATCCGTTGTAGCGCCTGTGCAGATGCCTGCCCTGCTGATCTTCTGCCGCAACAATTGTACTGGTTTAGCAAAGGCCAGCAGCACGATAAAGCCACCACACATAACATTGCCGATTGTATTGAATGCGGGGCCTGCGCGTGGGTTTGCCCAAGCAATATTCCTCTTGTGCAATATTTCCGTCAGGAAAAAGCCGAGATTGCCGCCATTCGTCAGGAAGAAAAACGCGCCGCAGAGGCAAAAGCGCGCTTTGAAGCTCGTCAGGCACGTCTGGAACGTGAAAAAGCCGCACGTCTTGAACGACACAAGAACGCGGCGGTTCAACCTGCGGCCAAAGACAAAGATGCGATTGCTGCAGCACTGGCACGCGTAAAAGAAAAACAGGCCCAGGCCACAAAACCTATCGTGATAAAAGCTGGCGAACGCCCGGATAACAGCGCGATTATTGCGGCACGGGAAGCACGTAAAGCGCAAGCCAGAGCGAAACAGGCTGAATTGCAACAGACTAACGAAGCCGCAACCGTTGCCGATCCTCGTAAAGCGGCAGTGGAAGCCGCAATTGCTCGTGCTAAAGCACGCAAGCTGGAACAACAGCAAGCAAACGCAGAAGCAGAAGAACAGGTTGACCCGCGCAAAGCTGCCGTCGAAGCGGCTATCGCCCGCGCCAAAGCGCGCAAACTGGAACAGCAGCAGGCTAGCGAAGAGCAGGAAGAACAGCTTGACCCGCGTAAAGCTGCCGTCGAAGCGGCTATCGCCCGAGCCAAAGCGCGCAAGCTGGAACAACAGCAGGCTAGCGAAGAGCAGGAAGAACAGCTTGACCCGCGTAAAGCTGCCGTTGAAGCCGCTATCGCCCGAGCCAAAGCGCGCAAGCTGGAACAGCAGCAGGCTAGCGAAGAGCCAAAAGAACAGGTTGACCCGCGCAAGGCTGCCGTTGAAGCCGCTATTGCCCGCGCTAAAGCGCGCAAGCTGGAACAGCAGCAGGCTAACGAAGAACCAGAAGAACAGGTTGATCCGCGCAAAGCGGCAGTTGCCGCGGCTATCGCCCGCGTTCAGGCAAAAAAAGCCGCCCCGCAGAAGGTTGTAAACGAGGACTAAATGGTATTCAGAATAGCTAGCTCCCCTTATACCCATAACCAGCGCCAGACATCGCGCATTATGTTGCTGGTACTGATCGCAGCCGTGCCCGGAATCGCGGCACAACTTTGGTTTTTTGGCTGGGGTACTCTCGTTCAGATCCTCCTGGCGTCGTTCAGTGCACTGTTAGCCGAAGCTCTTGTGCTGAAACTGCGCAAACAGCCTGTTTCCACAACCTTAAAAGATAATTCGGCGCTTTTAACCGGGTTGTTACTCGCCGTAAGTATTCCGCCTCTCGCACCGTGGTGGATGGTTGTGCTGGGTACGGTGTTTGCGGTGATCATCGCTAAACAGTTGTATGGCGGTCTGGGACAAAATCCGTTTAATCCGGCGATGATTGGCTATGTGGTATTGCTGATCTCCTTCCCGGTGCAGATGACCAGCTGGTTGCCACCGCATGAAATTGCGGTCAACATCCCTGGTTTCATTGACGCAGTACAGGTTATCTTCAGCGGTCATACTGCCAGCGGTGGTGATATGAACACACTTCGCTTAGGTATCGATGGCATTAGCCAGGCGACGCCGCTGGATACGTTCAAAACTTCCGTACGCGCCGGTCATTCAGTTGAGCAGATTATGCAGTATCCAATCTACAGCGGTGTTCTCGCGGGCGCTGGCTGGCAATGGGTAAACCTCGCCTGGCTGGTTGGTGGCGTGTGGCTGCTATGGCAGAAAGCGATTCGTTGGCATATTCCGGTCAGTTTCTTAGTGACACTGGCTCTGTGCGCTACGCTGGGTTGGTTGTTCGCCCCCGAAACACTGGCGTCACCGCAGATTCATCTGTTGTCTGGCGCGACCATGCTCGGCGCATTCTTTATTCTGACCGACCCAGTAACCGCGTCTACCACCAATCGTGGTCGTCTGATTTTCGGTGCGCTGGCGGGCTTATTAGTCTGGCTGATCCGCAGTTTCGGCGGCTATCCTGACGGCGTTGCCTTTGCTGTCCTGCTGGCGAACATCACGGTTCCTCTGATCGATTACTACACGCGTCCACGCGTATACGGCCATCGCAAAGGATAAACCATGCTGAAGACTATTCGAAAACACGGTATTACGCTGGCGCTGTTCGCCGCTGGTTCTACAGGTTTAACGGCTGCCATCAACCAGATGACCAAAACTACGATTGCTGAACAGGCTAGCCTGCAACAAAAAGCGTTGTTTGATCAGGTGTTGCCAGCCGAGCGCTATAACAACGCGCTGGCCCAAAGTTGCTATATAGTGACTGCACCAGAATTAGGAAAAGGCGAGCATCGGATTTACATCGCAAAACAGGATGACAAGCCGGTTGCTGCCGTTCTGGAGGCAACCGCACCAGATGGTTATTCCGGCGCGATTCAGCTATTGGTCGGGGCCGATTTTAACGGCACGGTACTTGGCACCCGCGTGACAGAACATCACGAAACGCCGGGACTTGGCGACAAAATAGAACTGCGCCTTTCTGACTGGATCACCCATTTTGCAGGTAAAAAAATCAGCGGCGCGGATGACGCTCACTGGGCGGTGAAGAAAGATGGTGGTGATTTCGACCAGTTCACCGGGGCGACTATTACGCCTCGCGCGGTGGTGAATGCGGTAAAACGCGCCGGATTGTATGCCCAAACGTTGCCAGCACAACTTTCTCAACTTCCTGCCTGTGGAGAATAAACCGTGAGCGAAATTAAAGACGTTATTGTTCAGGGGTTATGGAAGAACAACTCCGCGCTGGTCCAGTTGCTGGGCCTCTGTCCGCTGCTGGCAGTCACTTCCACTGCCACCAACGCACTGGGTTTAGGACTTGCCACGACGCTGGTGTTGACTCTCACCAACCTGACCATCTCGACGCTGCGTCACTGGACGCCAGCCGAAATTCGAATCCCGATTTACGTGATGATCATCGCTTCGGTGGTCAGCGCCGTACAAATGCTGATTAACGCATACGCCTTTGGCCTGTATCAATCGTTAGGGATTTTTATTCCACTGATTGTCACCAACTGTATCGTTGTTGGCCGTGCGGAAGCCTTCGCCGCCAAAAAAGGTCCGGCGCTCTCCGCGCTTGATGGTTTTTCGATAGGCATGGGCGCAACCTGCGCCATGTTCGTACTGGGTTCACTACGCGAAATCATCGGCAACGGAACATTGTTTGACGGTGCCGATGCGCTGTTGGGTAGCTGGGCCAAAGTATTGCGGGTAGAGATCTTCCACACCGATTCTCCCTTCCTGTTAGCCATGTTACCGCCAGGCGCATTCATTGGTCTGGGGCTGATGCTGGCGGGAAAATACCTGATTGATGAAAGAATGAAAAAGCGCCGTGCTGAAGCAGCTGCTACACGCGAGTTGCCAAACGGTGAAACAGGGAATGTCTGATGAACAAAGCAAAACGACTGGAGATCCTCACTCGCCTGCGTGAGAACAACCCTCATCCCACAACCGAACTTAATTTCAGTTCGCCTTTTGAATTGCTGATTGCTGTACTGCTTTCCGCTCAGGCCACCGATGTCAGCGTTAATAAGGCGACGGCAAAGCTTTACCCGGTAGCGAATACACCTGCCGCAATGCTCGAACTGGGCGTCGATGGGGTTAAAACGTATATCAAAACCATTGGGCTATATAACAGCAAAGCAGAAAATATCATCAAAACCTGCCGTATTTTACTCGAACAGCATAACGGCGAAGTTCCGGAAGATCGCGCTGCGCTGGAAGCCCTGCCCGGTGTAGGGCGTAAAACAGCAAACGTGGTATTGAATACGGCTTTCGGTTGGCCGACCATTGCTGTAGATACACACATTTTCCGCGTCTGCAACCGCACCCAATTTGCGCCAGGGAAAAATGTCGAGCAGGTTGAAGAAAAACTGCTCAAAGTGGTTCCGGCAGAATTCAAAGTCGACTGCCACCACTGGTTAATCCTCCACGGGCGTTACACCTGTATTGCCCGCAAGCCACGCTGTGGTTCCTGCATAATTGAAGACCTTTGTGAATACAAAGAGAAAGTTGACATCTGACAAAAAGGGGTAACATCGTTATCCCTTTCATAACTATTCTTCATCCTCTTACAAAACATCTTGTTAACGTCAATGATGCCGCCTCGCGGCTTCATTTTCAGGCAATCCGTTTGTGAATAACCAAAAATGCAGGTTAATTGTTTTTTTAATAGCGAAATTTTCTATCTATTCGTGATCCAGATCACCTTGATGTCAATATGTAAAAATATTGCTCTGTTTAAGTTAAATTTGACGAAGCATTGATTCAATCAAGGCAGAAACCTACAAAACATTACACTGTCTATTTTTCAGATAATGGACTATCTCACTACATAAAACACCTTACAGTAGAACATATCGCCAAATATCAGTATCCCCCCTCTTCTGGTAGTGAAAAAATCTGCCGTTACGTTTTTTGAAAAATTTAACGCTGGATAACATTTCAATGGGCCGATGATTCCTCCATGCCAGTTATATGTAACAGATTATTACAAAGGACTTGTCTGAAAGTGCAAGATAGTGAACATTACCTGCCGTTTCCCCTCCCACTATAACAATTGCGCGTATGTTTATTAGACATCACGCGAGAAAGCACCCCCGTTAATATGGGATGTAAAAAAGAGGTAAAAGTGTCCACTGCAAACCAAAAACCAACAGAAAGCGTTAGTTTGAACGCTTTCAAACAACCGAAGGCGTTCTATCTCATCTTCTCGATCGAGTTATGGGAACGTTTTGGTTATTACGGCCTACAAGGAATTATGGCTGTCTACCTGGTTAAACAACTGGGTATGTCTGAAGCGGATTCAATCACACTTTTCTCTTCCTTTAGCGCCCTGGTTTATGGTCTTGTCGCTATTGGTGGTTGGTTAGGCGATAAGGTACTGGGTACAAAACGCGTCATTATGCTTGGTGCTATTGTGCTGGCTATTGGTTATGCGCTGGTTGCCTGGTCTGGTCACGATGCCGGTATCGTCTATATGGGTATGGCGGCAATTGCGGTCGGTAACGGCCTGTTTAAAGCCAACCCGTCTTCACTGCTGTCAACTTGCTACGAGAAAAACGATCCACGTCTGGACGGTGCATTTACCATGTACTACATGTCCGTCAACATCGGTTCGTTCTTCTCTATGATTGCAACACCGTGGTTAGCCGCTAAGTATGGCTGGAGCGTCGCATTCGCCCTTAGCGTGGTTGGTCTGTTGATCACCATCGTTAACTTCGCCTTCTGCCAACGCTGGGTTAAACAGTACGGTTCAAAACCTGACTTTGAGCCGATCAACTACCGCAATCTGCTGTTAACCATTATTGGTGTTGTGGCGCTGATTGCGATTGCCACCTGGCTGCTGCATAACCAGGACGTTGCGCGTATGGCGCTGGGCGTTGTTGCCTTTGGTATCGTGGTTATCTTCGGTAAAGAAGCCTTTGCCATGAAAGGTGCTGCACGTCGTAAAATGATCGTTGCTTTCATCCTGATGCTTGAAGCAATCATCTTCTTCGTGCTGTACAGCCAGATGCCGACGTCTCTGAACTTCTTTGCAATTCGTAACGTTGAGCACACTATTCTGGGCCTGGCTGTAGAACCTGAACAGTATCAGGCACTCAACCCGTTCTGGATCATCATTGGTAGCCCGATTCTCGCAGCTATCTATAACAAGATGGGCGATACCCTGCCGATGCCGACCAAATTCGCAATCGGTATGGTGATGTGCTCTGGCGCATTCCTGATCCTGCCGCTGGGCGCGAAATTCGCCTCTGACGCTGGTATCGTGTCTGTAAGTTGGCTGGTTGCAAGCTATGGCCTGCAGAGTATCGGTGAACTGATGATCTCCGGTCTGGGTCTGGCAATGGTTGCACAGCTCGTTCCACAGCGTCTGATGGGCTTTATTATGGGTAGCTGGTTCCTGACCACTGCCGGTGCAAACCTGATTGGTGGTTATGTTGCGGGTATGATGGCTGTACCGGATAACGTAACCGATCCGCTGATGTCGCTGGAAGTATATGGCCGCGTGTTCTTACAGATTGGTGTCGCCACTGCCGTTATTGCAGTGCTGATGCTGCTGACCGCGCCGAAACTGCATCGTATGACTCAGGACGATGCTGCTGATAAAGCGGCGAAAGCTGCCGTAGCGTAAATTTCAGGGAAACTCTTTTACAAGCCGCTAACTTTTCGTTAGCGGCTTTTTTTTTGTTCAGCAACGCACTACCATACTTTAAACCACAGCCAAAAGGAGTTACCGATGAAACTGTTCTACAAACCGGGCGCCTGCTCTCTTGCATCCCATATCATCCTGCGTGAGAGCGGAAAGGACTTTACGCTCGCCAGTGTGGATTTAATGAAAAAACGTCTGGAAAACGGCGATGACTACTTTGCGATTAATCCTAAAGGGCAGGTTCCTGCGCTGCTGCTGGACGATGCAACTCTGCTGACGGAAGGCGTGGCCATTATGCAGTATCTTGCCGACAGTGTCCCCGACCGCCAACTACTGGCTCCGGTAAACAGTATTTCTCGCTATAAAACCATCGAATGGCTGAACTATATCGCCACTGAGTTGCATAAAGGCTTTACTCCGCTGTTTAACCCGGCTACACCGGAAGAGTTCAAGCCGACTGCGCGCGCACAGTTGGAGAAAAAACTACAGTACGTTAACGATGCGCTGAAAGATGATCACTGGATTTGCGGGCAACGTTTTACTATTGCTGACGCCTATCTGTTTACTGTATTGCGCTGGGCATATGGGGTGAAATTGAATCTGGAAGGTTTAGAGCATATTGCCGCATATATGCAGCGTATGGCTGAACGTCCGACGGTAAAAGCCGCGCTATCAGCGGAAGGCTTGCAGTAATGGTTATCGGCCCGCAGGATACTGTGGGCCGACAAGACGTATTTCAGAGCTTCGTCGCACTGAAGTAGTGTTCTGGTTTAGCAATACGATCCTGGGCTGCTACAACTTGCAGCTCATATTCCTGCATAGCTTTGGTGGTCACCATAATTTCGTATACCGCAGCAGTCACATGCTCCAGCGCGTGCTGCAACGTTGCGCCCTGTAGTAGTTTCACCAGCAATAATCCGCTCGTCACATCACCAACGCCCACTGGCTGACGCATGCCAAAATCAACCAGAGGACGGTCGATATGCCATGCTTCATCGGCAGTAACCAGCAACATTTCAAAACGATCTGTGTTGTAACCGGCACGCGCCAGATGTTTCACCAATACGATTTCAGGCCCCTGAGCAATAAGTTCGCGCGCGGCTTTAACCGCATCTTCGACGTTATGTACCGGATGCTCGCAGAGGATTTCCAGCTCAACCAGATTTGGCGCGATGATATCGCTGGCAGGAAGACCGTGACGCACGTGGAACTCCGCCACACCAGGCGCAACGATACAGCCCTTTTCGGGGTGCCCCATTACCGGATCGCAAAAATATTTCGCCTGCGGGTTCGCTGCTTTCACCTGACGGACAATACCGAGGATATGCTCGCCCTGCTCCGCCGACCCCAGATAGCCGCTTAATACGGCATCACAAGTGTGCAATTTATCGATAGCGGCAATGCCTTGCACAATTTCGGTTAAATGACTGGGCGGCATCACGCAGCCAGTCCATTTACCGTATTGGGTGTGATTAGAAAATTGAACGGTGTTGAGCGGCCAGACATTCGCGCCCAGGCGGCGCATTGGAAACTCTGCCGCACTGTTACCCGCATGACCATAGACAACGTGAGACTGGATAGCGAGAATATTTTTCATCGTGCTCCCTGTATAAAAATCAGGGGGAGTGATTTCTCATTCCCCCTTTCCACTTAGTGCATTATTTCCAGCAAATCAGACAGTAATTCTTTTTGCCGCGACGAAGTAAGGTATAACGACCAAACAGACGATCTTCTTCTTTAAAGAAGTATTCTGGATCGGACTGTTTTTCACCATTAATGGTGATGGCATTAGAGGCGATAGTTTTACGCGCCTGACCACGGGAAGGTTGCAGTTCAGAATCAACCAACGCCTGCATCAGATCTGCGCCTTTTTCCAACTCAACCATCGGTACGCCGTCCTGCGCCAGTTGTTCGAAGTCCGCTTCACTCAGCGCACTCAGAGAACCGCTGAACAGGCACTCGGTAATACGTTTCGCAGCTTGCAAACCTTCTTCACCGTGAACCAGTCGCGTCACCTGCTCCGCCAGCACATACTGGGCGCGTGGCGCTTTACCGCTGTTTTTATCTTCTTCTTCGAGGGCATTGATCTCTTCAATGCTCATAAAGGTGAAGAACTTCAGGAAGCGGTAAACGTCAGCATCTGCAGTGTTGATCCAGAACTGGTAGAACTTGTACGGACTGGTTTTCTTCGGATCCAGCCATACTGCGCCACCTTCAGTTTTACCGAACTTAGTGCCGTCTGCTTTGGTGATCAGCGGAACGGTCAGGCCAAACACCTGGTTCTGATGCAGACGACGGGTCAGATCGATACCAGAGGTGATGTTACCCCACTGGTCAGAACCGCCGATTTGCAGCACCACACCGTACTGTTTGTTCAGGCAGGCAAAGTCATAGCCTTGCAACAGGTTGTAGGAAAACTCGGTGAACGAAATCCCCTGATCTTCACGGTTGAGACGCTGTTTAACCGCTTCTTTGTTGATCATCTGGTTAACGGAGAAGTGTTTGCCGATATCGCGCAGGAAGGTCAACACATTCATATTGCCGAACCAGTCATAGTTGTTCGCTGCGATAGCAGAGTTTTCTCCGCAGTCGAAATCGAGGAACGGGGCAACCTGTTTGCGGATTTTGTCCACCCACTCCTGAACAGTTTCTTCAGTGTTCAGCTTACGCTCGGCAGCTTTGAAGCTTGGGTCACCAATCAGACCCGTGGCGCCGCCTACCAGCGCAACCGGCTTGTGGCCCGCCTGCTGGAAGCGTTTCAGGCATAACAATGGAACAAGATGCCCCAAATGCAAGCTGTCAGCGGTAGGATCGAAGCCGCAATAGAGCGCGATCGGGCCTTGCGCCAGTCGCTCTGCTAACGCTTCTTCGTCCGTCACCTGGGCCACCAGCCCCCGCTCTTGCAATTGTTTAATCAAGTTACTGCTTGCCATCAAAATCTCCATGTATATAACGACTGCACCTTTGCCGGTACACGACTTTTCGCCAGATGCGAAAGAGACATAGAATAAAGTGCCGGAATCAGGAGTACCAGCGATTAAAGCAAGATTTTTGCATCTTTTCAGGGTGCGAGGCGATCGATTTTCCACGCCTCGTTTTCACGCTGGTACAAAAAGCGGTCATGCAGTCGATGCTCACCGCCCTGCCAGAACTCAATCTGTTCAAGGCTGACGCGAAAACCGCCCCAAAAACTCGGCAACGGCACTTCGCCCTGCTGAAACTTCTGCTTCAATTCCAGGAATTTGCTTTCAAGGATCCCACGCGCAGAAATACGGCTGGACTGCTTCGATACCCACGCGCCAATCTGGCTATCACGCGGGCGGCTATGAAAATATTTCATCACTTCGAGAGTCGAAAGACGTTCCGCTTTACCGATCACCATCACCTGGCGTTCAAGGGTATGCCATGGAAAAAGCAGGCTAACGCGCGGGTTATTTTCGATTTGGTGTGCTTTACGGCTGCCAAGGTTGGTGTAAAACACCATGCCTTTTTCATCGTAATGCTTAAGTAAAACAATGCGCTGATATGGTTGGCCATGTTCATCAACGGTAGCGACGACCATCGCAGTAGGGTCGGCCAGTTTGGCTTCACAGGCCTGAGAAAGCCAGCGTTCAAAGAGGGTTAAAGGATCGGCGGGAAGATCGCGGCGGCGTAAACCGCCTTTAGTGTATTCGCGGCGCAAATGCGCGATTTGCTGCAATTCGTCGTTATCAGCCATGGTTTTCTTTACAGATTGTCAGTGGGTGACGCTATTGTGCGCCGCCCCTGGAAAAATCTCAACGCTGTGGATTTTGTAACTGACAGTTATTCAAGACGATGTGGTCACGTTTATAGACCGTCGCCTCATCACCTTTTGACCAGAAAACGTAGATACCGTCGGTATAACGTGCGCCAGACGCTGAAATACCCTGTTTAAGGTGCAGCAGTTGATTATCGTAAACAAAACTGACTTCCTGACGCGGATTATTCAGTTTGACGGTCAACGGTTTTTCATCACACTGGTATTCCAGCGTATCAGTTTGCATGCGCTCAACCAGTTGATTAAACGCGCTACAGCCGGTAAGAAATACCGGCAGACAAAGTAGTAACAGTTTTTTCATAAACATATCCCGAAGACTTTCCTGGTCCGGAGGGCAAAACGCCCTCCTCAACTTCCAAGTGTAACGGCAGACTCAGTAAGAAAAATTCAGTTAACTCTGATATCGCGGGTTTGCAGGAAAAATTGCGCCCAGCACCGTCTCCTCGCTTGCGCCGGTAACGGAAGGTAGATTGCCCGGCAGCCCAGCCAGCGTTCGCCAGGCAAGCCATGCGAAGGCTAACGCTTCCATGTCATCGCCGCTAATGCCAACGGCATCGGTGGTGGTCACTTCTGTACCTGGCAGTAATGCAGCAAGACGCGCCATGAGCAGCGGATTGCGACTTCCGCCACCACATACCATCAATCGATCGCAGCCACCGCTCAACAAGACTTGTTCAGAAATGGTCACAGCGGTGAGTTCCGCCAGTGTGGCCTGGACATCACGGGGGTCAACGCCCGGGAAATCGCGTAGATGGCGTTCAAGCCAGGCATAGTTAAAGTATTCGCGCCCGGTGCTTTTGGGTGCAGATTGGGAAAAATACGGATCACTAAGCATTTTTTGCAGCAGCGGCAGAATAACCTTGCCCGCCCGCGCCCACTCAGCATCTTTATCGTAAGGTTTACCGACCTGACGCCAGATCCATGCGTCCATTAGCATGTTGCCCGGTCCGGTATCGTAGCCACCTACAGGCATCCCTGGAATAAGTAGTGACAGATTAGCAATACCACCAATATTAAGCACCATTCGCCGCTCAGTGGGATGGGCCAGCAATGCGTGATGAAAAGCAGGAACCAGCGGTGCGCCCTGGCCACCTAAGGCGATATCGCGACGGCGAAAATCCCCAACAACAGTAATTCCAGTCCGCGCAACAATTTGATTGTTATCACCAATCTGTAGCGTATGTGGCGCGACGCCCGTGGGTTCGTGCCAGACGGTCTGGCCATGACAACCGATAGCCACAATATCTTTCGGCTGTAAATTTTCTGCTTTTAATAGTGCGTTAACGGCATCCGCAAACAAGCAGCCAAGTCGGGTATCCAGTTGACCAAACTGAGAGAGCGTAAGCTGTTGCCCCTGGCAAATATCCAGCACTGCTTGTTTGAGGAATGGGGGAATCGGCCAGCTCAAACTAGCCAGCTGTGCTACCCGGTGTTCATCGATCGTCGCCAGTACAACATCGACACCATCCAGGCTAGTACCTGACATAACACCAATAAAGCGGCCTGATTTCATAGTTCATCCTTTTTCAACCTGATGTTTGCGCTCCACTCAAACACAAACCTTTCGCGAATTCCATGCAAAAGAGCCGATTTTTATCGTTGGTAGTAAAAGATTATATTCACATCAATAACTAATATGAATGTTTTGTTTATACTTGGTTAACCCTACTCTAATTATGATTTAATCATGTTTTAGTGGAACATGTAATCATGGTTATACTAATGCGGTTTACTTTGACCATTAGGGATGCTTGTGAGGCGTTTCATGGTAATCAGGAGATTTTTCAATGATTAAACGCGTACTGGTTGTATCAATGGTAGGTCTTTCGCTTGTCGGTTGTGTTAACAACGATACCCTATCTGGCGATGTTTATACTGCCTCTGAAGCGAAGCAAGTGCAGAATGTCAGCTACGGCACAATTGTTAACGTACGGCAGGTACAAATTCAGGGCGGTGATGATTCCAACGTCATCGGCGCAATTGGCGGTGCGGTTCTCGGTGGTTTTCTTGGTAACACCGTTGGTGGCGGTACTGGACGCTCTTTGGCTACCGCAGCAGGTGCTGTCGCGGGTGGCGTAGCCGGCCAGGGTGTACAGAGCGCAATGAACAAAACACAGGGTGTGGAGCTGGAAATTCGTAAAGATGATGGCAACACCATCATGGTGGTGCAGAAACAGGGCAATACCCATTTCTCTCCGGGACAACGTGTCGTTCTGGCCAGCAACGGCAGCCAGGTGACGGTTTCCCCGCGCTAAACAAGTTGACGTGTGGTCAGCTAACTGGCCACACGCCCCCTTTATTTCACCCTTTGGCCTGTAACTCAGTAATATTATGCTCAAGTTTTGCAATGAGCCTAATCAGTTGTTCCAGTTCCTCTGCTGAAATCCCGTCCAAAATTTCCGCCCGGGTCTTGTTAATAACAGCTTCCATTTCGCTAATCAGTGGCTCTGCCTTTTCCGTCAGTTTAATCCGTTTGGCCCGCCGATCGCTGGGGCAAGTTTGACGCGAAATTAACCCTTTTTCTTCCAGTTGGTCCAACGTACGAACCAGTGATGGCTGCTCAATGCCGATCGCTTTTGCCAGTTGAATTTGCGACTGGTCTGGAGGTAACTGATGTATATTGTGCAACGTCACCCAATGGGTTTGCGTTAACTCCAGGGGTTTCAGGCGATGGTCTATCAGAGCACGCCATATGCGCACCAACCGTGCCAGATCAGAACCTAGTGGCGATTCCAATTTCATCTCCTTATAATTAGCTTGCTAAGATATTATACGGCTTTTAGAATAGTGTGCAGCAATTGTATTGCTAAAACAAATGGATTGCTGCATTTGCTTACCGTCAGACATGCTTTTCAGAAATAGCGAGTAATTTTATCTCACATAAACAATATTTATTAATCTAAAGCAATAAACTCAGCCTCAAAGGAATCTATTTTGTGAAGTTTATGCATAGTGCAACAGGATTGCCCCTACAAGATTTGGTGTTCGGTGCATCCGTCTACTTTCCTCCGTTTTTCAAAGCCTTCGCGCTTGGATTTGTCGTCTGGCTTGTCGTACACCGCCTGCTTCGCGACTGGATCTACGCGGGTGACATCTGGCATCCCTTGTTAATGGATTTGTCGCTATTTGCGATCTGTGTATGCTTCGCCCTGGCAATATTGATTGCGTGGTAACTATGTCAATTAAAACAATTAAGTATTTCTCAACAATAATTGTAGCAGTAGTTGCCGTTCTCGCCGGATGGTGGCTGTGGAACTTTTACATGCAGTCACCGTGGACGCGGGATGGCAAAGTACGCGCGGAACAGGTCGCTATCACGCCACAAGTGTCCGGACGTATTGTTGAGATGAATATAAAAGACAACCAGTTGATTAACGCTGGCGATATTCTGTTCACTATCGATAAAACGCCCTTCCAGATTGCAGAACTGAATGCCCAGGCCCAACTGGCTAAAGCGCAATCTGAACTTGCCAGAGCTAATAATGAGGCCAATCGCCGCCGCCATCTCTCGCAAAATTTTATCTCTGCCGAAGAACTGGATACGGCAAACCTCAATGTTAAAGCAATGCAGGCCAGTGTCGATGCCGCACAAGCAACGCTGAAACAGGCGCAATGGCAACTGGCACAAACGGAAATTCGCGCCCCGGTAAGCGGATGGGTCACCAACCTCTCTACCCGCATCGGCGACTACGCCGACACAGGAAAACCGCTGTTTGCCCTGGTAGACAGTCACTCGTTTTACGTCATTGGTTATTTTGAAGAAACCAAATTGCGGCACATCCGCGACGGTGCGCCAGCACACATTACGCTCTATAGCGATAACAAAACGTTACAGGGTCACGTCTCCAGTATCGGTCGGGCAATTTATGATCAGAGTGTGGAAAACGATTCCAGCCTGATTCCAGACATTAAACCTAACGTTCCCTGGGTTCGTCTCGCCCAGCGCGTCCCGGTTCGCTTTGCCCTTGATAATGTTCCCAGCGATGTCACGCTGGTATCCGGCACGACCTGTAGTATCGCAGTAGGTCAGTAATGAACGCCTGGTCATGGTCCCTGCGCAATCTGCCCTGGTTTAAGGCCACGCTGGCACAATGGCGTTATGCGTTACGTAATACTCTTGCCATGTGTCTGGCGCTGTCTGTTGCTTATTATTTAAATCTGGACGAGCCCTATTGGGCGATGACGTCAGCCGCGGTGGTGAGCTTCCCGACGGTTGGCGGTGTCATCAGCAAAAGCCTGGGGCGCATCGCTGGCAGCTTGCTGGGGGCTATCGCGGCGCTTATCCTTGCCGGGCATACTCTCAACGAACCGTGGTTCTTCCTGTTGAGCATGTCGGCATGGCTTGGTTTTTGTACCTGGGCCTGCGCGCATTTCACGAATAACGTGGCCTATGCGTTTCAACTGGCGGGTTACACAGCGGCGATTATCGCCTTCCCGATGGTCAATATCACTGAGGCAAGCCAGTTGTGGGACATCGCCCAGGCGCGAGTTTGCGAAGTAACCGTCGGTATTCTCTGCGGTGGGATGATGATGATGATTCTGCCGAGCACTTCCGATGCCACAGCCCTTTTAACCGCATTGAAAAACATGCACGCCCGTTTACTGGAACATGCCAGTTTGCTCTGGCAGCCTGAAACAACCGATGCCATTCGTACTGCGCATGAAGGTGTAATTGGGCAAATACTGACCATGAATTTACTGCGAATTCAGGCGTTCTGGAGCCACTATCGCTTCCGCCAGCAAAACGCGCGCCTCAATGCGTTGCTCCACCAGCAATTACGTATGACCAGTGTCATCTCGAGTTTGCGGCGTATGTTGCTCAACTGGCCATCACCGCCTGCTGCTATACGGGAAATTCTTGAACAGTTACTAACAGCCCTCGCCAGCGGGCAAACGGATTTTTACACCGTCGCGCGCATCATTGCCCCGCTACGCCCGACGAACTCAGCCGACTATCGGCATGTCGCCTTCTGGCATCGACTACGTTATTTTTGCCGCCTTTATCTGCAAAGTAGTCATGAATTACATCGACTGGAAAGCGGCGCAGATGATCAAACCAGACTCCCTCGCGCGTCCGGACTGGCACGTCATACCGATAATGCAGAAGCCATGTGGAGCGGGCTGCGTACATTTTGTACGTTGATGATGATTGGTGCGTGGAGTATTGCCTCGCAATGGGATGCCGGCGCCAATGCATTAACCCTTGCTGCGATTAGCTGCGTCCTTTACTCCGCCGTCGCAGCACCGTTTAAGTCGTTGTCACTGCTGATGCGCACGCTGGTATTACTTTCGTTCTTTAGCTTCGTGGTTAAATTTGGCCTGATGGTTCAGATTAGCGATCTGTGGCAATTTTTGCTGTTTCTTTTCCCCCTGCTGGCAACGATGCAGCTTCTCAAATTACAGATGCCAAAATTTGCCGCACTGTGGGGGCAACTGATTGTTTTCATGGGCTCTTTCATCGCTGTCACTAATCCCCCGGTGTATGATTTTGCTGATTTTCTTAACGATAATCTGGCGAAAATCGTTGGCGTAGCGCTGGCGTGGTTAGCGTTTGCCATTCTGCGACCAGGCTCGGATGCCCGCAAAAGCCGTCGCCATATTCGCGCCCTGCGCCGGGATTTTGTCGATCAACTCAGCCGTCGCCCGATGCACAGCGAGAACGAATTTGAATCTCTCACATATCATCACGTCAGTCAGTTGAGTAACAGCCAGGATGCGCTGGCGCGCCGCTGGTTATTACGTTGGGGTGTGGTGCTACTGAACTGCTCGCATGTTGTCTGGCAATTGCGCGTGTGGGAGTCGCGTTCCGATCCGTTATCACAAGTGCGGGATAACTGTATTTCGCTGTTGCGGGGAGTGATGAGTGAGCGTGGCGTTCAGCAAAAATCGCTGGCAGCCACACTAGAAGAATTACAGCGGATTTGCGACAGCCTTGCCCGGCATCATCAGCTTGCCGCCCGTGAGCTGGCGGCGATTGTCTGGCGACTATACTGCTCGCTTTCGCAACTTGAGCAAGCACCGCCGCAAGGTACGCTGGCCTCTTAATTACTTAATAACACCACAGGCATAGCGTTCACCGCCACCGCCCAGCGGTTTAGGTTGATCGGACATATTATCGCCGCCAACGTGGATCATCAGCGCCTTGTCTTTGATTTCATCGAGTGATTTCAGACGCGGCGCAATAACGGCATCGGTCGCATTGCCGTCATTGTTGACCACCAGCGCTGGCAGATCACCTAAATGCCCTGCACCTTCTGGCCCTTCGTGTTTACCACTATTTTGGGGATCAAGATGTCCGCCCGCAGATTGCGCCGCAGTGGCTTTCCCATCTTTCGTTGCGGGTTGACAACTTCCGTTGGCATGAATATGAAAGCCGTGCTCACCGGGGGGTAATGCTTTCAGATCGGGTGAAAACTCCAGACCTTTATCGGTTTCAGTAATAGTGACGCTACCTATTGACTGCCCAACACCTTGCGACGTAACGAGGTTCATCTCGACTTTTTCACTGGCGGCTTGTGCGCCGGTCGCAACAACCAGCGCCAGGATAGCCAGACTAAAACGCTTCATAGGACCTCCGTTCAATGTGCATACCCGTTAAGTGTAAACCAGTGACACATATTTGAACGGCGGCTATTCCTAAAAGTGTTTATGGTACGTCGTAACCTAATGCCGCTTTACGGATGCGGAACCACTGCTGACGCGTCATTTTCAGGGCTTCTGCCTCTACAGCAGCCCGTACGCGCTCAATTTTACCGGAGCCAATTATCGGCAACGGTTGCGACGGCAGACGTAATATCCAGGCATAAACAACCTGCTCAATAGTGGCCGCGTTTAATTCCTGGGCTATCACAGCGAGCTCATCCCGCAGAGGCTGGAAAAAATCATCATTGAACAGACGCCCACCGCCAAGACACGACCACGCCATTGGACGAATACGCAGTTGTTGTAGCTGATCGAGCGTACCATCCAGCAGCAACGGCTGATGTACTGGAGAAATTTCCACCTGATTGGTCGCAAGAGTAAACGGCAGGCGCGATTGCAACAGGGCAAATTGCGCGGGGGTGAAGTTAGATACGCCAAAATGGCGCACTTTGCCACTCTGATGCAGATGTTTAAATGCATCTGCCACTTCATCAGCATCCATTAACGGGTCGGGACGGTGGATTAACAGCAGATCCAGATGATCGGTCGCAAGATTAATCAGCGACTGTTCGGCGCTTTTAATAATATGGTCGCGGTCAGTGATGTAATGACCAATAACGTTTTCTTCACGAGCGGTCGTTGCGATGCCACATTTGCTGACGATTTCCAGTCGTTCTCGCAGATGCGGCGCCAGCTTTAGCGCCTCGCCAAATGCTGCTTCGCACTGATAGCCGCCATAAATATCAGCATGGTCCACGGTGGTGATGCCGAGATCCAGGTGCTCCTCAATAAAGCTAACCAACTGACGAGCAGACATATTCCAGTCCATCAGTCGCCAGTAGCCCATCACGAAACGGGAAAACTCCGGACCTTGCGGTGCAATAGTAATACGCTGAACCATAATCGCTTCCTCTTATCAGATATGAGAGGAGTATACGCAAGATTATGCTCAAAAGAGTGATGGTTGCTCCGGTTCGTCTGATGACGCTGGCTTATTTGCACGTAATTTACGCATAAGTCGTTGCCGACAAAGGCGCAGCACCTCTTGTTTTTCGCCATCGCTCATATTATTCCAGTTAAAACGCTCGTCCCGGCTGCGAAAACAACCGCGACAAAATCCGCGCTCATCAGACTGGCAAATTCCCCGGCACGGGCTCTGGACGGGAAAGAACTCTAGTTGCTCCGCCACTTCGCCCTCCTCAGATAAGTTTTACTCTAAATAATTCGAGTTGCAGGAAGGCGACGAGTGAATGAATACCCAGGAGCTTACTAAAGTAAGTGACTGGGGTGAGTGAACGTGGTCGCAGCGCATGCAACTTGAAGTATGACGAGTGTATTACCACTATTGAAGCTGTTAATGCCCAAAGTAGCAACTTTGCTTGCACTAGACCGACTGGTCTACTACACTCCAACACATGAACAAACACACCGAACATGATACTCGTGAACATCTCCTGGCGACGGGCGAGCAACTTTGCCTGCAACGTGGATTCACCGGGATGGGGTTAAGCGAATTACTAAAAACTGCTGAAGTGCCGAAAGGGTCCTTCTATCATTACTTTCGCTCTAAAGAAGCGTTTGGCGTTGCCATGCTTGAGCGTCATTACGCCGCATATCACCAGCGACTGACGGAGTTGCTGCAATCCGGCGAAGGTAACTACCGCGACCGTATACTGGCTTATTACCAGCAAACACTGAACCAGTTTTGCCAACATGGAACCATCAGCGGTTGCCTGACAGTAAAACTCTCTGCCGAAGTGTGCGATCTGTCAGAAGATATGCGCAGCGCGATGGATAAAGGGGCTCGCGGCGTGATCGCCCTGCTCTCGCAGGCGCTGGAAAATGGCCGTGCCAGCCATTGTTTAACCTTTTGTGGCGAACCGCTGCAACAGGCACAAGTGCTTTACGCACTGTGGCTTGGCGCGAATCTGCAGGCCAAAATTTCGCGCAGTTTCGAGCCACTGGAAAACGCGCTGGCCCATGTAAAAAACATTATTGCGACGCCTGCCGTTTAGCAGGCATTTTTTATCACCAGACGACCGGGAGCCTTTATGTCATCTGAAAAACTCTATTCCCCACTGAAAGTGGGCGCGATTACGGCGGCAAACCGTATATTTATGGCACCACTAACGCGTCTGCGCAGTATTGAACCGGGTGACATCCCTACCCCGTTGATGGCGGAATACTATCGCCAACGCGCCAGTGCTGGCTTGATTATTAGCGAAGCCACGCAAATTTCTGCCCAGGCAAAAGGATATGCTGGCGCGCCTGGCATCCATAGCCCGGAGCAAATTGCGGCGTGGAAAAAAATCACCGCTGGTGTTCATGCTGAAAACGGTCATATCGCCGTGCAGCTATGGCACACCGGGCGCATTTCTCACGCCAGCCTACAACCAGGCGGTCAGCCCCCGGTAGCCCCTTCTGCGCTAAGTGCGGGGACTCGTACATCACTGCGTGACGAAAATGGTCAGGCGGTCCGCGTAGAAACATCGATGCCACGTGCACTGGAACTGGAAGAGATTCCGGGTATCGTCAACGATTTCCGCCAGGCCATCGCCAACGCCCGTGAAGCCGGATTTGATCTGGTCGAACTCCACTCCGCTCACGGTTATTTACTGCATCAGTTCCTGTCGCCTTCTTCGAACCATCGTACCGATCAGTACGGCGGCAGCGTGGAGAATCGCGCACGTCTGGTACTGGAAGTCGTCGATGCCGGGATTGAAGAATGGGGTGCCGATCGCATTGGCATTCGCGTTTCGCCAATCGGTACTTTCCAGAACACGGATAACGGCCCAAATGAAGAAGCCGATGCACTGTATCTGATTGAACAACTGGGCAAACGTGGCATTGCTTATCTGCATATGTCCGAACCAGACTGGGCTGGAGGCAAACCGTATACTGAGGCGTTCCGCGAAAAAGTGCGCGCTCGTTTCCACGGCCCGATTATCGGGGCTGGTGCATACTCTGTCGAAAAAGCCGAAACGCTGATCGGTAAAGGGCTAATTGATGCGGTGGCGTTTGGTCGTGACTGGATTGCGAATCCGGATCTGGTTGCCCGCTTGCAGCGCAAAGCAGAGCTTAACCCACAGCGTGCCGAAAGCTTTTACGGCGGCGGTGCGGAAGGTTATACCGATTACCCTACGCTGTAATCCAACATTGCGAGCGGCGCAAAGCCGCCGCTATACTAAAACAACATTCTGAATCTGTTAGCCATTTTGAGGATATAAAAATGCGTCTTCTTCACACCATGCTGCGCGTTGGCGATCTGCAACGTTCCATCGATTTTTATACCAACGTGCTGGGCATGAAACTGCTGCGTACCAGCGAAAACCCGGAATACAAATACTCACTGGCATTCGTTGGCTACGGCCCGGAAACCGAAGAAGCGGTGATTGAGCTGACTTACAACTGGGGCGTGGATAAATACGAACTCGGCACCGCTTATGGTCACATCGCCCTTAGCGTCGAGAACGCCGCAGAAGCGTGCGAAAAAATCCGTCAAAACGGCGGTAACGTAACCCGTGAAGCGGGTCCGGTAAAAGGTGGCACTACGGTTATCGCGTTTGTGGAAGATCCGGACGGTTACAAAATTGAATTGATTGAAGAGAAAGACGCCGGTCGCGGTCTGGGTAATTAATCTCCGCCGGGCGTGAATTCATCGCGCCCGCATCTTTACTGCATCAGCGGGTAATATTTGTCATAATGCGCGCTGCAATTTATCCGTATTAAGAGAATCAGATGTCCGATAACGCTCAACTTACCGGTCTGTGCGACCGTTTTCGTGGTTTTTATCCCGTTGTGATCGATGTTGAAACAGCCGGATTTAACGCCAAAACCGATGCGCTGCTTGAGATTGCCGCCATCACCCTGAAAATGGATGAACAAGGCTGGCTGATGCCGGACACCACATTACATTTCCACGTCGAACCGTTTGTCGGCGCGAATTTGCAACCAGAAGCCCTCGCCTTCAACGGCATTGACCCAAACGATCCCGATCGCGGCGCGGTCAGTGAATACGAGGCGCTGCATGAAATTTTTAAAGTTGTACGTAAAGGCATTAAAGCGAGCGGCTGTAACCGCGCCATTATGGTGGCGCACAATGCTAATTTCGACCACAGCTTTATGATGGCCGCCGCAGAACGCGCCTCACTGAAACGTAACCCGTTCCACCCTTTCGCCACTTTCGACACCGCGGCGTTGGCCGGGCTGGCGCTCGGACAAACCGTATTATCAAAAGCCTGCCAGACCGCTGGCATGGACTTTGATAGCACCCAGGCACACTCTGCACTATACGACACCGAACGCACTGCTGTGCTGTTTTGTGAAATCGTCAATCGCTGGAAACGTCTGGGAGGCTGGCCGCTGCCTGCCGCCGAAGAGGTGTAATCGAGTTGATGCCTGATGACATGTAATGACGCAGGCATCTATAGTGAGGCTATTCCACGAATCATGCATGATAAACACGGGGAATAGCGTTAATGGCAGACAGCCCAACCCCTTCATCGCCCCTGCCGGACGTTTTTTCACCGGCGACCCGCGACTGGTTTCTTCGCGCCTTTAAGCAGCCAACCGCCGTCCAGTCACAAACCTGGCATGTGACGGCGAGAGGCGAACATGCGTTGGTGATTGCACCCACCGGCTCCGGGAAAACGTTGGCGGCTTTTCTCTACGCTCTGGATCAACTTTTCCGCGAAGGCAGCGAGCATGCCAGCGAGGCGCATAAACGCAGAACCTCGCGTATCCTCTATATTTCACCGATTAAAGCCTTAGGCACCGACGTTCAGCGCAATTTGCAGATCCCGTTACAAGGCATTGCAGAGGAACGGCGACGGCTCGGCGAAGCGGAAGTCAACCTCCGCGTGGGGATCCGAACTGGCGATACGCCCACGCAGGAACGCAGCAAACTGACCCGCAATCCGCCGGATATTCTGATAACCACGCCCGAATCACTCTATCTGATGCTGACTTCCCGCGCACGCGAGACGCTGCGCGGCGTCGAAACGGTAATTATTGATGAAGTCCACGCGGTTGCGGGCAGCAAACGCGGGGCGCATCTGGCGTTAAGCCTGGAACGGCTCGATGCACTGCTATACACCTCAGCACAGCGAATTGGCCTTTCCGCCACCGTACGCACAGCCAGCGATGTGGCCGCGTTTCTTGGCGGCGATCGCCCGGTGACGATAGTCAACCCACCCGCAATGCGACATCCGCAGATCCGCATTGTTGTTCCAGTGGCCAATATGGATGATGTCTCATCGGTCGCCAGCGGCACCGGGGAAAACAGCCATGCGGGGAGAGAAGGTTCAATCTGGCCGTATATTGAAACCGGCATTCTTGATGAAGTGTTGCGCCATCGCTCGACCATCGTCTTCACCAATTCTCGCGGCCTGGCGGAAAAACTGACGGCTCGGCTGAATGAGCTTTACACCGCACGATTGCAGCGTTCCCCGGCCATCACCATAAACGCCGATCATTTTGAGTCTACCTCTGGCGCAACCTCTAACCGCGTACAAAGTAGCGACGTTTTAATTGCCCGCTCGCACCACGGTTCCGTCTCTAAAGAGCAACGGGCGGTAACCGAACAAGCGCTGAAATCGGGCGAACTGCGCTGCGTGGTCGCGACTTCCAGTCTCGAACTGGGGATTGATATGGGCGCGGTGGATCTGGTGATTCAGGTGGCAACGCCGCTTTCTGTCGCCAGCGGGCTACAGCGCATTGGTCGCGCCGGACATCAGGTTGGCGGTGTATCTAAAGGGCTGTTTTTCCCCCGTACCCGGCGTGATTTAGTCAATTCCGCCGTCATTGTCGAGTGTATGTTTGCAGGCAGGCTGGAAAACCTGACGCCACCGCACAATCCGCTCGATGTACTGGCGCAGCAAACCGTTGCCGCTGCAGCAATGGACGCCTTACAGGTGGAGGAATGGTACGCTCTGGTGCGTCGCGCGGCACCGTGGAAAGATCTGCCGCGGCGCGTATTTGACGCCACGCTGGATATGCTTTCAGGCCGCTATCCTTCCGGTGATTTTTCCGCTTTCCGCCCCAAACTGGTATGGAATCGGGAAAACGGAATATTAACTGCGCGTCCAGGCGCACAACTGTTAGCGGTAACCAGCGGTGGCACCATTCCGGACCGTGGCATGTACAGTGTGTTATTACCGGAAGGTGAAGAACAGACAGGATCGCGGCGAGTGGGCGAACTGGATGAGGAGATGGTGTATGAATCGCGAGTGAATGACATTATCACTCTCGGCGCTACCTCATGGCGGATCCAGCAAATTACCCGCGATCAGGTCATTGTGACACCTGCACCGGGTCGCTCTGCCCGACTTCCCTTCTGGCGGGGCGAAGGCAATGGACGCCCCGCTGAATTGGGCGAAATGATAGGCGATTTTCTCCATTTGCTGGCGGATGGCGCTTTCTTTTCCGGAAATATTCCGCCGTGGCTGGCAGAAGAAAATACGCTCACCAATATTCAGGGGCTGATTGACGAACAGCGTAACGCCACGGGCGTAGTCCCTGGAAGTCGCCACCTGGTTCTCGAACGCTGTCGTGATGAAATTGGCGACTGGCGCATTATTTTACACTCACCCTATGGACGACGCGTGCATGAACCGTGGGCGCTGGCGATTGCCGGACGACTGCATGCGCTATGGGGCGCTGATGCCTCGGTTGTCGCCAGCGATGACGGTATTGTTGCCCGCATTCCAGATACCGACGGCAAATTGCCTGACGCCGCGATATTCTTGTTTGAACCGGAAAAATTGCTGCAAATTGTCCGCGAGGCGGTGGGCAGCTCGGCACTTTTCGCCGCCCGTTTTCGCGAATGTGCCGCACGGGCATTATTAATGCCTGGCCGAACACCGGGACATCGCACCCCACTCTGGCAACAACGTTTACGCGCCAGCCAGTTACTGGAAATCGCCCAGGGCTATCCGGATTTCCCTGTCATTCTCGAAACTCTGCGTGAATGCCTGCAGGATGTGTATGATCTTCCCGCGCTGGAACGTTTGATGCGTCGCCTGAACGGTGGCGAAATTCAAATTTCCGATGTCACCACCGCAACGCCCTCACCTTTTGCCGCCAGTTTATTGTTCGGTTATGTGGCGGAATTTATGTATCAAAGCGATGTCCCACTCGCGGAGCGGCGAGCTTCAGTGCTGTCGCTGGATAGCGAATTGCTGCGCAATCTACTCGGTCAGGTTGATCCTGGTGAGTTACTCGACCCACAGGTCATTCGTCAGGTGGAAGAAGAGTTACAGCGGCTGGCTCCTGGCAGAAGAGCGAAAGGTGAAGAAGGATTGTTCGACCTGCTGCGCGAACTGGGACCAATGACCGTTGATGACCTGACGCAACGGCATACAGGCCGCCGTGAAGAGATTGAGACGTATGTAGAAAATCTTCTCGCGGCAAAAAGAATCTTCCCGGTGATCGTTGCAGCTCAGGAGCGTCTGGCCTGCATGGACGACGCTGCCAAATTACGCGATGCACTCGGAGTGCAACTGCCGAACTCGCTGCCAGATATTTACTTGCACCGTGTCAATTACCCGCTTCGCGATCTTTTTTTGCGCTATCTCCGGACACATACTCTGGTGACTTCAGAACAACTTGCCCGCGAAATTGGCCCTGGCATCGCCATTGTCGAAGAGCAACTTCATCAATTGCGCGAACAAGGGCTGGTGATGAATCTTCAACAAGACATCTGGGTGAGCGATGAAGTTTTTCGTCGTTTGCGTTTACGTTCCCTGCAGGCTGCCAGAGAGGCTACGCGTCCGGTACCAGCCATTGCTTATGCACGATTGCTACTGGAGCGTCAGGGTGTGCTCCCCGCCACCGATGGTAGCCCGGCACTTTTTGCCTCAACATCGTCAGGCGTTTATGAAGGCGTGGATGGCGTCATGCGGGTTATCGAACAGCTTGCTGGTGTCGGTTTACCCGCCTCGCTGTGGGAAAGCCAGATCCTGCCCGCTCGGGTGCGCGACTATTCGCCCGAGATGCTGGACGAACTGCTGGCAACCGGCACGGTTATCTGGTCGGGGCAAAAAAAACTCGGGGAGGATGACGGTCTGGTGGCACTGCATTTACAGGAATATGCCGCCGAATCGTACATTCCCGCAGAACAGGATCACGCGAAACGTTCAGCGCTTCAGCAAGCAATTATCGCAGTTCTGGCTGACGGGGGCGCCTGGTTTGCGCAACAAATCGGTCAACGAACAGGCGAGAAAATTGGCGAGTCAGTAGATCCATCAGCCCTGCAAGAGGCGCTCTGGGAATTGGTCTGGGAAGGCGTCATCACCAGTGATATTTGGGCACCGTTGCGCGCCCTCACCCGCAGCAGAGCCAGCGCACGCCCCTCAACTCGCCGTAGTAGCCGGGCTCGTCGTGGACGTCCGGTCTATGTACCGTCAGTCATGCCGTTAGTAACTTACAACACGCCGAAACTGGCCGGACGCTGGTCTTTATTGCAGGTAGAGCCACTAAACGATACCGAATGGATGCTGGCGCTGGCGGAAAATATGCTCGACCGCTACGGCATCATCAGCCGTCAGGTGGTAATTGCTGAAAATATTCCTGGTGGATTTCCGTCGATGCAAACGCTTTGCCGCAGCATGGAAGATTCCGGGCGAATTATGCGTGGCCGGTTTGTTGAAGGTCTGGGCGGCGCACAATTTGCTGATCGCCTGACTATTGACCGATTGCGCGATCTCGCCACCGCCACCAGCCAATCGCAGCAATTCACGCTGGTTGCACTCTCTTCCAACGATCCGGCGAATGTGTGGGGAAATCTCCTGCCCTGGCCTGCACATTCGGCGACGCTGGTTCCGACTCGTCGAGCTGGCGCGCTGGTGGTCGTCTCCGGTGGCAAATTGTTGCTCTATCTGGCGCAAGGTGGCAAAAAAATGCTGGTCTGGCAGGAAAAAGATGAATTATTACCACCGGAGGTTTTCCAGGCGCTAACTACCGCGTTGCGGCGAGAACCACAGCTACGCTTTACGCTGACAGAAGTGAATGACCAACCGGTCCGGCAAACGCCGATGTTTACGCTGCTGCGTGAGGCGGGATTTTCAAGTTCGCCACAAGGGCTGGATTGGGGATAAAAGCACTGACGGATGCCTGTTAGCATCCGCCAGTATTGCGGGACGGATTATTCAGCATCCGGCTCTTCAGACTTGTATTTAGCAGCAGTTTCTTTGATCAGCTGCTGCAGTTCGCCACGCTGATACATTTCAATCACGATATCACAGCCGCCCACCAGCTCGCCGTCAACCCACAGTTGCGGGAAAGTCGGCCAGTTAGCATATTTCGGCAGCTCCGCACGAATGTCCGGGTTCTGCAGGATATCAACGTAGGCAAAACGTTCGCCACAAGCGGCAAGCGCCTGGACTGCCTGAGCAGAAAAACCGCAGCTTGGCAGTTTTGGTGAACCTTTCATGTACAGCAGGATCGGGTTTTCAGCAATCTGGCGTTGGATTTTTTCGATAGTGGTGCTCATTGTCTTGCTTCCTCAAACTTCTTTACGGCAGTAATCTGACATTGTAGCGGGTCAGTGCGGCATCGGAAAATAACATTTTCATCACGCTTTTGCTATTTTATCCCTTTGCTCTATTTGTTGCATTTCAAATATTCGTTTCTTCTCTGCCACGCTGCAAGCTGGCGCATTTGTGACCACTTTTAGCTTTCACTGCTGCTTTTTTTTTGCACTCGCCGACGAAACGTATTTTTTAACAATAAAAGCTATTAACTTTCTCTTCTTCTATGCATTAGAATCATCAAGTTTTGTAAATCAGACGCAGGCATGATAGACCTGCCTTAACAGAGGGACGCTCAGTGGCGCGGATAAACCGTATTTCGATCACGCTCTGTGCTTTACTTTTTACCACCCTGCCTTTAATGCCTATGGCCTATGCTTCCAAGCAAGCCAGGGAGAGTTCTGCTACCACTCATATCACCAAAAAAGCAGATAAAAAGAAAAGCACGGCAACTACCAAAAAGACCAATAATAAAGGCAGTCAGAAAACCGCCAAAAAAGCCGTCAGTAAAAGTACGACCAAAAGTAAAACCGCTTCTTCCGTTAAAAAATCCTCCATTACCGCTTCTAAAAACGCTAAAACTCGCAGCAAAAACGTTGCCACTAAAACGGCGTCTGCCAGCTTTACGGAAAAGTGCACCAAACGTAAGGGCAATAAATCACATTGCGTGAAAGTCAAAAATGCCGCCCCAGGCACTATTGCCGACGCGCACAAAGCCAAAGTTCAGAAAGCCACTAAAGTGGCAATGAATAAACTGATGCAGCAAATTGGCAAGCCATATCGTTGGGGGGGAAGTTCGCCGCGTACCGGTTTTGATTGCAGTGGACTGGTTTATTACGCCTATAAAGACTTGGTTAAGATCCGTATTCCGCGCACAGCCAACGAAATGTATCACCTGCGCGATGCGGCACCTATCGATCGCAGCGAACTGAAAAATGGTGACCTGGTCTTCTTCCGCACTCAAGGGCGTGGGACTGCCGATCATGTAGGCGTGTATGTTGGCAATGGTAAATTTATTCAGTCACCACGCAGTGGCCAGGAAATTCAAATCACGTCGTTAAGTGAAGATTACTGGCAACGCCACTATGTTGGCGCCCGTCGGGTAATGACCCCAAAAACACTTCGCTAAAAGTTTACCCTGTTGTTACGACAACAGGGTAAGTTCATCTTTTGTCACACCTTTTAATTTGCTACCCTATCCGCACGCACAATAAGGCTATTGTGCGTATACCAATGAATAATAAAGGAGAGTAGCAATGTCATTCGAATTACCTGCACTACCATATGCTAAAGACGCTCTGGCTCCGCACATTTCTGCGGAAACCATCGAGTATCACTACGGCAAACATCATCAAACTTATGTCACTAACCTGAACAACCTGATTAAAGGTACCGAGTTTGAAGGTAAATCACTGGAAGAGATTATTCGCAGCTCTGAAGGTGGCGTATTCAACAACGCAGCTCAGGTCTGGAACCACACTTTCTACTGGAACTGCCTGGCACCGAACGCCGGTGGCGAACCGACTGGCGAAGTCGCTGAAGCTATCGCCGCATCTTTCGGTAGCTTTGCCGATTTCAAAGCACAGTTTACTGACGCTGCGATCAAAAACTTTGGTTCTGGCTGGACCTGGCTGGTGAAGAACAGTGATGGCAAACTGGCTATCGTTTCTACCTCTAATGCTGGTACTCCGCTGACTACCGATGCGACCCCACTGCTGACCGTTGATGTCTGGGAACACGCTTATTACATCGACTATCGCAATGCGCGTCCTGGTTACCTGGAGCACTTCTGGGCACTGGTGAACTGGGAATTCGTAGCGAAAAATCTCGCCGCATAATAACTGATGGCAGATGCAACATTGCCTGATGCGCTACGCTTATCATGCCTACGCGGATCATCAATCCAGGTCGGATAAGGCGCTTGCGCCGCATCCGACAAGCGATGCCTGATGCGACGTTTAACGCGTCTTTTCAGGCCTATGCGGATGAGGCGTTAACAACACATCTGGCAAGATAAATCGCACTTTGCCTGAAAATCGTAACGCAGAAGGTATCCCTTCTGCGTTTTTGTTTTATTAGCTGTTGGCAACGCAAACTGCTTCAGGTTGTTTTCTGGCTGACATCAACACCAGCAACAATGCCAGTCCTGCGACAATCGCCCCCATCACCGGCACAAAACTGTACCCCAGACCACCTGAAATCACTGCGCCACCTGCCGCAGCACCCAGCGCATTGCCCAGGTTAAAGGCACCGATATTCACTGACGAAGACAGCCCCGGCGCTTCGCTGGCAACTCGCATCACACGCATCTGTAACGGTGGCACCACCGCAAAAGTTGCTGCGCCCCACACCACCATGCTGATAGCGGCACCAAACTCATTACGAGCCAGGAACGGGATCGCCAGCATAATCACCATCAGCAGCAACAAAAAGCCTTTCAGCGTGCCATTAACCGAACGGTCCGCCAGTTTACCGCCGAAATAGTTACCGATAGAAAACCCGACGCCAATCAGTACCAACATTGCCGTTACGAATATCGGTGTCGCGTGGGTGATGCTTTGCAGTACCGGAGAAATATAGGTATAGAGCGTAAACATTGCCCCTGCCCCCAGCACTGTTGTCAGCAATGCCGAAAGCACCTGCGGACGCAACAGGACCGCCAGCTCTTTTTTCACTTCCGGTCGCGCTCCTGCGCCACCTTTTGGTAACGAGAAGAACAGGCTAACCATTGAAATCACGCCCAGCCCCGCCGTTGCCAGAAACGACATCCGCCAGCCAATAGTTTCGCCAAGCCAGGTCGCCGCAGGAACACCGCCAATATTTGCCAGAGTTAAACCCATAAACATAGTGGCGACGGCGCTGGCCTGTTTGTGTTTAGGTACAACGCTTGCGGCCACGACTGAACCCAAACCAAAAAATGCCCCGTGATTCAGGCTGGTCAAAATGCGTGAAAGCATCAGCGTCATATAATCCGGCGCGATAGCAGAAAGCACATTGCCAAGAGTGAATATGGCCATCAGGAAAATAAGCGCACTACGCCGGGCACGGTGAGACAGTAGTAATGTCATCAGCGGCGCGCCAACCATTACGCCAACCGCATAAGCGCTGATAAGCATGCCCGCAGCGGGAATCGAGACATCCACACCGCGCGCAATGACGGGCAATAAGCCCATTGGCGAGAACTCCGTTGTCCCGATACCAAACGCGCCAACTGCCAGCGCCAACAACGGATAGTTAATTTTCATGCCTAATCTCCACCTCTTCGCGTCATTACACGATATTCATCAAAGTGGCGAAAGCATGACAGCAATCACAAAAAATTGAAAATAACAAAAAGAGAAAACACTTTTGCCATTTTGCTAACAAAAGGGAAGAGAGTGCGAGGGAGGATGCGCTCCCTCGAAGGGAAATCAGTGCAGCGCGGCAGTCAAACCTACGGCTACGATCAAACCGAGGACAATAATGGTTGTTACCAGTGAAGATTTAAGGTCGGCACTCATCAAGTTTTCTCCTTTTTTATTACCCTACAAAAAGTGATATTACGCATTTTTACACACTGTGAAGAAAAAATCTCCCGTCATTTATAATGATAAGTGTTTTACCACTTCCCCTTTTCATCAAGATCGGCCAAAATTCCACGCTTACACTATTTGCGTACTGGCCATTAACCCCTTCCTGACGCTCTGTGTCGTTTTTCCGGCGTACCGCAACACTTTTGTTGCGCGTAAGGTGTGTAAAGGCAAACGTTTACCTTGCGATTTTGCAGGAGCTGAAGTTAGGGTCTGGAGTGAAATGGAATGGCAACAATAAAAGATGTAGCGAAGCGAGCAAACGTTTCCACTACAACTGTGTCACACGTTATAAACAAAACTCGTTTCGTCGCTGAAGAAACGCGCAACGCCGTGTGGGCAGCGATTAAAGAATTACACTACTCCCCTAGCGCGGTAGCGCGTAGCCTGAAGGTTAACCACACCAAGTCTATTGGCTTACTGGCTACCAGCAGCGAAGCGGCCTATTTCGCGGAGATCATCGAAGCGGTTGAAAAAAATTGCTTCCAGAAAGGTTACACGCTGATCCTCGGCAACGCGTGGAACAATCTGGAGAAACAGCGCGCCTATCTGTCGATGATGGCGCAAAAACGCGTCGATGGCCTGCTGGTGATGTGTTCTGAATACCCGGAACCGTTGCTGGCGATGCTGGAAGAGTATCGCCATATCCCAATGGTGGTGATGGACTGGGGTGAAGCAAAAGCTGACTTTACCGATGCGGTCATTGATAACGCGTTTGAAGGTGGCTACATGGCCGGGCGTTATCTGATTGAACGCGGTCACCGCGAAATCGGCGTTATCCCCGGCCCGCTGGAACGTAACACCGGTGCAGGCCGCCTTGCCGGTTTTATGAAGGCAATGGAAGAAGCGATGATCAAGGTGCCGGAAAACTGGATTGTGCAGGGTGACTTTGAACCTGAATCCGGTTATCGCGCCATGCAGCAAATCCTGTCGCAACCGCATCGCCCTACTGCTGTCTTCTGTGGTGGTGATATCATGGCAATGGGCGCACTTTGCGCTGCTGATGAAATGGGTCTGCGCGTACCACAGGATGTTTCGCTGATCGGTTATGATAACGTGCGCAACGCACGCTACTTTACCCCAGCGTTGACCACTATCCATCAGCCAAAAGATTCGCTGGGCGAAACGGCATTCAACATGCTGTTGGACCGTATCGTCAACAAACGCGAAGAACCGCAGTCTATCGAAGTTCATCCGCGGTTGATTGAACGCCGTTCCGTGGCTGACGGTCCGTTCCGCGACTATCGTCGTTAATCATCCGTTGCGGGAGTCTCTTCAGGCTCCCGCAACCACTCCTTATTTAGCGTCTCACTATCGCCGAGATACTCCAGCAACCAGGTTAAGGCTGGCGACATATCATTCTGCTGCCATGTCAAACAACATGCCGAATCAGGGAATGGGTTTTCCAGTTCTAATGCTACCCACTTCCCTTCGTTGAGCCAGGGTTTAGCGAAATGCGTCGGCACCATGCCAATGCATAATCCAGCCGAGATACAGGTTGCCGATGATTCCCAGTCAGGCACCACCACCCTTTTTTGGTTATCAAGCAGCCAGGTAATACGTTTGGGCAGCGTACGTGAGGTATCTTCGCGCACCAGCGATGGCCAATTGCGCAACGTATCGTCGCTGAACGGCCCATTCATCGACACAAGCGGATGATGACTGGCAACAACGCAACTCCAGCTCAACATTCCCATATCCCGGAAGGCATAACGGCCCCCGACCGGAATCGCTCGTGTCGCGCCAATCGCCAGCTCCACGCGCCCATCGGAAAGCGCATCCCAGACGCCGTTGAACACTTCCTGAAATACCAGAAGTTCGACATCATCAAAATGGCGATAAAAATCAACGATCATCTGCCGCGTGCGTTCTGGTCTGACAATATTATCTACCGCGATGGCTAACTGACCGCGCCAGCCGTTCGCTATCTGCTGGCATTGCTGGCGAGTGATCTGCATTTTTTTGACAACAGACCGCCCTTCTTTGAGAAACCACACCCCGGCAGCGGTCAGTTCCACATCACGATGTCGACGTTCAAAAAGCGGCACTGCCAGCCACTCTTCCAGTTGACGCACGGTATAGCTGACCGCAGAAGGAACACGATGCAACTCCTGGGCCGCAGCGCTGAAGCTACCATTTCGCGCCACCGCATCAACAACTTCCAGAGAATACTCGGACCACATAGCTTGCCTGCAAAATTTTTGAAATCAGTCATCAAATATTACCGTTTCACAACACGAATTTCACTCCCTACACTTTGCGGCGGTGTTTAATTGAGAGATTTAGAGAATATACATGCAACCTGGGAAAAGATTTTTAGTCTGGCTGGCGGGTTTGAGCGTACTCGGTTTTCTGGCAACCGATATGTATCTGCCTGCTTTCGCCGCCATTCAGGCCGACCTGCAAACGCCTGCGTCTGCCGTCAGTGCCAGCCTTAGTCTGTTCCTTGCCGGTTTCGCCGCTGCCCAACTTCTGTGGGGGCCACTCTCCGATCGCTATGGCCGTAAACCCGTTCTTTTACTCGGCTTGACGATTTTTGCTCTTGGTAGTCTGGGAATGCTGTGGGTAGAAAACGCGGCGACTCTGCTGGTATTGCGTTTTGTGCAAGCTGTTGGCGTCTGTGCCGCGGCCGTTATCTGGCAGGCATTGGTGACGGATTACTATCCTTCACAAAAAGTTAACCGTATTTTCGCGACCATTATGCCTTTAGTGGGTCTTTCTCCGGCGCTTGCTCCGCTGTTAGGTAGCTGGCTGCTGGTACATTTTTCCTGGCAGGCGATTTTCGCCACCCTGTTTGCCATCACCGTGGTATTGATTCTGCCTATTTTCTGGCTTAAGCCCACCACGAAAGCACGTAATGATAGCCAGGATGCACTGACCTTTACCGACCTGCTGCGCTCTAAAATCTATCGTGGAAACGTGCTGATTTATGCGGCCTGTTCAGCCAGTTTCTTTGCCTGGCTAACAGGTTCACCGTTTATCCTCAGCGAGATGGGCTACAGTCCGGCGGTAATCGGATTAAGTTATGTTCCGCAAACCATCGCGTTTCTTATTGGTGGTTACGGCTGTCGCGCCGCATTGCAGAAATGGCAGGGTAAGCAGTTGTTACCGTGGCTGCTGGCACTGTTTGCCGTCAGCGTGGTAGCAACCTGGGCTGCAGGCTTCATTAGCCATGTGTCGCTGGCCGAAATTCTGATCCCATTCTGTGTGATGGCCATTGCCAACGGCGCAATCTACCCGATTGTGGTCGCCCAGGCACTACGCCCTTTCCCGCATGCGACAGGCCGCGCGGCTGCATTACAGAACACCCTGCAATTGGGGCTATGTTTCCTCGCAAGCCTGGGGGTTTCCTGGCTCATCAGCGTTAGCACGCCGCTGTTCACCACCACCAGCGTAATGTTATCGACCGTAGTGCTGGTTGCTATCGGCTATAAGATGCAGCATCAACCTGAATCTCACTGCCCGAATCATGGTGAGACGGAAGTCGCGCATAGTGAATCACATTGATCTATAGCGATATCTTTATACTTAGGCTGCTAACAAAATTTTGTTGTATGATTGAGATTAGCAGCCTATACTGAATCCCAGTTGTTAATATTACGATAAATATTATGTTTTTACGGGGACAGGAGCGTTCCCGAGTCACTATGGATGGTCATTTCGGCAAGGGTTCCTCCTTTCCTCTGTTCTACGTCGGATTATAGACTCGCGGTTTTCCTGCGAGATTTCTCACAAAGCCCAAAAAGCGTCTACGCTGTTTTAAGGTTCTGATCACCGACCAGTGATGGAGAAACTATGAGTTCATCGTGTATAGAAGAAGTCAGCGTACCGGATGACAACTGGTACCGTATCGCCAACGAATTACTTAGCCGTGCAGGCATCGCCATTAATGGCTCTGCCCCGGCAGATATTCGAGTTAAAAACCCCGATTTTTTTAAACGCGTTCTACAGGAAGGATCGTTGGGGTTAGGCGAAAGTTATATGGATGGCTGGTGGGAATGTGACCGACTGGATATGTTTTTTAGCAAAGTCTTACGCGCTGGGCTTGAAAACCAACTCCCCCATCATTTCAAAGACACACTACGCATTGCTGGCGCACGTCTCTTCAACCTGCAAAGTAAAAAGCGTGCCTGGATAGTCGGTAAAGAGCATTACGACCTTGGTAATGACCTGTTCAGCCGCATGCTGGATCCCTTCATGCAGTATTCCTGCGCTTACTGGAAAGATGCCTATGACCTGGAATCTGCCCAACAAGCGAAGCTCAAAATGATTTGTGAAAAATTGCAGTTAAAACCGGGCATGCGGGTTCTGGATATCGGCTGCGGTTGGGGCGGACTGGCGCATTACATGGCGTCCAGGTATGACGTAAGTGTGGTTGGTGTCACGATTTCTGCCGAACAACAGAAAATGGCCCAGGAACGCTGCGCAGGTCTGGATGTCACCATTTTGCTACAGGATTACCGTGACCTGAACGACCAGTTCGACCGTATTGTTTCAGTTGGTATGTTCGAGCACGTCGGACCGAAAAATTACGATACCTATTTTGAGGTGGTGGATCGTAATCTGAAGCCAGAAGGGATTTTTCTGCTACATACTATCGGCTCGAAAAAAACCGATCTGAATGTTGACCCGTGGATTAACAAATATATTTTCCCGAATGGTTGCCTGCCCTCTGTACGCCAGATTGCGCAATCCAGTGAACCACACTTTGTGATGGAAGACTGGCATAACTTTGGCGCTGACTATGACACTACATTGATGGCCTGGTATGAGCGATTCCTCGCCGCCTGGCCGGAAATTGCCGATAACTACAGTGAACGCTTTAAACGGATGTTTACGTATTATCTGAATGCTTGCGCTGGTGCCTTCCGCGCCCGTGACATCCAGCTCTGGCAGGTGGTGTTCTCACGTGGAGTCGAAAGCGGCCTTCGCGTGGCTCGTTAAGTGTTATTTCATCGCCCCCATTTCGGGGGCGATGTCATTTCAAATCAGGCTTCAGTATCGGGCTGATTTATTTCTTTTCCCGCGCCGCCAACACACGTTCTACCGTATCTACCACTGCCTGAGTTTGCGGATCGATTTCGATATTGACGCGTGCGCCGAGTTTTTTCTTACCGAGAGTGGTACGTTCCAGCGTTTCTGGAATTAAATGCACACAAAAACGGGTCGCTGTCACTTCACCAACCGTCAGGCTGATGCCATCAATACCAATAAACCCTTTATACAGGATATATTTCATTAACTGCTCATCCTGTACTTTGAACCAGATCTGGTGGTTATTTTCTGATGTTATTATTTTCGATACTTCTGCGGTGGTCATAATATGACCTGACATTAAATGTCCGCCGATTTCATCGCTGAATTTAGCAGCGCGTTCTACGTTTACCCAATCCCCAACGTTTAAATCGCCAAGGTTAGTTATACGTAACGTTTCTTTCATCAGATCAAAACTGATACGGTTGCCGTTAATTTCCGTTACAGTCAGGCAGCAACCGTTATGCGCGACTGAAGCACCTGTCTCCAGACCATCCAACATGTAATCAGGTAATTCCACTACATGGGTTCGAAAATTTGCTTTCTCGTCAATCGACACCAACTTCGCAGTGCCCTGCACTATCCCCGTAAACATACTTACAACTCCTGAAATCAGTTAGGACATTCTGTTCAGCACAATAGCAGGTGGGAAACGTCCTTACCAGTAAAGGGGATTGAGTGGTTATTTTTTCACTGGAGAATTAATAAATCCTCGCTACAATAGACTGAAATTCCCCTGCTTCTTCTTTTTGCTGCCCATTCAGGCGGTTTTTTAGTCTCTCATATAACAACAATATAAAAGGTGTTCACGTGCAGAAATACATCAGTGAAGCGCGTCTGTTATTAGCATTAGCAATCCCGGTGATTCTCGCGCAAATCGCCCAAACAGCGATGGGTTTTGTCGATACCGTCATGGCGGGCGGCTATAGCGCCACCGACATGGCGGCAGTCGCCATTGGTACTTCTATCTGGCTCCCGGCGATTCTTTTCGGTCACGGACTGCTGCTGGCAATGACGCCAGTCATCGCGCAATTGAATGGTTCCGGTCGCCGTGAACGTATTGCGCATCAGGTGCGACAAGGTTTCTGGCTGGCCGGTTTCGTCTCCGTGCTTATTATGCTGGTGCTGTGGAATGCGGGTTATATCATCCGCTCCATGCAAAATATCGATCCGGCCCTCGCCGATAAAGCAGTAGGTTATCTGCGTGCACTGCTGTGGGGGGCGCCAGGCTATCTGTTCTTCCAGGTCGCACGTAACCAGTGTGAAGGTTTGGCAAAAACCAAGCCGGGCATGGTAATGGGCTTTATTGGCCTGCTGGTGAACATTCCGGTTAACTATATCTTTATTTATGGTCACTTCGGTATGCCTGAACTCGGTGGCGTCGGCTGTGGTGTGGCGACTGCGGCGGTGTACTGGGTAATGTTCCTTGCTATGGTTTCCTATATTAAACATGCCCGTTCTATGCGCGATATCCGCAACGAAAAAGGCACCGCTAAACCAGACCCGGCAGTAATGAAAAGACTTGTGCAACTGGGTTTACCTATCGCACTGGCACTGTTCTTTGAAGTAACACTGTTTGCGGTGGTTGCGCTGTTGGTATCTCCACTCGGTATTGTCGATGTGGCAGGCCACCAGATTGCCCTGAACTTTAGTTCTCTGATGTTCGTTCTTCCGATGTCACTGGCAGCGGCTGTGACTATCCGTGTGGGTTATCGTCTGGGTCAGGGTTCCACGCTGGATGCGCAAACTGCCGCACGAACCGGACTTATGGTTGGCGTCTGTATGGCAACGATAACGGCAATTTTTACAATCTCGCTACGGGAGCAGATTGCTCTTCTGTATAACGATAATCCAGAAGTTGTGACACTGGCCGCACACTTGATGTTGCTGGCTGCGGTGTATCAGATTTCTGACTCGATACAGGTAATCGGTAGCGGGATTTTGCGTGGTTATAAAGATACGCGATCAATTTTTTATATTACCTTTATCGCGTATTGGGTGTTGGGTTTACCAAGTGGCTATATTCTGGCATTGACCAATCTGGTGGTTGAGCCGATGGGGCCGGCAGGCTTCTGGATAGGCTTTATTATCGGTCTGACTTCTGCTGCCATTATGATGATGCTACGAATGCGCTTCTTGCAGCGTCTGCCATCGGCTATCATTTTGCAACGCGCATCTCGATAAAAAATGAGGCGCAATCCGCAAAGATTGCGCCTTAATTTTAGGCTGACTGGAGCGTTGCGCCAATACCATCTTCGTCCGGTTGCAATTTAAGTGCGCTGCAAACAGGCTGCCGACTGGCATCCGTTATCTCAACATGAATATCACCGCTGACTTCCCCTTTCACGCTGATGAATTCCGGAGAAATTTCTTTCGCACTGGTTTGCAGGCAAATCGTGCCTTCCCCACGCAGACATTTCACCTTCAACTGCACATGGGTTGCGGTTGACGTTATCAGCCACACTTTTCCACCATCGAGATTCAGGTTGCCAACATAGAAAGTGACATTGTCACCTTTAACCGTACTGCCATCGAGGATCAGCACGCCTTCCTGCTGGACCGTTATCGTTGATTGTTTCAGATCAGCACCATAGCCAACTATCATAGAAGCGCCGACCTGTAAGGCAACGCTCCCCGTCAATTCAACCGGAGCACAGTCTTCTTCTACGACGAATTTTTCATCCGCACTGGTGGGAGACATCACAATCACTGTCCCACTTTGTACCACTGCGTTTTCCAGCGTACCCGCATGCACTTCAGCCCGACCACCGGTTTTAACTGTCAGGTTTTTAGTCTTACCAGAACTGTAGAGCTGCAGACCATCTGTCCCCAGGCGATAAACGGCGCCATTCTCAACGATGGTATGAATATCTTCACCGCCGAGATTATTCATGGTGCCGCCCGCAAGCAGCGTTTCACTGGCTTTACCTGCCAGCATAAAAACGCCGCCGTGGTTTATCTCACCATTGATGGCTTCTCCACCAGGGTAAACCAACAGTTCACCACCTTCATCAACAACAACTGCTGATACTGTTCCGTTGACCAACAAGCCACCATCCTGATCCAGAATGATTTTTTCCGCGCGATGGCCCTCCAGTACCCGCAGATTACCGCCATTCTCCAGCAATAAACCGCAGGCATAGCCCTGATCAACGCTAAATTCACCTTCGGGATGGCGGCCATTAACAGTAGCGAGCGTTGAGAGACTAATCGCTCCGCCGTCTGACTGAACAATGTCAGTGGCTATTGCGCCGTCACCGACGGATAACGTGCCATTGTTGCTGTACTGTGTACATTTGGCGATGCCACCAGTTTCAACTTTCAGCCAGCCAGCACCTGTGACCACGGTATTTTCTGCTCTTCCGCCAGCCTCAACAATCAACTCGCCATCAGTAAGTTGAGTCGCGCCAATAACGTCGCCAGCATGAACAATTTGCACTTTCCCGTCGCTCATCAAGTTTTTTGCTTCAGATCCCATGACTTATTCCTTTACTGCATCTGTGTGCCTTTATTGATACCTAAGTGTAAAGGCTACGAAGGATTTATCCACGATAGAATTGATGTGGTGGCAACGTGCTCTGTTTTACATTGTGGGTCGAGGAATAATTGGCTGTATCAGCTCTAAATATGATCTATGGCTAAAAATCGCCCTTGCAAATCAACAAAATATAGACAATTTGCTTAAAAGCTCTGCAAACGATAGAAATAGCGCAGAAAATTGCGATTTGCCTCTTGCCACCTTCACTCTCTGCCGCTAATATTCGTCCCCGTTGTCACCTACAACGTTGCGTTCATAGCTCAGTTGGTTAGAGCACCACCTTGACATGGTGGGGGTCGTTGGTTCGAGTCCAATTGAACGCACCATCCTGCGTCCGTAGCTCAGTTGGTTAGAGCACCACCTTGACATGGTGGGGGTCGGTGGTTCGAGTCCACTCGGACGCACCAGATTTTCTTAATCTGGTCTTCTCTCTCCTTTTTCTTCCCTGTTTCTTCTCTGTATCCAATACGTTAAAAGATTTACACTATCTTCGTATGAATTATCAGAAGGAGAATAGCTATGGCAACTTTATTACAACTTCATTTTGCTTTTAATGGCCCCTTTGGCGACAAAATGGCTGAACAACTTAAACCGCTTGCCGAGTCGATTAATCAGGAACCCGGTTTTCTGTGGAAAGTGTGGACAGAAAGTGAAAAGAACCGCGAAGCCGGTGGCATCTATCTCTTTACTGATGAAAAAAGCGCCCTGGCCTATCTGGATAAACATACTGCCCGCCTGAAAAATCTCGGTGTCGAAGAAGTTATTGCCAAAGTTTTCGATGTCAATGAGCCACTGAGTCAAATCAATCAGGCAAAACTCGCCTGACAAGTCTTCATGAAGGGCGGTTAGCGCCCTTTTCATCCCTGTCTGAAATTTCCCAAATTCTAAAAATCTCAACCAAACTTATCTGATAACACTCAATTCGATTCGCAAGAAAGAATGCATACAGGTAAGTAACAATGAAAAAAATTGCCATTGTGGGTGCCGGGCCAACAGGGATCTACACTTTCTTCTCGCTTTTGCAGCAACAAACGCCACTTTCCATTTCTCTCTTCGAGCAAGCCAACGAGGCTGGTGTCGGTATGCCGTACAGTGGTGAAGAAAACTCTAAAATGATGCTGGCAAATATTGCCAGCATTGAAATACCGCCGATTTATTGTACTTATCTGGAATGGTTGCAAAAGCAAGAGGCCAGCCATCTGCAACGTTATGGCGTTAAAAAGGAAAGCTTGCACGATCGCCAGTTTTTACCGAGGGTCCTGTTAGGAGAATATTTCCGTGATTGCTTTTTACGGTTGGTAGCGCAAGCACGGCAGCAGCAATTTGAAATCAACGTTCATGAATCTTGCCAGGTGACTGATCTGCAAGTCACAGACTCTGGCGTGCTTATCTTCACAGATCGGGATTTGCCAGTTGAGACGTTTGATTTAGCCGTGATAGCCACCGGTCATGTCTGGCCCGACGAAGAAGAGGCAAGCCGAACCTATTTCCCCAGCCCATGGTCAGGGTTAATGGAAGCGAAAATTGAAGCCTGTAGCGTAGGCATTATGGGAACATCTTTGAGCGGGCTGGATGCCGCAATGGCGGTTGCTATCCAGCATGGATCTTTTATTGAAAAAGATAATCAACGCATTCTGTTTCAGCGCGATAGCGACAGTGAAAAACTCAGTATTACATTGATGTCACGCACCGGCATTTTGCCAGAAGCCGATTTCTATTGCCCTATTCCCTACGAACCTTTATGCATTGTCACTGAACAGGCCCTGAACGCGGAAATTGAAAAAGGTCCACAGGGCCTTCTGGATCGGGTATTTAAACTTATAGTGCGAGAGATTACTTCGGCTGATCCTGACTGGAGCCGACATATTGCGATAGAGCGCCTGAATGTCGATACCTTCGCTCAAGCCTGGTTTGCCGACCGCAAACAGCATGACCCATTTACCTGGGCAGAAAAAAACTTAGCAGAGGTCGAGCGCAATAAACGTGAAAAACATACCGTTCCCTGGCGCTATGTCATTCTTCGCCTGCATGAAGCCGTACAGGAAATTGTTCCGCATCTGAATGAGCACGACCATAAACGGTTCAGTAAAGGCCTTGCCAGAGTATTTATCGACAATTATGCAGCTATCCCTTCTGAATCTATAAAGCGATTACTGGCTTTGCGCGAGGCGGGAATTATTCATATTCTCGCCCTCGGTGAGGACTACGATATGGAAATTGACAAAACGCGCACAATCCTGAAAACAGCAGACAACAGCGACTCGTTTGACGTTTTTATTGATGCTCGTGGGCAGCGCCCGCTCAAAGTGAAAGACATTCCTTTCCCAGGACTACGTGTTCAGCTACAGAAAACAGGCGATGAAATCCCTGATGTCGGTGAAGATTATACGCTACAGCAACCGGAAGAAGTTCGTGGTCGCGTGGCGTTCGGCGCGTTGCCCTGGCTAATGCACGACCGGCCTTTCGTTCAGGGGCTTACGGCTTGTGCTGAAATTGGCGAGGCTATGGCGCAGGCCGCCGTGAAGCCAGCATCCCGTGCACGTCGGCACCTGTCGTTTGATTAAGGGTAACGGTGTCAGCATTCCACAAATTGATGCTGCTCATTCAGACGATAGCGAACTCCGGCGCGAATATTATTTTCACCTTCAACGGCTACGGCAAAGCGCACTCTTTCGCCGTCATGATACGCCAGCGCGGCGCTGCCCCCTGGCCCGAGAATAATTGAATCCACTACGCCCGTACTCACTACCGTTGAATTTTCACCGCTGGCGATGATATGAACGTTATCGCCGCTATTGGCAATTTTGGCGTTTGCGCCAAAGCTGGCGATTTGCACCAGATCGCCATTACTGGCGACATGACACCGTTCACCCAATGTACAAACGCGTACTCGCATTCCGGTATTCGCTATACGACTACTGTCTCCGGCGCTGCTTATCCGCGAGGAATTACCAGTTACAGCAACACGAGCACGTTCACCTGAACTACCGATATGGCTGTTAAACCCGACACTGCCAATCCGCACGCTATACCCCATGCTGGCAATTTGCGCAGCATACCCCACGGTGGCGATTCTGGCGTTATCCTCACAGCTGCCGACGCGTGCATGATCGTCGCCCCGGGCAATCTGACTGCAAAATGGCATCTCTACGGGGTCTTTGGCCAGTTTTTGCATTGAGGAAACTTCCTGACGGGCGAAATTTTCGTCTGCCAGCCATTTTTTCCAGGCGTACTCAACCAGACTTTCCGCCCAGTCAGTAAATCCTTCGCCAATCAGGGCGTGGTGAATATCGGCATAAATTCCACCTTGCGGAAAACGCCGCAGAAACCAGCGGTACATAACCGCGCCTACACGCCACTCGCGCAGGTCAGCTCGTGTAATGATCATTCGTTAATGCCGGTGATAGCCATCGACCATACATTTAAAGGTTTCGTGCGGAGTACGCCCCGTGGTGCAAAGATAGAGATGGCCGAAGATAAAAAAGAGGCTTATAACTGCCAGAGCAAAATGGGCCTGTAATAACCAGTATCTTACGCCAGGGAACACGTCCCCTACGGCTTGCGGGTAAAGGCATAGCAGCCCCGTCAACAGTAACAGCGGCAGCAATCCATACATCACACCAACATAGGCAGCCTGCTGTAACGGATTGAATTTAGACTGTGTTGTTGCAGGAAATGGATGATCTTCCCCTTGCATAATTCCAAGCAGATAAAATCGCGTTTGTTTAGCCGCTCGCCCCAGCCAGCCCTGACGACGGATAATGTAGTGATGACCATTACCCCCAACGGCATTAATTAGAACAAAGCCAAGCCAGCAAGCCAGTAACAGGAATCCACAAACTTCATGTACGGCAACCAGACTCTTGACTGCAGCAACGCCCACTAGCGCAAAGTGATTGATTAGCCCACTTGCCAGCAACAAGACAAAGAGTAACGCGTTCGACCAGTGCCATAATCTCACCGCCTTGCTATAGAGATAAACCATCTCGCCATGACCGGTGGAGGATTTCTTTATGCCACGAGCGCGAAGCAAGGCGTGAAGCCCCAACACTAACCACATCCCGACCAGCAGCAGCCCGGCAATGACCAACCACACTGGCCAAAATTCGGGAGAAAACTGCGGTACATAGTTCGCCAACTGGTTATGAAATTGTTCAGCATTTTGCGACGGGTTCATACATTTTCCTTTTTAATCAAATGTTGACCGAACCGGCGATACAGATGCGGTTTCCCGGCACCAGGCAGCTGATATTGATAGTATTTATTTTCCCGTAACCACGCCTGAATCTCTGGGCTATCTTCGCGACCAAAGATCAACGCATGTTCCGGACAGGCGCTAACGCAGATGGGTGGAAAACCTTTTGCCAGTCGTGACTCGGCACAGAAATCACATTTATCCGCCACTTTGGTCAGCGGATTAAGGTAACGAACCTGATACGGGCATGCGCCAATGCAATAGCTACAGCCAATGCATTGCGATTTTTCTACCCGCACAATCCCCTGCTCATCACGCCACGATGCCCCTGTTGGGCAAACGTCGATGCAAGGAGCATCTTCACAGTGCTGGCATGACTGGCGAAAAAAGTGATACAGCGTTTCGTTATTGTTATCGGTGACCGGGATATGCGCGATAGATAAACGACTGCCCTGTGCCGGTACATGGTTAGTTTTACGGCATGCTCTGGCACAAATATTACAGCCATTGCACCGTGATTCATCGTGAATCATGGCATATCGAACTTCCTTTCCTTGTCTGGTATTCGCTAACAAAGAAGGTGCTGAACCGGTAAAAAAGATTACCGTTCCCATCCCCAGAACAAATTTGCGTCGAGTGAAGGACATCTTATTATCCTCTAATGCTGTGGCTGCGACTGTCCACCCTATCCATGATATCTCCCTGAAACTTCAGGGATTCTGAAACTGCTCAACCTCGAACCATTCGCATAAGCCATAAGCTTTGCCATAGCTCATAAAACGCTCGCTAAACAGATACAACACATCCGTCGATGACGTTACCTGACGTATATCGGCATATTCAGGAGCGATATCCATCGCGGCGAGCGCGGCTTCAATCTGCGCCCCCTGGTAGTAATATGGCGCTTGCGTCAGCATGGCGACCTTATAAGGCCGGGGATACGTCTGGCATTCGAAGCGAACGGCGTGTGCAATGGCCCGACAGATGTCCTGCTCAACGACCTGCAAAGACATAGCGGCATAGTTTTCGCTCATGGTTTGCGTTGAGTAGTAATAATCATCTTGACTGCCCGTCATACAGGCGATATCTGCGAAGTCTGGACTCTGCCGTATGCTTTCCAGCAGTGCAGCAAGATCCTCTTCAGCAACCGAATATGGCGGCGACAGGAACACAGCGCGAGCAACCAGTTGACCCGCCGTCGAATGCTGGCGGATAAACTCTGCCAGAATTTCAGCCGGTTCAGGCTCTGTAACCTTATTGTCCGCAGTGTCATCGGGCTGACGCACACTGTGCAACCATTGACGCTTAGTCACGTCAATATCAGGTGCTTCCAGTTGTGTCATTTCCTCCTGCTGGCTCATTACATCCGTTCCTTATGCTGGTAGCAGGTTATGTGTCGCCAGATCGGCGGCAACATCTTCCAGCCCGAGTCGATGAAGCGTTTCTCGCGTTGGACAACCAAGCTGTGGATCCCACCCCATTTCCTTATAGAAAAGCGTGAGTGACTGGTGCATATCATCGCGGTCCATTTTGTCAGTACCTTCGCTAAAGACTGGAATCTGCGGATCTTTATCAAATACCCAGGAACAGATCAGATCATGCTCATTACGCATATCTTTGGTTTGCATCAGTTTTACCGTGTAAGCACGATGCAACGTAAAGATTCGCTCTGCTGCTAAATCTAATTTTTCCTGCGTCATCTCTTCGCCAGTGATTGCTTTAAAGAATTTGGCTTCTAGTGCAAGGTCGCCGCGATAATTGCGGCTTTTCAGCGGCGAAACGGTCATTGGCCACACCCAGTTGCACAGAGTGACGGCGTTATGCAAACAAACCCGCAACAGCGACCATTTGGCATATTTAATTTTTGCGTCATTGATCGGCGTATAGTTTTTGGTTTCATCGTAAGCATCTTCAGAACCAAAAAGCTCTTTTGCCACTTCGCGCTGCAGTTTCAACGGCAAACCGGAGCCAATAAAGTTGATGTGGGTATGCGTCATACAGTCACGGTTGAACATGCAGTTAACAATAGAACCAACCTGTGCCGACGCTTCATTGGCGTGGTGAACCGGATAACCAAACGGCGACCAGAGTTTATTTTTTGCGTAGCCCCAGTACTCTTCACCCAAATTCCAGCGTTCCGCAATGGCATACGAGCCATCAGCCAGGTGACTCAACTCACCCACGCGGTGCGCCAGACGGTAGTAAAAATCTTTAATGAAATTAACGTCCCCAGCTTCCAGTTGATCCCAACGAATTTCCGCATACTCTTCAGCAGGCAGAACGCGCTTAAACACACCTTTGCTGTAACAATAGGTAAAGTCGCGATGCAACTGCCCATAGTTACACCACAGCCCGTAGTCATCGAACAGATTCAGACCAACCAAATTACCAATCACCCGGCCATCATCTTTATCTTCAAAATCTTTCGGCCCGTTCGGGAAAATGGTGGTATGGACGAAGTTAGCGACACAGGTGTTCCCCCCTGTACTGGGTACACCAAACTCTTTAACCCGAGGAATATTCATCTGGGTCATACAACGAATTGGGCATGAGTGGCAGCCACTCATTTTGACGGTGTATTTCTCTGCTGCCGGACCTAAGTCAAAAACGGATTTATAGGTGCGGAAACCAACCGTGTTCTGATTGCCAGGCGGGATTTCCCCTGTTTCAATCGGACCGCCTTCCGCTGCGCCCCAAAACAGCCCTTTACGTGCTGTCCAGCGTGACTTAGGATCAGAGTACTCTGCCCACGATTGTGGCGTACTTGGCACGACATGGTTGTTATTAGCGCCAATAAGTTCGGTCATCATATAGTCATTGAGCCGTTTCATCTCCTGACGATCGGCAATGCTGACCCCTTTTGTCCCTTCAACCGCAATCGCTTTCAGGTTTTTGGAGCCCATTATTGCGCCAGTTCCCGCGCCGCCACTGTGGTTACGGCTATTCAGCATGCCAGAGAGCGGCACTAGATTTTCACCAGCCTGACCAATAGCCGCTACACAGGTTTCAGGGCTGGTTAAACGGCAAATTTCTTCCGTGGTTGCACGCGTCCCTTTCCCCCACAAGAAATCGGCTTTCTCCAGACTAACTTTGTCATCTTTTATATTTAGCCAGACCGGTGATTTCGCTTTACCTTCGATAATAATGACGTCGTATCCAGCAAATTTCATTTGCGCAGCAAAAAAGCCGCCCATATGGGCGTCGACGACTAAATTTCCTTTGGTAAATGTGGAAAGTGAAGTGATATTTACGCGCGAACTACAGGGCGCACCAGATCCTGTCAACGGCCCCGTAGCAAAGACTAATTTATTTGCTTCATCGAAAGGTTTGGTGCCTGGAGGTACTTCGTCATACATAATTTTGTAGCCAAAGCCCATACCACCGACAAAACTTTTAAACTTACTGGAATCTTCGTGGGTAATATTTCCTGTCGTAAGATTGACTCTTAATATATTACCAGTCCAACCGTTAGCCATGATTTTTTCCTTTGCAAGATTCACACAGTAATATCTTTCCACTCGATAATTTTTAACGCCCCTGTCGGGCAGGCGTTTGCGCATTCACCGCACAACACACATTTCGAGGATTTTTTAGTTTCAGTATTTACGGTAGCCATCATCCACGGACACGCAGTGGTACAGGCGCTACAACCAATGCAACGTTTATGATCCACGGTTATACATCCCTCTTCCTGTTGCCAGGTAATCGCGCCAATCGGGCAAACCTTCAGGCATTGCGGATCTTTACACTGGCGACAGGTGTCGGCGGTATAATTCAGATCGCCGTATAATCCGCCACCGGAACCTACGCCATTGTCGCCAAAGAAATAATTACGATGGATTTTGATGCGGGAGAAAAAAGTACCAACGGCGCCATCGTTATAGTTGGTACAGGAGATTTCGCAGCGATGGCAGCCAGTGCAACGCGCACGCTGGGTAACTAACACCCCTTTGGGCGTGTTTATCAGCCCCACCGTTCCGCTATCGACATCTTCCTGTTTACAGCCCAAAAGTGACAATAACGCAGGGGCAATAGTTAAACCAGCAAGACCTTTTCCTGATATACGTAAGAACTCTAATCGCGTTAAGCCAATATCTAATAGTGGACGTTCAACCGGGTTCATTTATTTCGCATCCTCTTCGCAAACACAGTGCTGACAATTCAGCAGCCTGATATTAATCACTCAACTAATACGCTGCTGACTATGCCTCCAACACCAGATATTTTTGTCCTAACCCGATAGCGCATGAGACATGATTTAACGCAAACAAACTAATCCTTTATGGTTAGGCAAAAAAAATAATGTGATTATTCTTAGTGCTTAACATTGATCGTCATCAATTAAAAACGGAAAGCAGGAGATTAAAAGCGGAGTGATATTTATTATCATTTGAAATGAATTTCACTTACCCTACAGTAATTTGTGATATACATTCCAGAATAAAGAAATAGTTAATTCGCTATAAATTAAAATATATATCGAAATCAACTGGATTGCCTTGCTCCATTTATAAAAATAAACTTAGTTGTGACGATATAATAAAGCAGAGGGGATAAGGCATTGCGCACTATCCCCGCGCAATTATTTCACCAGTGCATTAATGACTGTTTCCATCGCTTGTTTTTCCAGTTCGCTGCGTTGGATACGTTTATTTGCTAATGCTGTACGCAGCACACCAGCGATGACGATGTGTTTTGGCTCCTGACCCAGGTCACGCATCTCCAACACCACTTTCCCTACCACTCTGCACATTTCGCGGTACAGCTCATCATCTTTTGTCCGGTTGCCCATTATTCACACCTATTTATCATGCCAGTTATCAGCATATATCAATCTCATTATTTAAACAAAAAACAAACAAAATCAAATAAATAACTCGATAAATTATTATAATTGCATCTGTTGTATACCGAGAGTAGGCACTCTGTCTTTTCTCCAGCAATCCCCCATCTTCCAGCCATCGCTTTCCCATTGCGCAAACAGCGATGATTTTGCGTAATCTGCTACCGAAGACGTTAAATCTTTGATAACAGTTTATTGTGTATATGCATGAATGTTTTTGAAACGCTGTTTTTGTTTTCCTTTTTGATTAAATTCAGCGTATAATCCGCGCCAATTGACTCTTGAATGGTTTCAGCACTTTGGACTGTAGAACTCAACGACTCAAAAACAGGCACTCACGTTGGGCTGAGACACAAGCACACATTCCTCTGCACGCTTTTTCGATGTCACCTATCCTTAGAGCGAGGCACCATCACTTTCGTAATACCGGATTCGCTTTCCGGCAGTGCGCCCAGAAAGCAAGTTTCTCCTATCCTTCTCAACTTAAAGACTAAGACTGTCATGAAAAAGACCAAAATTGTTTGCACCATCGGCCCAAAAACCGAATCCGAAGAGATGTTAGCTAAAATGCTGGACGCGGGCATGAACGTCATGCGTCTGAACTTCTCTCATGGTGACTATGCAGAACACGGTCAGCGCATTCAGAACCTGCGCAACGTGATGAGCAAAACCGGTAAAACTGCCGCTATCCTGCTCGATACCAAAGGTCCGGAAATCCGCACCATGAAACTGGAAGGCGGTAACGACGTTTCTCTGAAAGCAGGCCAGACCTTTACTTTCACCACTGACAAATCTGTTATCGGCAACAGCGAAATGGTTGCGGTAACTTATGAAGGTTTCACCACCGACCTGTCCGTTGGCAACACCGTACTGGTTGACGATGGTCTGATCGGCATGGAAGTTACCGCTATCGAAGGTAACAAAGTTATCTGTAAAGTACTGAACAACGGTGATCTGGGCGAAAACAAAGGTGTGAACCTGCCAGGCGTTTCCATCGCCCTGCCGGCACTGGCAGAAAAAGACAAACAGGACCTGATCTTCGGTTGCGAACAAGGCGTAGACTTTGTTGCTGCTTCCTTTATCCGTAAACGTTCTGACGTTGTCGAAATCCGTGAGCACCTGAAAGCGCACGGCGGCGAAAACATCCAAATTATCTCCAAAATCGAAAACCAGGAAGGCCTGAACAACTTCGACGAAATCCTCGAAGCATCTGACGGCATCATGGTTGCACGTGGCGACCTGGGTGTAGAAATCCCGGTTGAAGAAGTTATCTTCGCCCAGAAGATGATGATCGAAAAATGTATCCGTGCACGTAAAGTCGTTATCACTGCGACCCAGATGCTGGATTCTATGATCAAAAACCCACGTCCGACTCGCGCAGAAGCCGGTGACGTAGCCAACGCCATCCTCGACGGTACCGACGCAGTCATGCTGTCTGGTGAATCCGCAAAAGGCAAATATCCGCTGGAAGCTGTTTCTATCATGGCGACCATCTGTGAACGTACCGACCGCGTGATGAACAGCCGTCTCGAGTTCAACAACGACAACCGTAAACTGCGTATTACCGAAGCGGTTTGCCGTGGCGCCGTTGAAACAGCTGAAAAACTGGATGCTCCGCTGATCGTTGTAGCAACCCAGGGCGGTAAATCTGCTCGCGCAGTACGTAAATACTTCCCTGATGCAACCATTCTGGCGCTGACCACCAACGAAAAAACGGCTCATCAGCTGGTACTGAGCAAGGGCGTTGTACCGCAGCTGGTTAAAGAAATCACCTCTACTGATGATTTCTACCGTCTGGGTAAAGAACTGGCACTGCAGAGCGGTCTGGCACACAAAGGCGACGTTGTAGTCATGGTTTCCGGTGCACTTGTACCGAGCGGCACTACCAACACCGCATCTGTTCACGTCCTGTAATATTGCTTTTGTGAATTAATTTGTATATCGAAGCGCCCTAATGGGCGCTTTTTTTATTTAATCGATAACCAGAAGCAATAAAAAATCAAATCGGATTTCACTATATAATCTCACTTTATCTAAGATGAATCCGATGGAACCATCCTGTTTTCTCTCAATTTTTTTATCTAAAACCAAGCGTTCGATGTTTCTTTGAGCGAACGATCAAAAATAAGTGCCTTCCCATCAAAAAAATATTCTCAACATAAAAAACTTTGTGTAATACTTGTAACGCTACATGGAGATTAACTCAATCTAGAGGGTATTAATAATGAAAGCTACTAAACTGGTACTGGGCGCGGTAATCCTGGGTTCTACTCTGCTGGCAGGTTGCTCCAGCAACGCTAAAATCGATCAGCTGTCTTCTGACGTTCAGACTCTGAACGCTAAAGTTGACCAGCTGAGCAACGACGTGAACGCAATGCGTTCCGACGTTCAGGCTGCTAAAGATGACGCAGCTCGTGCTAACCAGCGTCTGGACAACATGGCTACTAAATACCGCAAGTAATAGTACCTGTGAAGTGAAAAATGGCGCACATTGTGCGCCATTTTTTTTGCCTGCTAATTACGCCTATTGCGTTGCACGTAACATATTTCCTTGCTCTGGTTCGCCATTCTGCGCTGACTCTACTGCAGGCGCATTGCTGGCTGTGGGTGTCGCTCGGCTGCTCACCGCAACCGGATACCCTGCCCGACGATACAATGCTTTATCGACTAACTTCTGATCTACAGCTTTATTATCTTTAAATTGCGTAAAGCCTGCAGGCAGCGTGTACGGCATTGTCTGAACGTTCTGCTGTTCTTCTGCCGATAACGGTCGATGTACTTCAACATAACGCATCCCGTTCGGTTCTAGGGAGTATTTCACCGGCTCATTGATCACTTTTACCGGCGTTCCCGTTCTCACGCTGGAGAACAGTGCTTTAATATCTGGCGCATTCATACGAATACAGCCCGAACTGACGCGCAAACCGACGCTGTCCGGCGCGCTGGTGCCATGAATGAGATATTCGCCGTTACCGTGCGCCAGGCGCAGTGCGTAGCGTCCTAATGGGTTATTCGGCCCGGCTGGAACAACTGGCGGTAATTTGATGCCTCGCTCCAGTGAACGCTGACGAATACCCGCCGTGGGCGTCCAGGTAGGATTGGGGATTTTCTGCCCTACACGTGTTTCCATCACCGGCGTTTCCAGCCCCTGCAAGCCAATGCCTATCGGGTAGACCTGCACGATATTTTCTCCCGGCGGATAATAATAAAGACGCAGTTCCGCAAGGTTCACGATTATCCCCTGACGCGGTGCATCAGGTAATAAGAGTTGCGAAGGAATGGTTATTGTCGTGCCTGGTTTTGGCACTGGGGCAATAGTGTTATTGGCCTCAAGGATTAACATCGCCGCAGTATCAAAACGACGGGCAATAGCCTGAAGGTTTTTATCCCCCTCTTGCACCGTATAGGTTTGATTTTGCCCAACCAGTCGGCTTCCGGTTGGCGGGAGCGGGTAATCTACCGCCCAGGCTGCCTGGATGGCGCTAAAAGCGCCGATAAGAGTCAGTGTTAGCAAAGACGCGCGTTTCATTGTAAACCTCCTGTATTTGCCGGAGACTCACGCTAAGACGACGGATGGCGCTTATGTTTACCTGAAACCGAAACACTCCTGTGCAGGCCAGTGTAAGCATTGACCATCCGGCAAAGTGAGCCAACCGGATGAAAGCTGTTCCTTTAGTTTAGCTAAGTGCAGCGGCTTTGGCGCGAATTGCGCGAATCATCGCTTCCAGACCTTGTGAGCGTGATGGGGTGAGATGTTGGGTAAGCGCCATTTTTTCAAACCACGGGCGCACATCAAAATTGACAATATCCTGCGGTGTCATTTGATCGTAGAGAATAAAGACGACTGCAATAAGCCCTTTCACAATGGCCGCATCGCTGTCTCCCTGCAATTCAATAATTCCCTTCGCATTCTGGCGCATCACAATCCACACCTGACTCTGACAGCCCTGAATGCTATTTTGCGGACTTCTGTCTTCGTCGTGTAATTCTGGCAGACGCTGGCCCAGTTCAATAATGTAGAGATATTTCTCTTCCCAGTTGGCGCAGCGTAAAAAATTACGCAGCAATTTTTCTTTATCCGGCAATACAGCCATAGAGCCTCCCTTTTACCCCAGTAGACGATGAATACGTTGCAATCCAGTCACCAGACGATCCACTTCTTCATGGGTGTTGTACATTGCCAGCGACGCCCGACACATAGCAGGGACGTTGTAATAGGCCATTAATGGCATTGCGCAGTGATGTCCGGTACGCACGGCAATACCGTAGTTATCAAGAAAACTGCCGACATCATAGGCGTGGTGTTGGCCGAGATTAAAGGCAATAACGCCAAGTCTGTCTGGCGGACCATAGAGCGTCAGATCCGGCACCGCTGCCAACTGCGACAATGCGTAATGCATCAGATTCTGTTCATACTCGGCAATGTTGTTAAGCCCCAGCGCCGAAACATACTCCAGCGCCGCGCCAAGGCCAATAATACCTCCCGTATTGGGCGTACCTGCTTCAAACCGCCACGGCGCTTTGGCCCAGGTAGTGCCTTCACTCAGGCTGACGGTGGCGATCATTGAACCGCCTCCTTCCCACGGCGGCATCTCCTGCAACAAGGCTTCTTTGACATACAGCACGCCAATGCCAGTGGGGCCATACAATTTATGCCCGGAAAAAACGTAGAAATCGCAGTCCAGCGCCTGAACGTCCACCGGATGATGCATCACCGCCTGAGCGCCATCCACCAGCACTTTTGCACCATGCTGATGTGCAAGTGAGATCATCTCCACCAGCGGATTTTCAGTTCCCAACACGTTAGAGACATGGGTAATTGCCAGCAGTCGGGTTTTCTCGTCGAACAGATTGGGCAGAGTCTCCAGTTGCAACGTGCCGTCGGGGTTAAGCGGGATCACTCGCAACTCTGCGCCAACGCGTGCGCAAAGCATTTGCCAGGGAACAATATTGGCATGATGTTCCATTTGGCTAATGATGATATTGTCGCCCGCCCGCACGTTGCTGTTGCCCCAGCTATTGGCGACCAGGTTAATGCCTTCCGTCGTGCCGCGGACAAACACCAGTTCTTCCGCAGAACGGGCATTGACAAACAACGATGCCCGCTTGCGCACGTTCTCCATTTTCTCGGTCGCCTGGGCGCTTAACGTGTGAATGCCGCGATGCACTGCCGCGTAGCCGTGGCGATAGAATTCGGCCTCTGCGTCAATAACCTGACTCGGTTTCTGCGCACTGGCGGCGCTGTCGAGATAAGCCAGTGGCAGACCGTTAACCTCACGCGAGAGCACCGGAAAATCGGCTCGTACCTTCTCAACGGAAAAAGTCATCTTGCACCTCCCGGCAGCCGTTGACCGATTCGGGCCAGCACCTGCTGTTTGAGCCCATCATCACGCAATGCTTCCGTCAGTTCGGCGGCAAAGGCGTAGATGATCATCTGCAGGGCATCCTGTTGATTGATCCCACGCGAACGCAGATAGAACATCTGTTCGTCATCAATACGCCCCACCGTCGCGCCGTGGCTGCATTTCACATCATCAGCATAGATTTCCAACTGCGGTTTGGTATCCACTTCCGCCAGCTTGCCCATCAGCAGATTATTGTTGGTCATCTGGCCGTCAGTCTTGACGGCATGCTGCGCGACGTTAATCAAACCGTTAAATACCGCGCGGCCTTTGTCGCTGACGATAGTTTTGTGCAACTGGCGGCTATTACAAAAACCTTTATTGTGTTCCAGCCAGGTGCGGGTATCGCAAACCTCGTTTTTCACCGGCATCGCCAGGCTATTGATCCGCAGCGTGCTGTTTTCGCCATTAAGTTGCGTACTGGTGTTGTGTCTCAGCACGGCACCACCAAGCAGGAAACTATGGCTAAATGCCGTGGCATCGTCAGCCAGTAGCAAGTCGTTGTGCGCAAAGTGGTGGCTAACCGGGTTTTCAAACGCCAGCTTGATATGCTGCAAGTTGGCGTTAGCTGCAACGTTGATGGTAAACCGCGCCCCGGTAAAATGGCGGGCATCATTAAGGCTGACAAAATGTTCAATCACCGTCGCTTCGGCACCTTCCGCCAGATCCAGATGATGGCGGTAATGGACGGTGTTCACCTCTTCACCAGTCACGCCCTGGGTGATATGTATTAACAGCAAGGGTTTAGCAGGTCGTTGACCGCGCTTCACGGCGATATGCGTAACACTTTGCGCCAGACTTTCCGTTAGATGCAGAAATACTTCCGGCTGTATGGCATCAGGCAGTCCCTGGCGTTCGTCATTAATACTCACCTCATAGCCGCTGCCTTCGGTCGTATCGCTAAGTGATGGTACGTAGCGTCCATCGACAAACACCAGCCGTACAGCGTCTAACGTTAACGCTAAGGCATCACGCTGCTGCGGTGATATCTCCCCCGCAATGCTGACAAACTGGCTATTGGTTAGCCCTTCCAGCGGTGTATATTTCCAGTGTTCATGTTTACGTGTCGGCAAACCGGTACGCAGCAATTGTTGTAAATGCTGTTGAGCTTCGGGGGAGCGTTTCGCCCCTTCGGCCTCAAACAAGTGATGCCACTGTTGCAGCGCATTACTGCTGTTCGGTAAGCCAGCCATAACCCTGCTCCTCCAGTTGTTTGACCAACGTGAAATCACCGGATTTCACAATTCGCCCCTGATACAGCACGTGGACGTAATCAGGCTTGATGTAGTCGAGAATGCGCTGGTAGTGCGTCACGATAATGAACGAACGCTTGCCATCACGCAGCGAGTTCACGCCATCGGCAACCACTTTTAATGCATCGATATCCAGCCCGGAGTCCGACTCATCAAGAATGCATAACTCCGGCTCCAGCACTGCCATTTGCAAAATATCGTTGCGCTTTTTCTCGCCACCGGAAAAACCAACGTTTACCGAACGGGTTAATAAATCTTCCGGCATCTTCAGCAAGGCAATTTTTTCTTCCATCAAATCCTGAAAATCGAAGCGGTCGAGCGTTTCCTGACCGCGATAACTACGCACCGCATTGAGCGCCGTTTGCAGGAAAAACTGGTTACTGACGCCAGGGATCTCCACCGGATACTGGAAGGCCATAAAGATGCCTTCGCCCGCGCGATCTTCCGGCGACAACGCAAGCAAATCTTTGCCTTTAAACTCAACTGTGCCGTCCGTCACTTCATAATCTTCGCGCCCGGCAAGCGTTGCCGATAAGGTACTTTTACCCGAACCGTTTGGTCCCATAATGGCGTGAACTTCGCCGGGACGAACGTCGAGGCTTAATCCGCGCAGGATAGCTTTATCTTCCACGCTGACATGTAAATCTTTAATACTTAACATATTTATTCCTTATCCGACGCTGTGTTCAAGGCTGATGGCGAGGAGTTTTTGTGCTTCAACGGCAAATTCCAGTGGCAGTTCCGAGAACACATCTTTGCAGAAACCGTTAACAATCATCGAGATGGCGTCCTCTTCGCTGATTCCGCGCTGCAGGCAGTAAAACAGTTGATCTTCGCCAATGCGCGACGTAGTTGCCTCGTGCTCCAGTTGCGCACTGTTGTTACGGCACTCGACATACGGGAAAGTATGCGCCCCACAGTTGGCGCCAATCAGCATTGAGTCGCACTGCGTGAAGTTGCGCGCATTGGTCGCCGTCGGCATGATTTTCACTAATCCGCGATAGCTGTTCTGGCTGTGCCCGGCGGAGATCCCTTTCGAGATAATGGTCGATTTAGTGTTTTTACCGATGTGGATCATCTTAGTGCCGGTATCAGCCTGCTGATGACCGCTGGTCAGCGCCACCGAGTAAAACTCACCGATGGAGTTATCGCCGCGCAAAATGCAGCTGGGATATTTCCACGTAATGGCTGAACCGGTTTCTGATTGCGTCCACGACATTTTGCTGTTTTCCCCTTCGCACAAAGCTCGCTTGGTGACGAAGTTGAGAATACCGCCAGTGTTGTTATCGCCAGGGAACCAGTTTTGCACCGTGGAATATTTCACCTCGGCATTTTTATGGATGATGACTTCCACCACCGCCGCGTGTAGCTGGTAGCTATCACGCACTGGGGCAGAACAGCCTTCAATGTAGCTGACGTAGCTGTCTTCGTCGGCTACCAGAATGGTGCGCTCAAACTGCCCGGTTTTTTCCGCGTTAATGCGGAAATAGGTGGAAAGCTCCATCGGGCAGCGCACGCCTTTAGGCACATAAATAAACGTACCGTCAGAGGCTACCGCCGCATTGAGCGCGGCAAAAAAGTTGTCATTCCCCGGCACCACGGTGCCGAGATATTTACGCACCAGTTCCGGATGGTCGTGAATCGCCTCACCAAAGGAACAGAAGATAATTCCCTGCTCCGCCAGTTTTTCACGATAAGTGGTGGCAACCGAAACCGAGTCGAAAATGGCATCCACCGCCACCTCTTTGCCTTCCCGCACGGGAACGCCTAGCTGCTCAAACGCCGCCTCCACCTCTTTACTTAAAAAGGCGTTCGCGCCAGTTTGCTGCACCGCGCCAGGTTCCGACGCACAAGTATCGTCACAATTACCGCACGACGGTGCCGAGTAATAGCTGTAATCCTGATAATTCAGCTTGTCGTAGTGCGCTTTCAGCCAGTGCGGCTCTTCCATCTCCAGCCATGCACGATAGGCGTTGAGACGAAACTCCAGCATCCACTCCGGCTCATTACGCTTCGCTGAAATTGCACGCACCACCTCTTCGTTTATCCCCTTTGCCAGCTCATCAGTGGCTAACTGGGTAAAGAATCCTTCTTTATAATTCAGCGGGCCGCCGGTCCAGGTTTTGACATCGTCAGTTGCTTCAGTATTACGAGACATAGTACCGCCTATACCCCAAAGCTTTCGCCACAGCCACATTCATTCTGGGCTTTCGGGTTGTGAAATTTGAATATCTGATTGAGTCCTTCGCGAACGAAATCGACTTCCGTGCCATCAATAAACGGCATCGCTTGCAGCGGGACGAACAGCTTCGCGCCGTCACGTTCAAACAGCAGATCGTCTTTCTCTGGCTCACTGACGCTGTCGAGTACATAGCCAAAGCCCGCGCAGCCCGTTTGCTTCACGCCTAAGCGCACGCCGACCATGCCCGACTGCTTCTCTACCAGTTCACGGATATGCGCCGCGGCTGCGGGTGTTAACGTTAAGCCTTGCCAGGCGAAATCCTCTGGATTAAACGTTCCTGAATGCATGTCCATCGATTTACCTCACTTCATCGCTTTCAGAGGATAACAGCATGTTAGTGATAATGATTATCAGTTCAACCCAGCAAGCGCAGGGGCTTTACCATAAAACATGCTTTTTGCCTGCATTTAATAAGCATAGACCCTGATGAGAGGGTTAACAGGCTCGCTAAGAATTAGGTATCTCATTGTTAGATAATGATTATTACTGAAGGAGCGTTAAGGCTGTGATGGAAAAGAAAAAGTTGTATCGAAAATGACTATTTAAGAGATAGGTAAAAAAGTGGCGAGTTCAGAAATAAAAAAATCCTTAAGTCTGTGCATTACAGGCTTAAGGATTTCTACCCCATCCGGCGCTTATCTCCGGCACTCATATGGCTTAGCTCTTGAAGGGGCGATAAGAATAATCTCATAAGACCGGGTCGCCGTTTTAACACAAACTGCGATTTGTATTATTTTTGAGCAAAATCAGGCAGGTAACAACAGGAGGACAGTCAGAGAGCAATCGTCAGACCTGGACAGATGTTAATCCAGGTCGATGAGCATTCAGACTCTGTTCAGTAGCGATTAATGCACGCCCAGACGCCAGGCGAAGTAGATTTCTTCTTTCAGTTCCGCAGAAGAGAGGGTAAGCAGGTCAGCAAATTCAAGTTCTAGTTGTTTCAGACGCTTGAGATATTGAGCGGGTGAAAGATTGCTTTGGTCACGGCGTAAAAATTCGATAGCCAACTGGGTGGGATTAAGTTGAGTAGACATAGCATCCTCGCTTTAGACAAGACCTGCACAGTATACCACCGTTTACTGCGCAGATAATAACCAAAAGCAATATGCATCACACTTTTCTGGTGACAACGTCACAAAATGGCGGTCGTCAATCTTGACGAACAGCACAAACGCCCTTTCTCATCGAAGATTTCTACCTGCCATACCTGATGCCGTGAACCGAGATGCAGTGGCTTACAAACGCCGCGTACCCGCCCTTCTCGTGCCGAGCGAACATGGTTAGCATTGATTTCCAGGCCAACGACTTTTTGCTCGCCTTCGGTACATAAATACCCGGCAACGGAACCAATACTTTCAGCCAGCACCACAGACGCCCCGCCATGTAGCAGCCCAAAAGGCTGCTTTGTCCGCGAGTCTACCGGCATTGTTGCTTCCAGCGTTTCATCACCAATATGTTCAAAACGAATATCCAGAAGCCCCACCATGTTTCCTTCACCCATGGCATTCAGTGCTTCAAGGGTGATTTTACGTTTCCATATCATTTAATAATCTCCAGTAATGCCTGCACGGGATGGCGTACCCCCGTCCCTTCAACCCGTTTAACCTGGCTGCGGCAAGAATACCCGGTCGCCAGACAGCGATTACGCGGCAGTCTTTGCATCGCCTGATGCCAGGATAATTCATATATCCCGAGCGAGTTTTTATGGTTTTTCGCTTCATGTCCGTAAGTTCCCGCCATGCCGCAGCAACCCACGCTGACATTTTCCAGCTTCGCGCCAAAACGGGCAAATATCGCGGCCCATTGCGCTGGCGCGCCAGGCAAAGCGGTAACTTCGGTACAGTGACCGAAGAAATACCACGGCTCGCCGCTTACCGCGGTAACAGGCTGTGATTCAAGCGCACTCGCCAGCCATTCATTCGCCAGCAATACATTGAAATTCCCACGATCTTCGCCCAGCGTAAGTTTATATTCATCGCGATAACAAAGCACCAGTGCCGGATCGACACCTACCATTGGCATTCCCAGTTTCGCCATGCGGTTGAGGAAATCCGCCGTCTTTTTCGCCGTCTTCGCGAAGCGATTCAGGAAGCCTTTAATATGCTGCGCTTTACCATTCGGTGAGAAGGGCAGTAACACCGGCTGGAAACCTAATTTTTCGACCAGACGGACAAAATCCGCAACCACTTGCGCATCGTAATAACTGGTGAAAGGATCCTGCACTACAAGCACCGTGCGGGCTCTCTCCTCTGCACTGAGCGCTTCGAGCTGTTCCAGCGTCATGTTTGCCGAGCGATGCCCCACCATTTGTTGCTGTAACGACGGCACTGAAAGCAGCGGCAAGTCGACCATACCGATGTGTTTTTCCGAGAGTTTTCGCACCAGCGGCTGGTTTATGAAAAAGTTAAACGTCTTTGGCGCACGCGCCATCAGCGGCGCGTAACTTTCAACCGTTGCCACCAGATGGTCGCGTAATGGGCGTAGATAACGCGTGTGATAGAGTTGCAGGAAACGAGAGCGAAACTCCGGTACGTCAATTTTGATCGGACACTGAGTCGAACACGCTTTACAGGCCAGGCAACCCGACATCGCCTCTTTCACTTCGTGCGAGAAGTCATATTCGCCTTTATTTGCATGCCAGCTGTTGCGCGTGCGGGCAATTAACGTACGCAAGCTGACCCCAGACGCTGGTAGCTCTTGCTCCAGTTTTAGTGGGTCAACACCGCGATCCGCCAGCAAACGTAACCATTCACGCACCAGCGTTGCGCGCCCTTTCGGTGAATGAATTCGGTTCTGAGTAATTTTCATTGACGGACACATCGGACTGCGGGCATCAAAGTTGAAGCACAAACCGTTGCCATTACATTCTATAGCCCCGCGCCACTGCTGACGTACCGCGATGGGGATCTGGCGGTCATACGTGCCACGCTTCACCGCGTCCACTTTCATCATTGGCGCGTCAATACCTTCTGGCGGGCAGATTTTCCCAGGGTTTAGTCGGTTATGCGGATCAAACGCCGCTTTAACCTTGCGCAGTTCTGCGAAAAGTTCCTCACCAAAAAACGCCGGACTGTATTCGGCACGAAAACCTTTGCCGTGCTCGCCCCACAACAAACCACCGTATTTTGCAGTAAGCGCCACCACGTCATCAGAGATTTGCTTCATCAGGATCTCTTGTTGCGGATCGCACATATCCAGCGCCGGACGGACGTGCAAGACACCAGCGTCGACATGACCAAACATGCCATAACTTAAGCCGTGGCTGTCGAGCAGCGCGCGAAATTCAGCAATATAATCCGCCAGATGCTCCGGCGGCACGCAGGTATCTTCGGCAAATGGAATCGGTTTGGCTGCGCCTTTGGCATTACCGAGCAGACCGACGGCTTTTTTGCGCATTGCATAAATACGCTCAACACCAGCCAGCTCACTGCACACCTGCCAGCCGATCACCCCCGCCTGCTGACTGGCAATCAGTTCATCCAGCCGCGCACAGAGCGCATTTACCCGCTCGTCAATCAGCGCCTCATCATCTCCGGCAAATTCAACAATGTTCAGCCCGAGCATCTCTTTGTCTGGCACATTGGTAATCAACTCGCTGACGGAATGCCAGACAATATCTTCCCGCGCCAGATTCAGCACTTTTGAATCCACCGTCTCTACCGAAAGCGCACGCGCCTCAACCATAAACGGCGCGTTACGCAGCGCGGAGTCAAAAGAGTCATATTTGACGTTCACCAGACGGCGCACTTTAGGCAGACGAGTAATATCCAGTCGCGCTTCGGTAATAAAGGCCAGCGTCCCTTCTGATCCGGTCAGAATGCGCGTCAGGTCGAACTCGGTCATGTCATCGTTAAAGACATGGCGTAGGTCATAACCGGTAAGAAAGCGGTTAAGTTTGGGGAATTTGTCGATGATTAACTGGCGTTGCTGGCGGCAGCGTTGATAAACAGTGTTGTAGATCCGCCCGATAGCGGTATTGGTTTTACCTAACGTTTCAGCCAGTTCGACGGGTAAAGGTTGCGTATCGAGAATATCGCCCCCCAACAACACCGCTCTCACGCCCAGCACGTGATCTGACGTTTTGCCATAGACCAGCGAACCCTGGCCGGAAGCATCGGTATTGATCATCCCGCCGAGCGTTGCCCGGTTGCTGGTCGAAAGTTCTGGCGCAAAAAAGTAGCCAAATGGTTTCAGGTACTGATTCAGTTGATCTTTAATCACACCTGCTTCAACGCGCACCCAGCCCTCTTCAGGATTAATTTCAATGATGCGGTTCATATGGCGGGACATATCGACAATAATCCCCTGGTTGAGCGCCTGGCCGTTAGTGCCAGTACCGCCGCCGCGCGGGGTGAAGATTAGCGATGTATAGCGTTCCTGCGCGGCCAGACGGGCAATTAACGCCACATCGGCGGTGGAACGCGGAAATACCACCGCATCGGGGAGAAGTTGGTAAATACTGTTGTCGGTCGACATTGTCAGACGATCGGCATAATTTGTTGCCGTATCGCCGGTAAAACCCTGTTGCTCCAGCTCTTGCAAAAAATTAAGCACCAGTTGAACGACGCCGGGTGCCTGGGAAATCTGTGGAATCATTATATTGACCCTTTCCTGCGGTCTGTGATGTAGGTCGATACACAGTTCTTTCAGGCTGCTGCAATAGCGCACTGAAAGGTGATGTGTGTTTACTCTATGGATTTCGAGTTACGGGAAGGCGGCAAGCGAGTGAACGCCAGGAGCTTACAAAAGTAAGTGACTGGGGTGAACGAACGTAGCCGCAGCACATGCAACTTGAAATACGACGAGTAAACCGTTTGCGTGTTGCCTGAGTTGTTGTACCACATTTTTTTCTAACACGCCCCTCAGAATTAAGGGCAGAATCGGCCTGTTAAAAACCGCTTAAATTGCTCATCATTATGCAGGTGAGTTTCGCGTGTTCACGTCGCGTCGACGATTTGACGCACAAAAAAGGTGAAAAGTAGTTATGGTAAATGTTCGTCAGCCCAGGGATGTCGCACAAATTCTGCTTTCGGTGCTGTTTTTAGCCATCATGATTGTGGCATGTCTGTGGATTGTTCAACCCTTTATTCTCGGCTTTACATGGGCCGGTACGGTGGTTATCGCCACCTGGCCGGTATTGCTACGTTTGCAAAAGATCATGTTTGGCCGCCGCTCTCTCGCCGTTCTGGTGATGACGTTGCTCTTAGTGATGGTGTTTATCATCCCTATTGCCTTACTGGTTAACAGTATCGTCGACGGCAGTGGCCCGTTAATTAAGGCAATCTCCAGTGGCGATATGACATTACCGGATTTAGCGTGGCTCAATACCATTCCGGTGATTGGCACAAAGCTGTACGCAGGCTGGCACAATTTGCTGGATATGGGCGGCACGGCAATTATGGCGAAAGTCCGTCCTTATATTGGCACCACCACCACCTGGTTCGTCGGACAAGCCGCGCATATCGGGCGCTTTATGGTGCATTGTACGCTGATGCTTCTCTTCAGCGCCCTGCTGTACTGGCGCGGTGAACAGGTAGCGAAAGGCATTCGCCATTTTGCAACTCGTCTGGCAGGTGCTCGCGGTGATGCTGCTGTACTGCTGGCGGCCCAGGCTATCCGCGCGGTGGCGCTAGGCGTTGTGGTGACCGCGTTAGTACAGGCAGTGCTTGGCGGTATCGGTCTGGCCATTTCCGGTGTGCCTTACGCCACGCTACTGACGGTGTTAATGATCCTCTCCTGCCTTGTGCAGCTTGGCCCGCTGCCAGTGTTGATTCCGGCGATTATCTGGCTTTACTGGACCGGCGATTCCACCTGGGGAACGGTATTGTTAGTGTGGAGCGGTGTGGTTGGCACTCTGGATAACGTCATTCGCCCAATGTTAATTCGCATGGGGGCAGATTTACCGCTAATTCTCATCCTCTCCGGGGTTATCGGTGGTTTGATTGCCTTCGGTATGATCGGTCTGTTTATTGGTCCGGTACTGCTGGCTGTTTCCTGGCGTCTGTTTGCCGCGTGGGTTGAAGAAGTCCCGCCGCCGACGAATCAACCGGAAGAAATTCTCGAAGAACTGGGCGAAATTGAAAAGCCGAATAAGTAACTCTCTCATCAGGCGGCTCTGCCGCCTGATTGTTAATCATTGCTAATTGATATTTCATTTCTCACCCCCGTATTTCCCTGCATCCCTCAATTCAGCTGGTAGTACCTGTCGAAAATCATTTACAGTTTTTAAACTAATGAGACGAATCTGATCGACGCAAAAAGTCCGTATGCCTACTATTAGCTCACGGTTATAAATCAACATATTGATTTATAAGCATGGAAATCCCCTGAGTGAAACAACGAATTGCTGTGTGTAGTCTTTGCCCATCTCCCACGATGGGCTTTTTTTTAACATTTATTGCTTCATTACCCCGCCTCTCGTTCTTTCCAATAATGTTGCACAAGATACTGTGACTCTCTTCAAGCCGTAAGCAGGCTGATAATGTTATTTATATTTTATTCTTTTTTTCATGCAGTCATGACACGATGAACGCTTATGAACTCCAGGCACTACGCCATATTTTTGCTATGACCATTGATGAATGCGCAACCTGGATTGCCTTGACGGGCGACAGTGAAAGCTGGCAACAATGGGAGAAAGGAAAAACGGATATTCCTGACGAGATAGTTGAAAAAATGCTGGCGATGCGCCAGCAAAGAAAAAGACATCTTCACGCCATCATAGAAAAGATAAACAGCCGCATCGGCAACAACACCATGCGTTTTTTCCCCAATTTAACCGCATTTCAACGTATCTACCCAGAAGGTAATTTTATTGACTGGAAGATTTACCAGTCGGTCGCAGCTGAATTATATGCTCACGATCTGGAGCACCTGTGTTGATATTTTAACGGGATACAACGGTCGTCATTACAAAAAGAATGAACGGATGCTGACATAACAACATTAATTTTTTTAAGCAATATTGCTAAGTAGATCTTATGAAAAATCCCTACCTCCCTACCGCGCTCGGGTTGTATCTCAATTACCTGGTGCATGGTATGGGTGTCATTTTGATGACTTTGAATATGGCCTCGCTGGAGACGCTCTGGCAGACCAATGCAGCGGGCGTCTCCATTGTCATCTCATCATTAGGCATTGGTCGATTAAGTGTCTTATTTTTTGCAGGATTACTCTCCGATCGTTTTGGCCGACGTCCTTTTATCATCCTGGGAATAGGCTGCTATCTGATGTTCTTTTTTGGCATTTTGCATGCAAATAACATTATCATCGCGTATGTATTTGGTTTTCTCGCCGGTATGGCGAATAGTTTTCTTGATGCAGGCACCTACCCCAGCCTGATGGAAGCATTTCCTCGTTCGCCTGGCACAGCCAATATTTTGATTAAAGCGTTTGTCTCCTGCGGGCAATTCTTATTACCGTTAGTTATTAGTCTGCTGGTATGGGCTGAACTGTGGTTTGGTTGGTCCTTTATGATTGCCGCAGGTATTATGATTATTAACGGTCTTTTTTTATACCGCTGTACCTTTCCACCCCATCCGGGGCGTCGCTTACCTGACGTTAAGAAACCCACAACCACCACGAAGCATCGCTGCTCAATTATTGATTTAGCCAGCTATACCTTATATGGCTATATCTCAATGGCAACCTTTTATCTGGTGAGTCAGTGGCTGGCACAATACGGACAATTTGTCGCAGGTATGTCTTACACAATGTCGATCAAATTACTCAGTATCTACACCGTAGGGTCACTACTTTGTGTATTTATCACCGCGCCACTCATTAGCAAAACGGTTCGTTCAACAACATTGTTGATGCTGTACACTTTTATCTCATTTATTGCCCTGCTCACCGTCTGCCTGCATCCCACATTTTATGTGGTGATAATATTTGCTTTCGTCATCGGTTTTACCTCCGCTGGTGGTGTTGTGCAAATTGGCCTGACGTTAATGGCCGCTCGTTTTCCCCACGCCAAAGGCAAAGCTACAGGGATCTATTACAGCGCGGGCAGTATTGCGACCTTTACCATCCCGTTGATTACTGCACATCTTTCCCAAAGAAGTATTGCCGATATTATGTGGTTCGATACCGCCATCGCCGCCGTCGGTTTTTTACTGGCTCTATTTATCGGCTTACGTAGCCGTAAAGAAGCACAACAGACGTCATTAAGAGAAAATGTCGCTACTGGCGTGTAATGCAATATTCTTTTCAGGTCATGCAAGATCTTACGGATAAATTAATCTTTCCGCACTAATTAAGGAAAACTACGCTCAAAAACAAACTATCACATGCAATATTCCTGGAAATATAAACTTTATGTCATGTACCCAGAGAAAATCATCTTCAGTATAGTGATTATGAAAACCGGCGGAGAACAACACGTACGGTGACAAAATTATCTTTCAGCAAGGAGCTGTGAAAATGTCTCAAAATAAGGCTTTCAGCACGCCATTTATCCTGGCTGTTCTTTGTATTTACTTCAGTTATTTCCTACACGGCATTAGTGTTATTACGCTTGCACAAAATATGTCATCTCTGGCAGAAAAATTTTCGACCGATAACGCTGGTATCGCCTATTTAATTTCCGGTATCGGACTGGGGCGTCTGATCAGTATTTTATTCTTCGGCGTAATCTCCGATAAATTTGGTCGGCGAGCGGTAATATTCATGGCCGTCGCCATGTATATGCTGTTTTTCTTTGGTATTCCAGCCTGCCCAAGTTTAGCTCTCGCTTACGGTCTGGCAGTATGCGTTGGTATCGCCAACTCGGCCCTTGATACCGGTGGATACCCGGCGTTGATGGAATGCTTCCCGAAAGCTTCGGGTTCAGCCGTAATATTGGTTAAGGCGATGATATCGTTTGGGCAAATGCTCTATCCGATGCTAGTGAGTTATATGCTGTTGAATAACATCTGGTACGGTTATGGGCTGATTATCCCTGGCATCCTGTTTGTACTGATCACGCTGATGCTATTGAAAAGCAAATTCCCTGGTCAGTTGGTAGATGCCAGCGTAGCGGGTGAACTACCGCAGATGAACAGTAAGCCGTTAGTCTGGCTGGAAGGTGTTTCATCGGTGCTGTTCGGTGTTGCCGCGTTCTCGACCTTTTATGTGATTGTAGTGTGGATGCCCAAATATGCGATGGCGTTTGCCGGTATGTCGGAAGCCGAGGCATTAAAAACCATCTCTTATTACAGTATGGGATCACTGGTCTGTGTCTTTATTTTTGCTGCGTTACTGAAAAAAATGGTCCGGCCTATCTGGGCCAACGTTTTTAACTCTGCGCTGGCAACAGTTACTGCCGCCATTATCTATCTCTACCCTTCTCCATTAGTGTGTAATGCCGGAGCCTTTGTCATCGGTTTCTCTGCTGCTGGCGGTATATTACAGCTCGGTGTTTCGGTAATGTCAGAGTTCTTCCCCAAAAGCAAAGCCAAAGTCACCAGTATTTATATGATGATGGGAGGGCTGGCCAACTTTGTTATTCCACTGATTACCGGATATCTGTCGAATATCGGCCTGCAATATATCATCGTTCTCGATTTTACTTTCGCGCTGCTGGCCCTGATTACCGCAATTATTGTTTTCATCCGCTATTACCGCGTCTTCATTATTCCTGAGAATGATATCCGGTTTGGCGAACGTAACTTTAGCACCCCGGTTAAACACAATTAAGCAAAGAAATTAAAGGAGTTAATTATGGATGTTACCGCTAAATACGAATTGATTGGCCTGATGGCCTATCCTATCCGCCACAGTTTATCGCCTGAAATGCAGAATAAAGCCTTAGAGAAAGCGGGATTGCCATTTACCTATATGGCCTTTGAAGTGGATAACGATAGCTTTCCCGGTGCAATTGAAGGACTAAAAGCCTTAAAAATGCGCGGAACTGGTGTATCAATGCCAAACAAACAACTGGCGTGTGAATATGTTGATGAATTAACGCCAGCAGCCAAACTGGTTGGCGCTATCAATACCATCGTTAATGATGACGGCTACCTGCGTGGCTATAACACCGACGGCACGGGCCATATTCGCGCCATTAAAGAGAGCGGTTTTGATATCAAAGGCAAAACAATGGTGCTGTTAGGTGCCGGTGGCGCATCAACGGCGATTGGCGCGCAGGGGGCAATTGAAGGGTTAAAAGAAATTAAACTCTTCAACCGTCGGGACGAGTTTTTCGATAAAGCCCTCGCCTTCGCGCAACGGGTCAACGAAAACACCGATTGCGTCGTCACGGTCACGGATCTCGCCGATAAGCAGGCTTTTGCCGACGCACTGGCTTCTGCCGACATTTTAACCAATGGCACAAAAGTGGGTATGAAGCCTCTTGAAAATGAATCATTGGTTAATGATATCAGTCTGTTACATCCAGGACTGCTGGTCACCGAATGCGTGTATAACCCGCACATGACAAAGTTATTGCAGCAGGCGCAACAAGCAGGTTGCAAAACGATTGATGGATACGGCATGTTGTTGTGGCAAGGGGCTGAACAGTTCACGTTATGGACTGGCAAAGATTTCCCTCTGGAATACGTTAAACAGGTCATGGGGTTCGGCGCCTGACAGGCTGACCGCGTGCAGAAAGGGTAAAAAATGAAAACCGTAACTGTAAAAGATCTCGTCATTGGTACGGGCGCACCAAAAATCATCGTCTCGCTGATGGCGAAAGATATCGCCAGCGTGAAATCTGAAGCTCTCGCCTATCGTGAAGAGGACTTTGATATTCTGGAATGGCGTGTGGACCACTTTGCCGACCTCTCCGGTGTGGAGTCTGTGATAGCAGCGGCAAAAATCCTCCGTGAGTTAATGCCAGAAAAACCGCTGCTGTTTACCTTCCGCAGTGCCAAAGAAGGCGGTGAGCAGGCGATTTCCACCGAGGCTTACATTGCACTCAATCGCGCAGCCATCGACAGCGGTCTGGTCGATATGATCGATCTGGAGTTATTTACCGGCGATGATCAGGTTAAAGAAACTGTCGCCTATGCACATGCGCATGATGTGAAGGTTGTCATGTCCAACCATGACTTCCATAAAACGCCGGAAGCCGAAGAGATTGTTGCCCGTTTGCGTAAAATGCAGTCTTTCGACGCCGATATTCCTAAAATTGCGTTGATGCCGCAAAGCACCAGTGATGTCCTGACGTTACTTGCCGCTACCCTTGAGATGCAGGAGCAGTATGCCGATCGACCAATCATCACCATGTCGATGGCAAAAAAAGGCGTAATCTCCCGTTTGGCTGGGGAAGTATTTGGTTCAGCGGCAACGTTTGGCGCAGTAAAAAAAGCCTCTGCGCCTGGACAAATATCGGTGAATGATTTGCGCACAGTATTAACTATTTTGCACCAGGCATAATAAATAACGTACCGGCGGGAGTAAACTTCCCCCCCGGATTAAAAAAAAAATTATTAAAAAATATTTTT
>NZ_LFHY01000018.1:0-145519 GCF_001660175.1 Escherichia sp. B1147
TTTGACTATGAGGTGATGATATCACCTCTATTCAGGTGGCCAAATTCACTATGCCACTACACCACTACATTTTCCAACTATTACCCAGGCCTGCGAATCATCTCATCTTCATCCCTTAAATTCTCAATGTATCGATAATCGCTCGTAGAGCGGGTGACACATTTCTGTGCGGATAATAGATATATGAACCTTCCAGGCGTTGGCTGTAGCATTGCAAAACTCTGATCAGCGCCCCCTGTTCTATATCATCAGACACCAATTCCTCCGGAACATAAGCCAGTCCCAGACCTAGCCTCGCGGCTTTGGCTTCCATATAACTGTCAGCAAAGGCCCATTGTCCCTGAGGCTGATGGGTGATCTTTTTACCGTCCTGATTGAGTTCCCAGGCATACAGGCTGCCGTCGCCGAACTGGTAAGCGATGCAGGGATGACCCACTAAATCGGTGGGGGTTTGCGGAAATCCGTAGCGACGAAAGTGCTCGGGTGTGCCGACAACGGCCATCTCCATATCGGGCGAAATACGCACCGCGACCATACCGCTATCCACTTCCGAGCCCAGACGTATACCGGCATCGAAGCGTTCAGTAATAATATCGACAAACCGGCTTTCACTGATGAGCTCCAGCCGAATATCCGGGTAGCGTTGTTTAAACACCGCCAGCTTCGGCAGCAGTACTTTGTCAATGGCGTGCTGGCTGGCATTAATACGGACCGTACCCGATGGTGTATGGCGATAATGGGCCAGCGTGGCAAGCCCCATATCTAAGGCGTCAAATCCAGATTCGACGTTTTTATAGAGCAACTCGCCAGCATGGGTGAGCGATAGCTTGCGCGTGGTGCGTACCAGAAGCTGCACGCCCAGTCGTTCTTCCAGCTCGCGCACTGCACGGCTAATTCCTGACTGCGCCAGACCAAGCCTCTGTGCGGCGGCGGTAAAACTCCCTTCTCGCACGACCTGCATAAACAGATAGAGATCGTTATAGTTTTCCCTTTTCGCCATCATTCTTCCTCTGCTGCTGCATCACAATTCAGAACAATATGGTATTAATCTTAGCATTATTTACCCTCTAATCAGCACTATTAGTGCTAACTATAATATGCGCGTTGCAACAAAGCACGGCAGCGTTGGCCGTATGAAACCAGTATCTGGCACATTTTATGAAGGGGATTTTGATGACTGCTTTCACCCAAAAATTGACAGCTGCGATACCCGCCATGCTGTTATGCGCATCATTAAGTGGAGTCACAAATATGAGTTACGCTGATACAACCAATCCGAACGCGCCCGTTTCGCTGGTTGAGAAATGGGATAAAACTTTTGCTGAGAGCACGAAAGTTGATCACCGTAAGGTGACCTTTCCGAACCGGTACGGGATCACCTTAGTCGGGGATCTCTACATACCGAAGGATCGTGGAGATCGCAAGCTGGCCGCTATTGCTGTTAGTGGCCCCTTCGGGGCGGTGAAAGAGCAATCCAGTGGCCTGTATGCGCAGACGCTGGCTGAACAGGGATTTGTCACTCTGGCTTTCGACCCTTCATACACGGGTGAAAGCGGCGGCTACCCGCGAAACGTCGCATCTCCGGATATCAACACCGAGGATTTCAGCGCGGCGGTTGATTTCTTAGGCCTGCAAAAAGAGGTGGATCGCAACCGTATCGGGTTGCTCGGTATTTGCGGATGGGGCGGCATGGCTTTAAACGACGCTGCGATGGACACGCGTGTCAAGGCGGTGGCGAGCAGCGTGATGTATGACATGAGCCGTGCAATGGGTCATGGCGTGGGCGATGGCAAAGACCGCTATACCACTGCCGATCGTCGTGCCGTATTGCAGTATCTGAACATGCAGCGCTGGAAGGATGCGGAAAATGGCGCTTTCGCGCCAGGCGGGCATGACATTTACGTTGATGAGAAGGGCAACGTCACCGCTTCCGATCGTATTTTACCGGAAACTCTGCCCACGAATCCTAATCCGGTATTGAAAGAGTTCTTTGATTATTACCGCATGCCGCGTGGTTTCCATGCGCGTTCGGTCAACTCAACCGGTGCCTGGAATGCAACCATGCCGCTGTCATTTATGAATATGCCGCTGCTGAGTTACGCTAATGAAGTTACTATCCCTACACTCATCGTGACCGGCGAAAAAGCCCATTCACGCTATTTTGCTGAAGATGCCTTTAACGCGATCGGCAGCAAAGAGAAAGAGTTAGTGATTGTTCCCGGGGCAAACCATGTTGATCTGTATGACAACGTTGCGGGTAAGATCCCATTTGCCAAATTTGAGCAATTTTTCAAGGCAAACTTAAGATAACCCGAAAGGTTTACCAGGCCACCTGTCGTAAACGGGTGGCTTTTAACTGCCTGGTGTGATGCAGAATATGCCACATCGCCCTCTATTCTCACCCAACTATTATGTCGTTATTCCCTGAATAACTTCTGACCCGACTGCGCCTGAATCTGGCTGGTTCGATATTAAGGGATGCTAATAATGTTCACTATAAGTCTAAAACAATCATACGAAAAAACGCATGCATACTGGAGCGGCGTATTTGCCATGACGCTTTGCGTGTTTGTGCTGATCGCTTCTGAGTTTATGCCAGTCAGCCTGCTTACGCTCATTGCCCATGATTTACACGTTACCGAAGGGCTGGCAGGGCAAGGAATTGCTGTGTCTGGCGCGCTGGCGGTGCTTACCAGTCTGACTATCTCCCGTATTGTCGGAGACCTGAATCGAAAATATCTTCTGCTGGGGCTGACGGTCTTAATGGCCATATCGGGAATAGTTATCACCATAGCGCCTAACTATCCGGTTTATATGCTGGGGAGGGCTCTGATTGGCGTCGTCATCGGAGGATTCTGGTCAATGTCGGCTGCAACCGCCATTCGGCTCGTGCCGCAGCACCAGGTCCCCCGCGCACTGGCAATTTTTAACGGCGGCAACGCGCTGGCCACCGTTGTGGCTGCGCCGCTTGGTAGCTATCTGGGGACAACCATCGGTTGGCGTGGCACCTTTTTATGTCTGGTCCCCCTTGCGATAGCTGCGTTCATCTGGCAATGGATCAGCCTGCCTTCGATGGAAAGCGATAAAACACATAAACCACAGGGGTCTGTGCTTCGTCTGTTCAGTGTCGCCATCGTACCAACGGGACTGCTGGCCTGTGGGCTCTTCTTTATGGGACAGTTTGCTTTATTTACCTACGTGCGCCCCTTTCTGGAAAGCGTCACCAGAGTGGGAGCTTCTGATCTTTCTCTGATTTTGCTCGCAATAGGTGTAGCAGGTTTTGTCGGCACAATGCTCGTCTCAACATTCCTGAACACCATATTTTATAAGACATTAATCATGATCCCGTTGCTTATGGCAGCGATTACCAGTGCGTTACTGCTGGTCGGACACCACATCTGGGCTGTTGCCGTTTTACTCAGCCTGTGGGGGCTACTTGCAACGGCTGCGCCAACGGGGTGGTGGACATGGATAGCACGTGCGTTACCCGAAGATGCAGAGACGGGGGGAGGCCTCATGGTTGCGGTGATTCAGCTATCTATTGCACTTGGTTCAACGGCTGGAGGTCTGGTATTCGACAGTCTGGGATGGAGAAGTGCTTTTGGTTTAAGTGGTTTGTTACTTCTGGGAGCGGTGGCGATGACATGGGTCACATCCCGTCAAAGTAGGAATGCGCAGTAGCGCAATCCTTTTATTTCTGGCGTACGTTCTTTAAGGCATACGGCTGAGGGGCTAATGACCGCTCCTCGCTCATAACAGACATTCAGTACAGTTGTGACAGAAAGGTATGCATGCTGGGGGTGGGGAAGTCGTGAAAGAAAAGAAGACATCTGCGTCGTTTGACATCACTGCTATCTTCTTACGGGTTATGCAGGTCGTAGTGGGTGGCACACAAAGCTTTGCACTGGAATACAAGGCGTTGTGCTTCTCTGGAGTGCGATATGTTCTGATGACAAAAAATTAGCGCAAGAAGACAAAAATCACCTTGCGCTAATGCTCTGTTACAGGTCACTAATACCATCTAAGTAGTTGATTCATAGTGACTGCACATGCTGTGTTTTGCAGTATTATGTAGTCTATTATTTAGACCAAAATCTTCATAACACATTGATATTAATGTTTTTTACAGTTTCTTGTTCAGCTTTTTTATACTAAGTTGAGCGAAACGGGAAGGTAAAAAGACAAAAAGTTGTTTTCAATACCTTTAAGTGATGCCAGATGGTATTGCGCCATCTGGCAGAGTATTTAACTGAACATCGCAGTAATCGAGGCACTTGCCAGAGAATGGAAATGGACGTTAAAACCGACCATCGCGCCGCTGGCACCTTCATCAACATCAATACGTTCTACATCCAGCGCGTGAACGGTAAAAATGTAGCGATGGGTTTCGCCTTTCGGCGGCGCTGCGCCATCGTACCCGGTTTTACCAAAATCGGTACGCGTCTGCAAAACACCGTCTGGCATTGCCACCAGACCAGAGCCAAACCCTTGCGGCAATACGCGGGTATCAGCAGGCAAGTTAACAACGACCCAGTGCCACCAGCCGGAGCCAGTAGGCGCATCCGGATCATAACAGGTGACAACAAAACTTTTTGTTCCCGCAGGAACATCATCCCACGCCAGATGTGGCGAAATATTATCACCATCGTAACCCATGCCGTTAAAGACATGACGATGCGGTAGCTTATCGCCATCGCGCAGATCATTACTGATGAGTTTCATGAACCCTCCCTTCTTGTTTGCAGAAAGTGTAGCCAGAAACACTCACGCTGACTGCTCGTTATTGGCAAAAAAATGTTTCATCCTGCACCGCACGGTTAACTGCTGCAGTCAGACGCTGCAGCTGCTCCGGGCGAATAATATAGGGCGGCATCAGGTATATAAGCTTGCCAAAAGGCCGGATCCAGACGCCCTGTTCGACAAAGAATTTTTGCAGTACTGCCATATTCACCGGGCGAGTGGTTTCTACTACACCAATTGCCCCCAGTACGCGGACATCGGCAACCATTTCGGCATCACGGACTGGTGCCAGTTGCTCATGTAGCTGCGCTTCAATACTTGCCACCTGCTGTTGCCATTCGCCGGATTCGATAATTGTCAGGCTGGCGTTTGCTGCAGCGCAGGCCAGCGGATTGCCCATAAAAGTTGGCCCATGCATAAAGCAGCCGGCTTCGCCGTTACTGATGGTTTCAGCGACCAGACGCGTGGTGAGCGTGGCGGAAAGGGTCATCGTACCGCCGGTTAAGGCTTTGCCGAGGCATAAAATATCCGGCGCGATCCCCGCATGTTCGCAGGCAAACAGTTTGCCGGTGCGACCAAAACCAGTCGCTATTTCGTCAGCAATCAGCAAGATACCTTCACGATCGCACATTTTGCGGATTCGTTTTAACCATTCAGGATGGTAGATGCGCATTCCGCCAGCGCCCTGAACAATCGGTTCAATGATTACGGCGGCGATATCATGACGATGCGCCGCCATCAGGCGGGCAAAGCCCACCATATCGCGCTCATCCCATTCGCCGCCCATGCGGCTTTGCGGGGCGGGAGCAAACAAGTTTTCCGGCAGATATCCCTTCCACAGACTGTGCATTGAATTGTCCGGATCGCACACCGACATCGCGCCAAAGGTATCGCCATGATAACCATTGCGGAAAGTCAGAAAACGCTGGCGCGCTTCACCTTTGGCCTGCCAGTACTGCAACGCCATTTTCATCGCCACTTCCACCGCCACGGAACCGGAGTCTGCGAGAAAAACGCATTCCAGCGGTTGCGGCGTCATCGCCACCAGTTTGCGGCACAGCTCAATGGCTGGCGCATGGGTGATACCGCCAAACATCACATGCGACATGGCATCAATTTGCGACTTCATTGCGGCATTAAGCTGCGGGTGATTGTAGCCGTGGATCGCCGCCCACCAGGACGACATACCGTCAACCAGGCGTCTGCCGTCAGACAAAATCAACTCGCAACCTTCTGCACTCGCCACCGGATAAACCGGCAGCGGGGAGGTCATGGATGTGTACGGATGCCAGATATGGCGTTGGTCAAAGGCAAGATCGTCCGTTGTCATAATCGACTTGTAAACCAAATTGAAAAGATTTAGGTTTACAAGTCTACACCGAATTAACAACAAAAAACACGTTTTGGAGAAGCCCCATGGCTCACCGCCCACGCTGGACATTGTCGCAAGTCACAGAATTATTTGAAAAACCATTGCTGGATCTGCTGTTTGAAGCGCAGCAGGTGCATCGTCAGCATTTCGATCCTCGTCAGGTACAGGTTAGTACTTTGCTGTCGATTAAAACCGGCGCCTGTCCTGAAGATTGCAAATACTGTCCGCAAAGCTCGCGCTATAAAACTGGGCTGGAAGCCGAGCGGTTGATGGAAGTTGAGCAGGTGCTGGAGTCGGCGCGCAAAGCGAAGGCGGCGGGATCGACGCGCTTCTGCATGGGCGCGGCGTGGAAAAATCCCCACGAGCGCGATATGCCGTACCTGGAACAAATGGTGCAGGGGGTAAAAGCAATGGGTCTGGAAGCGTGTATGACGCTGGGCACATTGAGCGAATCTCAGGCGCAGCGCCTCGCGAATGCTGGACTGGATTACTATAACCACAACCTCGACACCTCGCCGGAGTTTTACGGCAATATCATCACCACACGTACTTATCAGGAACGCCTCGATACGCTGGAAAAAGTGCGCGAAGCCGGGATCAAAGTCTGTTCAGGCGGCATTGTGGGCTTAGGTGAAACGGTGAAAGATCGTGCCGGATTATTGCTGCAACTGGCGAATCTGCCGACGCCGCCGGAAAGCGTGCCAATCAACATGCTGGTGAAGGTGAAAGGCACACCGCTGGCCGATAACGAGGATGTCGATGCCTTTGATTTTATTCGCACCATTGCGGTGGCGCGGATCATGATGCCGACTTCCTATGTCCGCCTTTCTGCCGGACGCGAACAGATGAACGAACAGACCCAGGCAATGTGCTTTATGGCCGGGGCTAACTCGATTTTCTACGGCTGCAAACTGCTGACCACGCCGAATCCGGAAGAAGATAAAGACCTGCAACTGTTCCGCAAACTGGGACTGAATCCGCAACAAACCGCCGTGCTGGCGGGCGATAACGAACAACAGCAGCGTCTGGAGCAGGCACTGATGACCCCGGATACCGACGAATATTACAACGCGGCAGCACTATGACCTGGCAGGAGAAAATTGATGCGGCGCTTGATGCGCGGCGTGCTGCAGATGCCCTGCGTCGCCGTTATCCGGTGGCGCAAGGGGCCGGACGCTGGCTGGTGGCGGATGATCGCCAGTATCTGAACTTTTCCAGCAATGATTACCTCGGTTTAAGCCATCATCCGCACATCATCCGTGCCTGGCAGCAGGGTGCAGAAAAGTTTGGTGTCGGTAGCGGCGGCTCCGGGCATGTTAGCGGTTATAACGTGGCGCATCAGGCGCTGGAAGAGGAACTGGCGCAGTGGCTGGGCTATTCGCGTGCGCTGCTGTTTATCTCCGGTTTTGCTGCTAACCAGGCGGTCATTACCGCGATGATGGCGAAAGAGGACCGTATCGTTGCCGACCGCCTTAGCCATGCCTCATTGCTGGAGGCCGCCAGTTTAAGCCCGGCGCAGCTTCGCCGTTTTGCCCATAACGATGCCGCTCATCTGGAACGTCTGCTTGCTAGCTCCTGTCCGGGGCGGCAACTGGTGGTGACAGAAGGCGTGTTTAGTATGGACGGCGATAGTGCGCCGCTTACGGAAATTCAGCAGGTAACGCATCAGCAAAACGCCTGGTTAATGGTCGACGATGCCCACGGTACCGGGGTTATCGGTGAGCAGGGGCGAGGCAGCTGCTGGCAGCAAAAGGTGAAGCCGGAACTGCTGGTGGTCACTTTTGGCAAAGGATTTGGTGTCAGCGGAGCGGCGGTGCTTTGCTCTAATACCGTGGCGGATTATCTGCTGCAATTTGCCCGTCATCTTATCTACAGCACCAGTATGCCGCCCGCTCAGGCGCAGGCATTGCGTGCATCGCTGGCGGTTATTCGCAGCGAAGAGGGAGATGCACGGCGCGAAAAACTGGTGGCTCTGATCGCACGTTTCCGTGCCGGAGTGCAGGGCTCGCCATTTACTCTTGCTGATTCACGTAGCGCCATCCAGCCATTAATCGTAGGCGATAACAGTCGTGCATTACGACTGGCAGAAACACTGCGTCAGCAAGGTTGCTGGGTAACGGCGATTCGCCCGCCAACCGTCCCCGTCGGCACTGCGCGACTGCGCCTGACGTTGACTGCGGCCCATGAAACACAGGATATCGACCGCCTGCTGGAGGTGCTGCATGGCAACGGTCAATAAACAAGCCATTGCGGCGGCATTTGGTCGGGCAGCCTCACAGTATGAACAACACGCAGAGTTACAGCGCCAGAGCGCCGATGCCTTGCTGGCAATGCTCCCGCAGCGTAAATACGCCAGAGTGCTGGACGCTGGCTGTGGACCTGGCTGGATGAGCCGCCACTGGCGCGAGCATTGTCAGCAAGTCATGGCGCTCGATCTTTCGCCGACGATGCTTGCGCAGGCGCGCCAACAAGATGCCGCAGATTATTATCTGGCGGGCGATATCGAATCCTTACCGCTGGCGAACGAGACGTTTGATCTGGCGTGGAGCAACCTTGCCGTGCAGTGGTGTGGCGAGTTATCCACGGCATTATGCGAGCTTTGCCGAGTAGTACGTCCCGGCGGCGTGGTGGCGTTTACCACCCTGGCGCAGGGTTCGCTCCCTGAATTACATCAGGCGTGGCAAGCGGTAGACGAACGCCCGCATGCCAATCACTTTTTACCGCCCGCTGACATTGAACAGGCGCTGAAAGGTTTTCGTTATCAACACAATATGCAACCTGTCACGCTGTGCTTTGATGATGCGCTCAGTGCCATGCGTTCCCTGAAAGGCATTGGCGCAACGCATCTTCACGAAGGGCGCGACCCGCGAATATTAACGCGTTCACAGCTACAGCAACTGCAACTGGCCTGGCCGCAAAAACAGGGGCGATATCCTCTGACTTATCATCTTTTTTTGGGAGTGATTGCTCGTGAGTAAACGCTATTTTGTTACCGGAACAGACACCGAAGTGGGGAAAACCGTCGCCAGTTGTGCGCTTTTACAGGCCGCGAAGGCGGCAGGCTACCGGACGGTAGGTTACAAACCTGTTGCCTCCGGCAGTGAAATAACGGCAGAAGGATTACGCAATAGCGACGCACTGGCGTTGCAACGCAACAGTAGCCTGCAACTGGATTACGCCACGGTAAATCCTTACACCTTCGCAGAACCCACCTCGCCGCATATCATCAGCGCGCAAGAGGGCAGGCCGATTGAGTCATCAGTAATGAGCGCCGGATTACGCGCACTTGAACAACAGGCTGACTGGGTGTTAGTGGAAGGTGCAGGAGGCTGGTTTACGCCGCTTTCTGATTCTTTCACTTTTGCGGATTGGGTAACGCAAGAACAACTGCCAGTGATACTGGTTGTGGGCGTGAAACTCGGTTGTATTAATCACGCGATGCTGACCGCACAGGCTGTACAGCAAGTCGGACTTACCCTTGCAGGGTGGGTAGCGAACGATGTCACTCCACCGGGCAAACGTCATGCTGAATATATGGCCACGCTCAAGCGGATGATTTCCGCACCGCTGCTTGGGGAGATCCCGTGGCTTGATGAACCCCCTGAAAACGCGCTAACCGGAAAGTACCTCAATCTCACCGCATTGTTGTAGCAATATATTTGGTTAAAGTGCGAGCGAGATCGCGTCGTCTGTTGCCTGCAATTTAACCAATTAAATTTTAAAAGAATCGAGAAAAAATATTTACGCCCACAATATGCGGTTAGTGTGGGAATTGCCCAGGCGGCAGGGCATACGGGCTGCAGGCAGTTATCCACTATTCCTGTGGATAACCATGTGCATTAGAGTTAGAAAACGCGATGCAAGCGAGAGAATACGCGGCTTGCACGCGAATTGACGCGAAAGAAGGCTTGAGAAAATATTTGTTATTTTTCAATTAATTAAATAAAAGCAATGGCAGTCATGAAAGTGACATCTCTTGCCATAAATCCGTCATCAGTCATCTTGACAATTGTTAAAAAAGCCGTTGCTTTGGGGATAACCCCGCAAGCCTGGAGTTTTATCTCGTCACTGAGCAAATTATGCTCATGATTGACACCTTCGTTGACGATGTAACAGAAATAATGTGGCGTGAAACTGTTTTTTTATCCAGTATAATTTGTTGGCATTATTAAGCACGACGAGTAAAATTACATACCTGCCCGCCCACTCCTTCAGGTAGCGACTTATGAGTAAACCGTTCAAACTGAATTCCGCTTTCAAACCTTCTGGCGATCAGCCTGAGGCAATTCGACGCCTCGAAGAGGGACTTGAAGATGGCCTGGCTCACCAGACTCTACTTGGCGTAACGGGCTCCGGGAAAACATTTACCATCGCTAACGTCATCGCTGACCTTCAGCGCCCGACGATGGTGCTGGCGCCCAACAAAACGCTGGCGGCCCAGTTGTACGGCGAGATGAAAGAATTTTTCCCGGAAAATGCGGTGGAATACTTCGTCTCTTACTATGACTACTATCAGCCGGAAGCCTATGTGCCGAGTTCTGACACCTTCATTGAAAAAGATGCCTCGGTAAACGAACATATTGAACAGATGCGGCTTTCAGCGACTAAAGCTTTGCTGGAGCGCCGCGATGTGGTGGTGGTCGCCTCTGTTTCAGCCATCTACGGTCTGGGCGACCCTGACTTATATCTTAAGATGATGCTGCATCTGACGGTCGGCATGATTATCGATCAGCGCGCGATTCTGCGGCGTCTGGCGGAACTGCAATACACCCGCAACGACCAGGCGTTCCAGCGCGGGACTTTCCGTGTTCGCGGAGAAGTGATTGATATTTTTCCGGCGGAGTCCGACGACGTTGCGCTACGTGTTGAATTGTTCGACGAAGAGGTAGAGAGGCTGTCGCTTTTCGACCCGTTAACAGGGCAGATTATCTCAACCATTCCCCGCTTTACCATCTATCCGAAAACACACTACGTTACCCCGCGTGAGCGTATTGTGCAGGCAATGGAAGAGATCAAAGAAGAGCTGGCCGATCGGCGCAAAGTGCTGCTGGCAAATAACAAGCTGCTGGAAGAACAACGCCTGACTCAGCGTACCCAGTTTGATCTGGAGATGATGAACGAGCTGGGTTATTGCTCAGGCATTGAAAACTATTCGCGCTTTCTTTCCGGTCGTGGACCCGGTGAGCCACCGCCGACGCTGTTTGATTATCTACCCGCCGATGGTCTGTTGGTGGTCGATGAATCCCACGTGACTATTCCGCAAATTGGCGGCATGTATCGAGGCGATCGGGCGCGTAAAGAGACGCTGGTAGAGTACGGTTTCCGCCTGCCCTCGGCGCTGGATAACCGTCCGCTGAAGTTCGAAGAGTTCGAGGCATTAGCACCGCAAACCATCTATGTTTCTGCGACCCCCGGTAATTACGAGCTGGAGAAATCCGGTGGCGACGTGGTGGATCAGGTGGTGCGTCCAACAGGACTGCTGGACCCGATTATCGAAGTGCGCCCGGTAGCGACCCAGGTTGATGATCTTCTTTCAGAAATTCGCCTGCGGGCGGCAATTAACGAACGCGTACTGGTCACGACGTTGACTAAGCGGATGGCGGAAGATCTCACCGAATATCTGGAAGAACACGGTGAACGCGTGCGTTATCTTCACTCGGATATCGACACCGTCGAGCGTATGGAAATCATCCGCGACTTGCGTCTGGGCGAGTTCGATGTGTTGGTTGGCATCAACTTACTGCGCGAAGGTCTGGATATGCCGGAAGTCTCGCTGGTGGCGATCCTCGATGCCGACAAAGAAGGCTTCCTGCGTTCAGAACGTTCGCTGATCCAGACCATTGGTCGTGCAGCGCGTAACATCAACGGCAAAGCGATTCTCTACGGCGACAAGATAACCCCGTCGATGGCGAAAGCGATTGGCGAAACGGAACGTCGTCGTGAGAAACAGCAGCGGTACAACGAAGAGCATGGTATTACGCCACAAGGGCTTAACAAGAAAGTGGTCGATATCCTGGCGCTGGGGCAGAACATTGCTAAAACCAAAGCGAAGGGCAGAGGAAAATCGCGCCCGATTGTCGAACCGGATAATGTGCCGATGGATATGTCGCCTAAAGCGTTGCAGCAGAAAATCCATGAACTGGAAGGTCAGATGATGCAACACGCGCAAAACCTCGAATTCGAAGAGGCGGCACAAATTCGTGATCAGTTGCATCAGTTGCGTGAGTTGTTTATTGCAGCTTCGTAACAGGATAGCGAAGAAGACAGATGACAAATGAAAAACAGCCTGATGCGCTACGCTTATCAGGCCTACATTTTCTCTGCAATATATTGAATTTGCGCGGTTTGCACGCCGCATCCGGCATGAACAACGCGCGCTTTGTCAGCAATCTGAAGCCGGAATGTTCTTCCGGTTTTCCGTTAACCCAACGCCTGTAATGCCTTTTCCAGCGCGTTATGTAACAACTGGCGGTCATGACGATAGGGAATATCGCTGGCCTCCAGTACGTCCTGAATGACTAATCTGTCGTTAACCATAGAAACATCCACCTTCGGTCCGACAATTACCGCATCAATCACCTTTTTACCGACATACTGCTCCATAATCGCCAGCTTGTTTTCCAGCTTCAGATTCGCCGCAGGCAGGCTTAATTCTCTTCCCAAATTGCCAATATAAACCATCGGGGCTGGAGAGCGGCGTAGCGCCTGTGCCATTTCCTCAAGCAGCAGGATTGGCATCAGGCTGGTATAAAAACTCCCAGGCCCGATAATTATCAGGTCAGCCTCATTGATCGCCAGCACCGCTTCACGAGTGGCAGGTACGTTGGGGGTTAAAAGTAGTTCCTGAATCGGCGTAGTTAACTGATCGATATTGACCTCGCCGTAAACTTCGTGTCCCTGATCATCAATGGCCATCAGATCAACGGGATGCTCTGACATCGGAATTAATTGCGCGTCTACTTTCAGCAGATTACGAATCAAATTGATGGCTTCCAGAGGCCGCACGCTAAGGTGATCCAGCGCCTTTAACATCAAGTTTCCAAGGTTATGCCCGGAAAGTTCGCCATTACCGCCAAAACGGTATTCAAACATCGCGGAAGCGACGCTCGGTTCCGTTATCAGCTGGTTTAGACAGTTGCGCATATCGCCCCAGGCAATACCGCCTTCCGAGCGACGAATACGGCCCGTCGAACCACCATTATCAGTAGTGGTTACGATGCCCGTTAAACGAGAACCTAAAGACGAAAGTGATGAGAGAACGCGTCCCAGTCCATGCCCCCCGCCGAGAGCAACGACACGATCAAGGTCAGCCAGCGTACGATTGCGCATATACATTCCTGAAGTCAGATTATCCGCGCTACAGTAGCGCAAATTACGGGGAGACAGCAATTAGCCTGCCAATATTGAGGATACAACTCATGGTTTTCTACCTCCAAAGGACGATACTCGCTCTGCATCCCTGATGATGTATATCAAAGTAAAACCGCCATTTTCCCTTATTCTGTAGCGAAATAGGCCGATCATGACGCTATATACATGATTACATAGCGAAAAGGGTGAATGGTAAAAATCTCATTTACGCGCTAGTATCGGCATAACCACTAAACACTCTAGCCTCTGCACCTGGGTCAACTGATATGGTGCTTTGGCCGTGACAATGCTTTGAAAGGTTGCCACCAGGGCGAAGGAAGAAATGACTTCGCCTCCCGTATCTGGAAAGGTGTACATGGCTTCACAACTGACTGATGCATTTGCGCGTAAGTTTTATTACTTGCGCCTGTCGATTACCGATGTGTGTAACTTTCGTTGCACATATTGCCTGCCGGATGGCTACAAGCCGAGCGGCGTCACCAATAAAGGCTTTCTGACCGTCGATGAAATTCGCCGGGTTACACGCGCCTTTGCCAGTCTGGGTACCGAAAAAGTCCGTCTGACAGGCGGTGAGCCGTCTTTACGTCGCGACTTTACCGATATCATCGCCGCTGTACGAGAAAACGATGCTATCCGCCAGATTGCGGTCACCACTAATGGTTACCGTCTGGAACGCGACGTGGCGAACTGGCGCGATGCCGGCCTGACGGGCATTAACGTCAGCGTTGATAGCCTCGATGCCCGTCAGTTTCATGCTATTACCGGTCAGGATAAATTCAACCAGGTAATGGCGGGCATCGATGCCGCATTTGAAGCCGGTTTTGAGAAGGTCAAAGTCAATACCGTGCTGATGCGCGATGTCAATCATCACCAACTCGACACCTTTCTGAACTGGATCCAGCATCGCCCTATCCAGTTGCGTTTCATCGAACTGATGGAAACAGGCGAGGGCAGTGAACTCTTCCGTAAGCACCATATTTCTGGTCAGGTTCTGCGTGACGAGCTGCTGCGTCGCGGCTGGATCCATCAACTGCGTCAACGCAGCGACGGCCCGGCGCAAGTCTTTTGTCATCCGGATTACGCCGGAGAGATCGGCCTAATCATGCCGTATGAAAAAGACTTCTGTGCCACCTGCAACCGTCTGCGCGTCTCCTCCATTGGTAAACTCCACCTCTGCCTGTTTGGTGAGGGCGGCGTTAATCTGCGCGATCTACTGGAAGATGATACCCAGCAACAGGCGCTGGAAGCGCGTATTTCAGCGGCGCTGCGGGAGAAAAAACAGACCCATTTCCTGCATCAAAACAACACCGGTATTACGCAAAACTTATCGTACATTGGCGGTTAAAACGTCAAAAGGAGAGATCAGATGAGTCAGGTAAGCACTGAATTTATCCCGACCCGTATTGCTATTCTTACGGTTTCTAATCGTCGCGGTGAAGAAGACGATACCTCCGGTCACTATCTGCGCGATTCTGCGCAGGAAGCGGGCCATCATGTTGTAGATAAAGCTATTGTCAAAGAAAACCGCTACGCCATCCGTGCTCAGGTATCTGCGTGGATAGCCAGCGACGATGTACAAGTGGTGTTGATTACTGGCGGTACTGGCCTGACTGAAGGCGATCAGGCACCTGAAGCATTGCTGCCGCTGTTCGACCGTGAAGTCGAAGGTTTTGGCGAAGTGTTCCGTATGCTGTCGTTTGAAGAGATTGGCACCGCAACGTTGCAATCCCGTGCGGTAGCGGGCGTCGCTAACAAGACGCTGATTTTCGCCATGCCTGGTTCAACCAAAGCGTGTCGCACCGCCTGGGAAAACATCATCGCGCCGCAGCTGGACGCCCGTACGCGTCCGTGCAATTTCCATCCACATTTGAAGAAATAAGTATGTCGCAACTGACCCATATCAATGCCGCTGGCGAAGCGCACATGGTGGATGTCTCCGCCAAAGCGGAAACCGTACGTGAAGCGCGAGCTGAAGCTTTTGTCACCATGCGCAGCGAGACGTTGGCGATGATCATCGATGGTCGCCACCACAAAGGCGACGTGTTTGCTACTGCGCGTATTGCCGGTATTCAGGCAGCAAAACGCACCTGGGATCTGATCCCGCTGTGTCATCCGCTGATGCTCAGTAAAGTCGAAGTCAATTTACAGGCCGAGCCGGAGAATAATCGGGTACGTATTGAAACACTTTGTCGCCTGACCGGGAAAACCGGTGTCGAAATGGAAGCATTAACGGCGGCCTCCGTGGCCGCGCTGACCATCTACGATATGTGTAAAGCGGTGCAAAAAGATATGGTGATTGGTCCGGTACGTTTGCTGGCGAAAAGTGGCGGCAAGTCAGGTGACTTTAAGGTGGAAGCGGATGATTAACGTTCTTTTTTTCGCCCAGGTGCGCGAGCTGGTGGGGACCGATGCAATCGAAGTGACTGCGGATTTCCCAACCGTAGAAGTATTACGTCAACACCTGGCTGCGCAGAGCGATCGCTGGGCGCTGGCACTGGAAGATGGCAAATTACTGGCTGCCGTCAACCAGACGCTGGTGAGTTTTGACCATCCGCTGACTGACGGCGACGAAGTGGCTTTCTTCCCGCCGGTAACCGGAGGATAAGATGGCAGAAACCAAAATTGTTGTCGGACCTCAACCGTTCAGCGTAGGGGAAGAGTACCCGTGGCTGGCGGAGCGTGACGAAGACGGTGCAGTGGTCACCTTTACCGGAAAGGTGCGCAACCATAACCTGGGGGACAGCGTAAAAGCATTAACCCTCGAACACTATCCGGGGATGACTGAAAAAGCACTGGCTGAAATCGTTGATGAAGCGCGTAACCGCTGGCCGCTGGGAAGAGTAACGGTTATTCATCGCATTGGCGAATTATGGCCGGGTGATGAAATCGTTTTTGTCGGCGTTACCAGTGCGCACCGTAGCAGTGCGTTTGAGGCCGGGCAGTTTATTATGGATTATCTCAAAACCCGCGCGCCGTTCTGGAAGCGCGAAGCCACGCCGGAAGGCGACCGCTGGGTCGAAGCCCGGGAGAGCGATCAGCAGGCGGCAAAACGCTGGTAGTTTTTAGTATGCCGGATACCGCACAGTTGCATCCGGCAATTTCTCCGCTCTGGACATGCGTTTACGCGGCGTCGATGCACACCCTCCTCATTTGCAGTATCCTTAAGATATTCCTTATATCTTCAGGAGAAAGTCATGGACAGATTCCCACGTTCTGATTCAATCGTACAAACCCGAGCTGGCCTGCAAACCTATATGGCACAGGTCTATGGCTGGATGACAGTGGGCTTGCTGCTTACTGCATTTGTTGCCTGGTATGCGGCCAATTCCGCCGCCGTTATGGAGCTGTTATTCACCAACCGCATCTTTTTAATTGGTCTGGTAATAGCGCAATTAGCTCTGGTTATTGTGTTATCAGCGATGATTCAAAAGCTGAGTGCAGGCGTGACAACCATGCTCTTTATGCTTTATTCGGCGCTGACTGGCCTGACGCTTTCCAGTATTTTCATTGTCTATACTGCTGCCTCTATCGCCAGTACCTTCGTCGTTACTGCCGGGATGTTCGGCGCAATGAGCCTGTATGGTTACACCACGAAACGCGATTTAAGCGGCTTCGGCAATATGCTGTTTATGGCGTTAATCGGTATTGTCATCGCCTCGCTGGTGAACTTCTGGCTGAAAAGTGAGGCATTAATGTGGGCAGTCACCTACATCGGTGTGATTGTCTTTGTCGGCCTGACGGCGTATGACACTCAGAAATTGAAAAATATGGGTGAGCAGATTGATACCCGCGACACGTCGAACCTGCGTAAATACTCCATTCTTGGCGCGTTAACCTTGTATCTGGACTTCATCAACCTGTTCCTGATGTTGCTGCGGATATTTGGCAACCGCCGTTAATTCTTTTTTCACCATCAATATCCCGGCCAGGTGCCGGGATTTTTTTCGGATTTTATAAAGACTATTCCGCTCATTTACATGAGAATTGAATCGCCACAAATGCCAGACTATGTCCACTGCATCATTTCAGGGACAGATAACGCATTTGAACAGACGATCCTCTGCTACTCAATTACAGCAAAAAAGCGCTTTGCGCAGCAAAATGCTGCCCCTCATTTGGTGGCGATTGTCGTTGCTAGTTTAGCGTCTGTGTCTGTCATAAATAAAAAGGTTTATGAAATGTTCAAAGATAAAAATATAGCAGAAGATATCAGCGCATTAATGCTCGATATTGGTTCTATATTAGATGCGTCAGTATCACGTGTTCAGCAAACTTGCGATGAATCTGAGCTTAATACTTATCGTTCCGCCGTTGGTGAAATAATGGGGCGCATGCTAATCGACATCATGAACCCCATCTATAAACAGCATCCCGAACTTAAACCAAAAGAACTTAACTAAACATCACATCGCCGCTTCATTTTTCGCCCGCAACTTCTTCGCCTGACTTTCCAGTACCAGATAGCAAATCAGCGCCAACAGCAGCGGGATAAAGTAATACAGCACACGGTACGCGAGTAGAGCGGCGATAATCGTGCCTTTTGATGTATGCTCTCCTGCCAGTAGCGCGATAAACACCGCTTCCAGTACACCAATCCCCGCCGGAATATGCACAATGACGCCGGCAATACTGCTAACCAACAACACGCCTAAAACAAAGAAATAGTTCACGCTTTGACCGAGTAACAGCCAGATAATCGCTCCCATTACCATCCAGTTAACGCTGGAAATCAGCATCTGCGCCAGGGCGAATTTCCATGAAGGTAGCACCAGCTTTTGCCCCTTGATGGTCATATGGCGGTGCTTCGCGAACGCGCAAAACCACAAATAAACCGCGATAATCATCAGTAAGCCAATGCCGAGAATACGCAGCGTGGTTTGATCGATATACCAATGGTCCGGCAGTTCCACCACGCCTGCGGTAAAGATAATCCCCGCCAGTAAAATATAGCCCAGCCAGTTGGTGGTAATACTCAGCGAGAAAATCCGTGTGATAGTGCTACCGGGCAATCCCAGACGAGAGTACAAACGATAGCGCATACCAATGCCGCCGACCCAGGTACTGAGCGTCAGGTTGAAGGCGTAGCAGATAAACGACACCAGCATCACCTGGCGCTTCGCCAGTTTGTGACCACAGTAGAAGCGGGCGAGCAGGTCATAGCAGCCGTAAATCAGATAACTGACGACCACTAGCCCAACCGCACTGAGCAGCGCAACGCGATTGTAGTCGCGGATGACCTTCCAGACCTCTTCCCAGTCTACCTTTTTGGCATAGACCACCAGCAACACAATCACCGCGATAAAAAACAGCCAGGTGAGGATCTTCTTTGTCCGGCGCCAGCGTGGATGCGATTTACTCATCAGGGTTTTATCCCCGTGTTTTCCGTTTCTACCCGATCCTGCGTTTCCATTGCCGGCTGCGCGGGGGGATCAACCTGTGCCAGACGCGGCGTATGCGCCGGAAGCCAGCCCACCAGCGCCGGGAAATGGCGCAAAAAGTGGAACGCCAGCACGCTTTTGCTCAGGTTCCACCAGGTGCGTTTCGGCAGCATAGTTTCATCCACCAGCTGACAGTCGGCAGCGATGATGCTGTTAAGATTGTCGCGCAGCGTCTGGTTAAATTTTCGATCGTGAATGATGACGTTTGCTTCGAGATTTAGCGACAAACTGAGCGGATCGAGATTACTGGAACCTACCGTTGCCCAGTGATCGTCCATCAATGCCACTTTGCCGTGGAGCGGGCGGCGACAGTACTCAAACACCTGAACACCGCCTTTAACCAGATAGTTATACAGCAAGCGCGCGCCGACTCTGACAATGGGCATATCCGGTTCGCCCTGAATAATCAGTTTGATCCGCACTCCGCGCCGCGCCGCTTTACGCAAGGCGTGTAAAAACCGATAGCCAGGGAAGAAGTAGGCGTTGGCGATAATCACTTCCCGCCGTGCCTGAGTGAGCATTTTCAGATAGTGACGTTCAATATCGCTGCGATGTTCTTCGTTATCGCGCCAGACCAGCAATACCTGCGCTTCTCCCGGCTGGCGGTTTTCTTCCGCTTTGTGATGACGTCGCCACCAGCGCCGTGCTGCGCTTTGCCCGGGCAGATTTTCCAGTTCAAATTGCAAAATATCTTCAACAATCGGCCCTTCCAGACGTACCGCGTAATCCTGTTTAGCCTCTGGACCGTAGCTGGACATATGCTCGGCGGAGTAATTCAGTCCACCAATAAAGGCGATACGTGCATCGATCACCACAATTTTGCGATGCATCCGGCGGAATACATTAGTACGCATACCGAACAGGCGAGGGCGGGGATCGTAATAACGAAATATCACGCCAGCCGCAGTCAGTTCATTGACAAACTCATCGCTGAGATCCGGCGAACCGTAGCCATCCAGCAAAACTTCCGCTTTAACTCCACGTTGCACCGCCGCCAGCAGTGCCGCATGCAGTTGTTTACCGACGTCATCCTCAAACCAGATAAACGTTTCAAGAATAATGCGTTCTTGCGCCTCATCAATCGCTTTAAATACAGCGGGATAATATTGCTCGCCGTTTTCCAGCAACTGGATCTTATTGCCTTCGCGCCAGCTACATTTCATAAATGAATCTCCGCACTCAAAGGAGCATGGTCAGAAAGATGTCGCCAGGTCCGCAGCGGCAACGCCGTTGGCGCGCTGGCGCTGGCATTTTTGACATAGATCCTGTCCAGTCGAAGTAGAGGAAATTGCACCGGAAAAGTGCGCGCCGGGCGTCCGTGGGCGCGGGTAAATATCTCATCCAGCCCGGCATGGGCCTTCAACAGATGATTGGCTTTTTGCCGCCAGTCGTTGAAATCACCCGCCACTAAAACGGGTTCGTCGGGCGGAAGCTGGTTTACCCATTCGGCAAGCAACGCAAGTTGCGCCTGACGTTGCGCCTCTCGCAAACCGAGATGTACGCACATCACATGAATCGCTTTTCCGGTCATTGGCGGCACAATGCGGCAGTAGAGCACGCCACGTTTTTCCGCGCCATCGACCGAAACATCGCGATTCTCATAATGTTCAATGGGATAGCGTGACAGTACCGCGTTTCCGTGATGCCCTTCCGGATATACAGCATTACGTCCGTAGGCAAAATCGCTCCACATGGTGTCGGCAAGAAACTCGTAGTGAGATGTGTCGGGCCAGTTTTCTACATGCAGCGGATGAACTTCGTGCGCGCCCATCACTTCCTGCAGGCAAACAATATCGGCGTTGACGGTGCGCACGGCGTCGCGAAGTTCCGGCAAAATGAAGCGTCGGTTAAACGCGGTAAAACCTTTGTGAATATTGATGGTGAGCACCTTGAACGAAAAGTGTTGTGTTTGATCGGGCATAATTTTCCTGTCTTTGCCTCTTATCTCATTGAAATAGTGTAGTCGGCGTCACAAAAAGGTGCGGTCTTACGGAATTTTCCGTAAAGTTCGGTACTCTGAGTTAGTAGAGATAAATTCTTCAGGAGAGAAGCCATGAAGTGGCAACAACGTGTTCGTGTCGCAACTGGCCTAAGTTGCTGGCAGATTATGTTGCATTTACTGGTAGTGGCGCTGCTGGTGATGGGCTGGATGAGTAAAACTCTGGTTCACGTCGGCGTGGGATTATGCGTGCTGTATTGTGTCACCGTGGTGATGATGCTGGTGTTTCAGCGTCATCCCGAGCAACGCTGGCGAGAGGTGGCGGATGTGCTGGAAGAGCTGACCACCACCTGGTATTTTGGCGCGGCGCTGATTGTGCTGTGGCTGTTGTCCCGCGTACTGGAAAACAACTATTTGCTGGCTGTTGCAGGGCTGGCGATCCTTGCCGGCCCGGCGGTAGTGTCGTTACTGGCGAAAGATAAAAAATTACATCACCTTACGTCTAAACATCGCGTACGCCGCTGACCCTGTCGTGGCCGTTATGACCAATAGCGGCCACAAGCTGTTCCACACAATATCCAGACTCGCATCCTTCAAATAAATCTGCTTGGTAATGTCCGTAAAGTGGCGAATAGGGTTAATCCACGTCAGGTTTTGCAGCCACACCGGCATGTTCTCCACCGGCGAAACGTAACCGGAAAGCAGAATGGCGGGCATCATAAAGACGAACACGCCGATAAACGCCTGCTGTTGCGTTGAGCAGAGTGACGAAATCAACAGACCGAATCCCACCAGCGATAAACCGTAAATCACCATCGTAAAGTAGAACAGCGCCAGCGATCCGGCAAAGGGGATTTGATATGCCCAGATACCAATGGCCAGCACAATGGTCGCCTGGAATGTGGCGACAATTAACGCTGGTACGGCTTTGCCGATAAATATCTGCCAGGTTGTGAGCGGCGAAACCAGGAGCTGATCGAGCGTACCTTGTTCACGTTCGCGGGCGACGGAAAGTGAAGTGACGATCATTACGCCAATAGTGGTGATCATGGCAATCAGCGACGGCACCACGAACCATTTATAGTCGAGATTTGGGTTATACCAGTTGCGTACCACCAGCTCGCTGTTGTTTGGCTTCGGTTTTCCTTCCAGCAGCTCCTGCTGATAATTTTTGACGATCTGTTGCAGGTAGTTGGCGGCGATTTGCGCACTGTTGGAGTTACGCCCGTCGAGAATCAACTGCAACGGCGCGGTCTGGAAGGTATCCAGTTTGCGCGAGAAGTCAGCCGGAAAGCGCACCAGCAGTAGCGCCTTTTGTGTGTCGATTGTCGGGCGGATCTCCTGCGGACTTTTCAACAGCAGCACATGGGTAAAGGCGCTGGCACGGGCAAAACGCTGGGTCAACTCCACCGAATGTGCGCCGTTATCTTCGTCGTAGATGGCGATGGTGGCATTGGTCACTTCCAGTGTGGCGGCGAACGGGAACAGAATTACCTGAATCAGCACGGGTAAAATCAAAATCGCACGCGTTTGCGGTTCGCGCAGCAATGACTGCAACTCTTTGCGGATTAACGTCCATAAGCGATGAAACATGCTCTTCTCCCTAATCCAGCCGACGTTTGGTTTTCAGCCACGTCAGGCCGATAAACATCACCGCCGAAGCGATCAAAAACAGCACGTTCACCACCAGCACCACCGGAATATTCCCGGCGAGGAACAGGCTTTGCAGGGTGCTGACGAAGTAACGTGCGGGAATAATGTACGTCACCGCGCGGATCACCGCAGGCATACTGTCGATCTGAAAAATAAAACCAGAGAGCATAATCGACGGCAGGAAAGCGGCGTTCAGTGCCACCTGAGCGGCGTTGAACTGGTTGCGGGTAATCGTAGAAATCAGCAGCCCCATCCCCAGGGTACTGAGTAAAAACAGACTGGTGATAAAAAACAGGATCAGCAGCGACCCGCGATATGGCACGCCGAGAATAAACACCGACACCAGCATACACAGCAGCATCGCCAGCATGCCGAGGAAGTAATAAGGGATAAGCTTACACAACAGCAGCTCCGTGCGGGTAATCTCGGTGGAGAGCAGAGCCTCCATGGTGCCGCGTTCCCATTCCCGTGCCACCACCAGCGAGGTGAGGATCGCGCCGATGACCGTCATGATAATGGTCACCGCACCGGGGATAATAAAGTGCTGGCTAATCGCCGCCGGGTTAAACCAGTAGCGGGTTTGTACGTCGATAAGCGGTTCAAAAGTCTGCCCGTTGTCCTCCGCTCGCTGCATTTGCCAGATTTGCCAGATCCCTTCGACATAGCCCTGCACAAAGTTGGCGGTGTTTGGCTCGCTGCCGTCGGTGATCACCTGAATCGGCGCGGTAGCGTCGGCGCGCTCCATCTGTTCGGCGAAATCCACCGGAATCACCACCAGACCGCGAATTTTCCCCGCCTGCATTTTGGCGATCAGTTCCTGACGGTTATCGCTGATAGTGGCGTCAATATAGGGCGAACCAGTCATAGTGTGGGTGAAATCCAGCGCCGCTTCGCTACGCTGTTCCAGCAAAATCCCGACCCGCAGCTTGCTGGAATCGAGGTTAATGCCGTAGCCAAAAATAAACAGCAGTAACAGCGGGATCACTACCGCAATCAGCCAGCTACTCGGATCGCGAATGATCTGCCGCGTCTCTTTGACGCACAGCGCCCGCACACGACGCCAGGAAAGGATCGGATTACTCATTGCCATGCTCCTTATCCCAGTCGTGGATCAACTGAATAAAAGCCTGCTCCATGGTGGGATCGGGTTGCTCATCGTTAGCCGACTGCGCTTTCAAATCGTCCGGCGTGCCGCTGGCAATCAGCTTCCCGCGATACACCAGACCGATGCGGTCGCAATATTCCGCTTCATCCATAAAGTGGGTAGTAACCATCACCGTGACGCCTTTCTCTACCATGCTATTGATATGCAGCCAGAATTCGCGGCGGGTGAGGGGATCGACGCCAGAAGTTGGTTCATCGAGAAACAGAATGTCCGGTTCGTGCATTAGCGAGCAGGCCAGCGCCAGACGCTGTTTAAAACCTAAGGGCAGTTCATCAGTGGCGTGCGAGGCGATACTTTTCAGGCCGAATGCCTCGCTCATACGGGTGATTTTTTCGTTCTGCGCCCGACCGCGTAAGCCATACACGCCGGAGAAAAAGCGTAAATTCTGTTCGACGGTCAGGTTGCCATAGAGCGAAAATTTTTGCGCCATATAGCCGAGATGCTGGCGCGCTTTACCGGAACTCTCTTTCAGGTCCATTCCCAGCACCAGCGCCTGGCCGGAGGTCGGCACCAGCAAGCCACACATCATCTTAAAAGTGGTCGATTTCCCTGCGCCGTTTGGCCCGAGCAAACCAAAGATTTCACCGCGTTTGACGGCAAAATTAACATGATCGGTGGCGGCAAAATCGCCAAACTTTTTGGTCAGTTCTTTCGCTTCGATTACCGTCTCGTCGGGTGTACCTTCTACCGTATGCAATATTGCGCCCAGCGGGGATTCCGAGGTTCCAGCTCCGCCCAGCAAATCAATAAACGCATCTTCAAAGCGGGGCGAGGTTTGGCTGATGTCGATTTCCGGCATCCCGTCGGCGTGGCGAATATCGTCTGGTGTGGCTTCTTTTTTGAGGATCAGACGCACCGATTTCCCCTGAATCATGCCGTCGCTGACCTGCGGCAGTTTTAATGCCCGTTGTAGCAGTTTGCGGTTGCCCTCGTGCGGGCTGGTCATCAGAAAGCTACGTCCGGCCATGGTTTGCGTCAGGGCCGTCGGTTCTCCCTGATATAACAGCTCGCCTTCGTTCATCAAAAGCACGTCGCGGCACTGTTCGGCTTCGTCGAGATACGAAGTACTCCAGAGAATTAACATCCCTTCGCCTGCCAGTTCGTGCACCATCTGCCACAGCTCGCGCCGTGAGATGGGGTCGACGCCGACGCCAGGTTCATCGAGCAGCAACACTTTCGGTTCGCCCACCAGGGTACAGGCCAGGCCGAGTTTTTGCTTCATCCCGCCGGAGAGCTTGCCCGCCAGGCGCCCGGTAAACGGGCCAAGAGAAGTAAATTCCAGCAGGCGAGCAAAAGTCTGCTTCCGCGCTTCACCGGTGACGCTGCGCAAATCCGCGTACAGATTGAGGTTTTCCATCACCGTGAGATCTTCATACAGACCGAATTTCTGCGGCATATAGCCGAGCACGGCGTGCAGCGCAGCGTCGTTTTTGATCGGATCAAAGCCAATCACGGTAGCACTGCCGCTGTCAGGTTTCAGTAATCCTGCCAGCATCCGCATCAGCGTGGTTTTGCCCGCACCGTCCGGCCCCACCAGCCCCGTCACATAACCGGCATGAATGGTGCAGTCGAGCGGCGCGACGGCGGGCTTGTCCATGCCCGGAAAGCGTTTTTCCAGGCCGTTTAGCGTGATAACGGCATCATTCATGTCCTGCCTCGTCACCGAATTGCACCGTTACTGGCATTCCCTGGCGTAACGCATCATCGGCGTCGGTCACCACAATACGCAGGCGATAGACGAGGTCGGTACGCAGATCCGGCGTTTCGACGGTTTTCGGGGTAAATTCAGCGGTTGGCGAAACGAAACCAATCTGCCCGTGATAGGGCTTGTCCGGACGACCATCGGTATAGAGCAGCACTTTGCGCCCTGGCTGGGCCTGGTCAAGATTACGTTCATCAACATAAGCGCGCACCCACACCGGACGCGTCAGTGAGACGGTAAACACCGTGCCGCCTTCATTGAGCACCGTACCAGGCTCTACCGCGCGGGTTAACAGCGTGCCATCAGACGGTGCGACCAGAGTCGAGTCCTGTAAATTCAACTCCGCCTGCGCCAGTTGCGCCTGCGCCTGTTCGAGGCTGGCTTTCGCCTGGGCGATGTCCTGCTCACGGTTACCGGAACGGTACTGACGTAATTTATCCTGAGCTGATTTCAGCGTTGCCTGCGCCTGGTCGCGTGAGGAGCGCGCATTTTCCAGGTCGTTTGCCGAAATGGTGCGGCTTTTCCACAACCCTTGCTGGCGGTTATAGAAGTTCTGCGCATAGTCATAAGCGGCCTGCGCCTGTTTTACGGCGGCGGCGGCCTGAGCGATTTCTTCGTCGCGATAACCGGCCAGCATCAGGTCGTACTGCGCCTGCGCTACCGAAACGCCTGCTTTCGCCTGCATCAGGGCAATCTCATACGGTTTATGATCCAGTTCGCCCAGCACCTGGCCCGCTTTGATTGCATCACCTTCGTCCACCGCCAGCGACTCAACGCGACCACCGACACGGAAGCTAAGATTCACCGTACGAATATCCACGTTGCCATACAGCGTCAGGCCGTTATCCTGGCGGCTTTGATACCACCAGTAGCCTCCGGCAACCACGGCGGCAAGCACTACTACCGCCAGTCCAATCACGACAGGTTTTTTCATCACTACAAACTCCTTTGCGATAATCCTTGCAAAATCAGGTCGATATGACATGTCACCGTCTGGTTAATCAGTTCGGTCTTTTCTTCATCGAACGAGGTCCAGCCGGTGCGTAACAGAATCGTTTCTTTACCAAGACGAAACGCCAGAATCTCGCCAAGTAATGCATGGGTATGGAGGATCATGCGGGTATCGTTGGCATCACAACCGGTCCAGGCGGCGATCAGACGCGTAAGATGGCTGTGTAGCGGGCTAATCACCTGTTCATGCACCAGATGGTAGGCCGCCGTGGGAGAGAGCTGCTCACGGGAGATAAACTTGCTGAGGTTGACGGTGTCATCCTGGGTGAGCAATTGAATCATGTTCCTGCAGGCGCGAAGGATCAGTTCGCGGATGGCAGCGCGATCCGGCTGTGGTTGCGCGAACAAGCGTTCGGCTTCCTCGGCGTGTGGGCGGAACTGCTCGCCAATAAAATCGGCAATCCACTGGGCGCAGGCGAGATATAAATCTTCTTTCGAACCGAAGTAGTAGGTGATGGCAGCAATATTCTGCCCGGCCAGGGCGGCGATTTCGCGGGTGGTGGCGTTCATTCCGTACTCGCCAAACTGCGCCAGTGCGGCGGCAATCAGCTGTTTTTTCGCCTGTTCACCCTTGATTGTCATGGCGGGATTATTCATCGCACAGTCCATTCTTAATCAAATGATTGATTAAGATTATGACTCCTTATCGGAGTTGTCCAGTATGGCTAACTATTTTTGCAATGCCAGCAATAGGGATAATTTATGCGCCGCGTCACAAAAACTGCTACACTCCGCTCCCTCATGACATTGTGGTTTTTGTCATTTTCCTTTTCAGTATCTCCCTGAAAACTACACCGGTAACGGTCGGGGCGGTTCGGAGTAGTTATGTCTTTCGATTCTTTGGGTTTAAGCCCTGATATCCTGCGCGCCGTTGCCGAGCAAGGTTACCGTGAACCCACCCCTATTCAGCAGCAGGCGATCCCTGCGGTGCTGGAAGGCCGCGACCTGATGGCCAGTGCCCAGACCGGCACGGGCAAAACAGCGGGCTTTACGCTGCCGCTGTTGCAACACCTGATTTCCCGCGAGCCGCACGCCAAAGGGCGTCGTCCGGTACGTGCGTTGATCCTCACCCCGACCCGTGAACTGGCGGCGCAGATTGGCGAAAACGTCCGTGATTACAGCAAATACCTGAACATTCGTTCGCTGGTGGTGTTTGGCGGCGTCAGCATTAACCCGCAGATGATGAAGCTGCGCGGCGGCGTTGACGTGCTGGTGGCAACACCGGGGCGTCTGCTGGACCTGGAACATCAAAACGCGGTGAAACTGGACCAGATAGAAATCCTCGTCCTCGATGAAGCTGATCGCATGCTCGACATGGGCTTTATCCACGATATCCGTCGCGTGCTGACTAAACTGCCAGCGAAGCGCCAGAACCTGTTGTTCTCCGCGACCTTCTCTGACGATATTAAAGCCCTGGCGGAAAAACTGCTGCATAACCCACTGGAAATTGAAGTGGCACGCCGCAATACCGCGTCTGATCAGGTGACACAACACGTTCACTTTGTCGATAAGAAACGCAAACGGGAACTGTTGTCACACATGATTGGTAAAGGCAACTGGCAGCAGGTGCTGGTGTTTACCCGTACCAAACATGGCGCTAACCATCTGGCGGAACAATTAAATAAAGATGGTATTCGCAGTGCGGCGATCCACGGTAATAAATCGCAAGGCGCGCGTACCCGTGCGCTGGCTGATTTTAAATCGGGCGATATTCGTGTACTGGTAGCAACCGACATTGCCGCGCGTGGCCTGGATATCGAAGAGTTGCCGCACGTCGTCAACTACGAGTTGCCAAACGTACCGGAAGATTATGTCCACCGTATCGGGCGTACTGGCCGTGCGGCGGCAACTGGAGAAGCGTTGTCGCTGGTGTGTGTTGATGAACACAAGCTGCTGCGTGATATCGAAAAATTGCTGAAAAAAGAGATCCCGCGTATTGCGATTCCGGGCTATGAGCCGGACCCGTCAATCAAAGCCGAACCGATCCAGAATGGTCGCCAGCAACGTGGCGGCGGTGGTCGTGGGCAGGGCGGTGGTCGCGGTCAACAGCAACCACGCCGTGCAGAAGGTGGCGCGAAATCAGCTAGCGTGAAACCTGCAGAAAAACCGTCTCGTCGTCTCGGCGATGCCAAACCGGCAGGCGAACAACAACGTCGTCGCCGTCCGCGTAAACCTGCCGCTGCGCAGTAATCTTTTATGCCGGGCCATGCCCGGCATCTTCGTCACAAGTCTCTTTCTACCGCAATTTCATCCTGGACAATTTACGATCAAAAAATGCAATTTATTATTAATTGCGCTATCTTTAATTATAAATTGCATGCCGTATACAAAGAGGTTAGCGCATTATGGCACCAGAAACGATTGATCACTCAACCTTACATAAACTGGTTGAATCTGGCGTAGTGGATGCAGCACACGTTATTGGCACCCAGGGCGGCTGGTCGTTGACCGTGAAATACGGTCACACTGAACGGCCTCTTGCAGCACAACGCAGTCGGCAAATTCGCTTGTTTAAACGGCTGGAAACGGTTGTCAACTACCTGAAAGATGTTGGTATTGCCCGGTTTGAAGTCGACGCCTCTAATTACGACCCGGACGGTCAGATGAAAACGACCCGACCTGACAGGGCAGAGGCATTAAAACGTGCTCATGAAGCTGCTGCGTATGATGCCTGGTTTCGTGAACAGGTGCAGGCCGCCATTGACGACCCACGCCCGGCGCTCTCTCATGAAGAGGCCAAAAGTCTATTTGCTGCCCGTAAAAAAGCATTGTTGAAGGGGGATTAATGCGTCTGGAATGGAAGCCAATGTCCCTGTCTGACAGGGAGCAAATCATGGAATACATCAGTAAAGATAATCCGCAAGCGGCAATTGCCCTTGATAATCAATTTGAAAACATTGCGGAACAGGCCTGTGAACGCCCTGAAATGTATCGTGCCGGACGATTCGCTGGTACTCATGAAGCCGTTGTCAGACCGCATTATGTGCTTGTTTATCAAGTGGAGGGCGATACGCTCTCGGTACTGCGCGTTTTGCATACCGCCCTGCAATGGCCGCCAGCGGAATAAGCCTGTGTATAATGTCTTTTGCTGCGCAATGATGTTTCTTTAGCTGCGGGAAACCCCCGCATCCAGAAAACGTTATTGCGAGCCGCTTTCCAGAAACAGAAAAACCATTACCCCTGAAAACCGAAAAATGCCACAATAATGGCTGTTTATACAGTATTTCAGGTTTTCTCATGGCATTAACCGCCGCGCTTAAAGCGCAAATTGCCGCCTGGTATAAGGCGCTTCAGGAACAGATCCCCGACTTTATTCCCCGTGCGCCACAGCGGCAGATGATTGCGGACGTCGCCAAAACGCTGGCCGGAGAAGAAGGGCGGCATCTGGCGATTGAAGCTCCCACAGGCGTTGGGAAAACGCTCTCCTATTTGATCCCCGGCATCGCTATTGCCCGCGAAGAGCAAAAAACGCTGGTGGTGAGTACCGCCAACGTGGCGTTGCAGGATCAGATCTACAGCAAAGATTTACCGCTGCTGAAAAAGATCATTCCCGATCTTAAATTCACTGCCGCTTTTGGGCGTGGGCGCTACGTTTGCCCGCGTAACCTGACAGCGCTCGCCAGCACTGAACCCACACAACAGGATCTGCTCGCGTTTCTCGACGATGAACTCACGCCGAACAATCAGGAAGAGCAAAAACGCTGTGCCAAGCTGAAGGGCGATCTCGATACATATAAGTGGGATGGTCTGCGCGATCATACTGATATCGCTATTGATGATGATCTCTGGCGTCGTTTGAGCACCGATAAAGCCAGCTGCCTCAACCGCAACTGTTACTACTATCGCGAATGCCCGTTTTTTGTTGCTCGTCGGGAAATTCAGGAAGCGGAAGTGGTGGTGGCAAACCATGCGCTGGTGATGGCGGCGATGGAAAGCGAAGCGGTATTGCCTGACCCGAAAAATTTGCTACTGGTGCTGGATGAAGGTCATCACCTGCCAGATGTAGCGCGGGATGCGCTGGAGATGAGCGCCGAAATCACCGCGCCCTGGTATCGGCTACAGCTGGACTTGTTCACGAAACTGGTCGCGACCTGCATGGAGCAGTTTCGCCCGAAGACGATCCCACCGCTGGCGATCCCCGAGCGTTTGAATGCGCATTGTGAAGAGTTGTATGAACTTATTGCCTCTTTAAACAACATCCTAAATCTTTATATGCCTGCCGGGCAGGAAGCTGAACACCGTTTTGCGATGGGCGAACTGCCTGATGAAGTGCTGGAGATCTGCCAGCGGCTGGCAAAACTCACCGAGATGCTGCGTGGGCTGGCGGAGTTATTCCTCAATGATTTAAGTGAGAAAACCGGCAGCCATGACATTGTGCGTCTGCATCGGTTGATTTTGCAGATGAACCGCGCGCTGGGGATGTTTGAGGCACAAAGCAAACTCTGGCGGCTGGCTTCGCTGGCGCAATCTTCCGGTGCGCCAGTGACCAAATGGGCGACGCGGGAAGAGCGTGACGGGCAGTTACATCTCTGGTTTCACTGCGTGGGGATCCGCGTCAGCGATCAGCTGGAAAGACTGCTGTGGCGCAGCATTCCGCACATTATTGTCACTTCTGCGACCTTGCGTTCGCTAAACAGTTTTTCGCGATTGCAGGAGATGAGCGGGCTGAAAGAGAAAGCGGGCGACCGTTTTGTGGCGCTGGATTCACCGTTCAACCACTGCGAGCAGGGCAAAATTGTTATTCCCCGGATGCGCTATGAGCCTTCCATCGACAACGAAGAACAGCACATTGCTGAAATGGCGGCGTTCTTCCGTGAGCAAGTGGAGAGTAAAAAACATCTCGGTATGTTAGTGCTGTTTGCCAGCGGGCGTGCGATGCAGCGGTTTCTCGACTATGTGACGGATTTACGCCTGATGCTGCTGGTACAGGGCGATCAGCCGCGCTATCGCTTAGTTGAACTGCACCGCAAACGTGTTGCTAACGGCGAGCGCAGCGTACTGGTTGGTTTACAGTCTTTTGCCGAAGGTCTGGATCTGAAAGGCGATCTGCTCAGTCAGGTGCATATCCATAAAATTGCCTTCCCGCCTATCGACAGTCCGGTGGTGATCACCGAAGGCGAATGGCTAAAAAGTCTCAATCGCTATCCGTTTGAGGTGCAAAGCCTGCCGAGCGCTTCGTTTAATCTGATCCAGCAGGTCGGGCGTCTTATTCGAAGCCACAGTTGCTGGGGCGAAGTGGTTATCTACGACAAACGCTTGTTGACCAAAAATTATGGCAAGCGACTACTGGATGCATTACCGGTATTTCCGATTGAGCAACCGGAAGTCCCTGAAGGTATAGTTAAAAAGAAAGAAAAAGCGAAATCCCCACGCCGTCGGCGGCGTTAATGATGTGAGTCAGGTAAGGAGTCGTAAATGGACTATCGCAAAATCATTAAAGAGATCGGGCGCGGGAAAAACCACGCGCGCGATTTAGACCAGGATACGGCGCGCGGTCTGTATGCCCATATGCTCAATGGTGAAGTGCCTGAGCTTGAGTTGGGCGGTGTATTGATTGCGCTGCGTATCAAAGGGGAAGGGGAAGCAGAGATGCTTGGTTTTTACGAAGCCATGCAAAATCACACTATCAAGCTGACGCCGCCTGCCGGTAAGCCGATGCCGATTGTCATCCCCAGTTACAACGGTGCGCGTAAACAGGCCAACCTGACGCCGTTGCTGGCACTTCTGCTACACAAACTCGGTTTTCCTGTGGTGGTTCACGGCGTCAGCGAGGATCCAACTCGTGTGTTGACCGAAACCATTTTCGAACTGATGGGGATAGCACCAACGCGACATGCCGGACAAGCGCAAGCGAAGCTCGACGAACATCAACCTGTCTTTATGCCTGTTGGCGCGTTTTGCCCGCCGCTGGAAAAACAACTGGCAATGCGCTGGCGGATGGGCGTGCGTAACAGTGCACATACCCTGGCGAAACTGGCGACGCCATTTGCCGAAGGTGAGGCACTGCGTCTTTCCAGCGTCTCGCATCCGGAATACATCGGGCGACTCGCAAAGTTCTTTAGCGATATTGGCGGACGGGCACTGTTAATGCATGGCACCGAAGGCGAAGTTTATGCTAACCCGCAACGCTGCCCGCAAATCAATTTGATCGACCGTGAAGGGATGCGGGTGCTGTATGAAAAACAGGACACTGCTGGCAGCGAGCTACTGCCACAAGCCAAAGACCCGAAAACCACGGCGCAGTGGATTGAACGTTGCCTGGCTGGCAACGAACCGATTCCCCAGTCACTAAAAATCCAGATGGCTTGCTGCCTGCTGGCGGCGCGCGAAGTGGCAACCATTAGCGACGGCCTGGCGCGCGTTAACCAGGCATTTTAATTTTTCTCTCCGCCGGATGAGCACTGTCATCCGGCCTTTACCCCACCGCAATATGAAATTCCTGCATCTTTATTGACCTTCCCGCGTCTGGCGCGCAGCATAAAAAAGCAACAGGCATATAACATAAACAGGAGTTAACTATGGAAAGTGGTCATCGCTTTTATGCGCAGACGCTACACCGTTTTATTCAGGCTGTATTTCGTCAGATGGGGAGCGAGGAACAGGAAGCAAAATTAGTTGCCGATCATTTAATCGCGGCAAATCTGGCTGGGCATGATTCACATGGTATTGGCATGATCCCAAGCTATGTGCATTCCTGGCGCCTGGGTTCTTTGCAAATCAACCATCACGCCAAAATTATCAAAGAGGCGGGGGCTGTGGTCACGCTTGATGGCGATCGCGCATTTGGTCAGGTGGCGGCACACGAAGCGATGGCGCTGGGGATTGAGAAAGCGCATCAGCACGGCATTGCTGCCGTGGCGCTACATAACTCGCATCATCTCGGCCGAATCGGTTATTGGGCGGAACAGTGCGCGGCGGCGGGGTTTGTTTCTATCCACTTTGTTAACGTGGTCGGTATTCCAATGGTTGCACCGTTCCACGGCCGCGACAGCCGCTTTGGCACCAATCCGTTCTGTGTGATATTCCCACGTAAAGATAATTTCCCACTGTTGCTTGATTACGCCACCAGCGCCATCGCATTTGGTAAAACTCGCGTCGCCTGGCATAAAGGTGTCCCCGTGCCGCCAGGCTGCCTGATTGATGTTAACGGCGTCCCGACGACAAATCCGGCGGTCATGCAGGAGTCGCCGTTGGGTTCGTTGTTGACCTTTGCCGAACATAAAGGCTACGCCCTGGCGGCGATGTGTGAAATTCTTGGCGGGGCGCTTTCTGGCGGTAAAACGACGCATCAGGAAACGTTACAAACCAGTCCCGATGCCATTCTTAACTGCATGACCACTATCATCATCAATCCGGAACTGTTCGGCGCGCCGGATTGTAGCGCGCAGACCGAAGCCTTTGCCGAGTGGGTGAAAGCTTCGCCGCATGATGAAGATAAGCCGATTTTGCTACCGGGTGAGTGGGAAGTGAACACGCGTCGCGAACGGCAGGAGTTGGGGATCCCATTGGATGCGGGAAGCTGGCAGGCCATTTGTGATGCGGCGCGACAGGTTGGTATGCCGGAAGAGACGTTGCAGGCTTTCTGTCAGCAGTTAGCCAGCTAAAAAAAAGCCCGTCCAGTGTCGGACGGGCAAACAAGGGTAACATAGGATCAATGAGGGTTAGAGCATATGCGTCTGTCGGCAAACAGACAGGGAAATACCTTTGCTGAATGTAGCGTAAACGCCATATCCGACCAACGGTTCGGATTTTGTAGGCCTGACAAGACGGGGTAGCGTCGCATCAGGCATCTGTTGTCGGATGCAGTCTAAACGTCTTATCCAACCTACGAATTACTTATAGATAACCGCAGTTCCGCTTAATTTATTGTTGTTGGTGGCAGAAGTGATGCTGTATCCACTCGCACCGGCAGCCGCAGCTTTTTCAGCCAGTTTCGCTTCCAGAGCATCGAGGGTGGACGCGCCATCGGCAGACACAACACCGATTTTATTCATGTTCTGGGCCTGAGATGACGTTACCGGCTCCGCCGCAAACACGCCAAATGACAGAGTTGAAAGAGCCATAGCAGCAACAACAGTTTTGATAGTTTTCATAATTAATCTCTCGCAGGTGATTTTGTTTAAGTGACGTTGTTTCGTCGATGTGATGAGTATCACGTTTTCTTACGAGAGATAAAATCGAAGAGAATTGACCACCTTGTTCAAATAAATTGATTGATATCTAACATACTGATAATCCATTCATTTGTTGTATTTATGAATCATCTTTCTACCACGTGGCGGTCACGGCTGCGTTAAAGGCACGGAATGCCACGCAAAATACAAATTATACTGGCTCTACATTATGCCTGTTGTAGTTAACGTAACTGGCTGTCTTTCGAACCTCTGCGATTATATCCTGCATAATCCTGTTTTTGTAAATCTTTCTCCTGCTGGCAATGAATGCATAAGCGCACGCCAGGAATGGCTTCCCGACGGGCCTGCGGGATGGGCGCGCCACACTCTTCACATTCATACAGGCTCTCGCCACGCGGAATTTCACCCCGAGCGCGGGCAATCGCATCTTCAATTGTACTGTTGATCTGTTCGTTGACGGCGTCATCGTTAGCCCAACCGGATGCCATATCGCCCTCCCCATATCAATGCTTGTACAGTTAAGTGTAGCTAATATAGGGGCGAACTCGGGCAGTTCAAGCGTCAGATCTCCGACCATTCCCGCAGCAGATTATGATAAAGATTGAGTAGCGACAGGATCTCTTCACTTTCGCCGTAGTGGCTTTTCAGCGACTGAATATTGTTGTCCAGTTCAAACAGCATGGCGCGCTTTTTATCATCGCGGATCATCGACTGGATCCACATAAATGATGCCACTCGCACGCCGCGGGTTACGGGTGTCACGCAATGCAGGCTGCTGGAGGGATACAACACCAGATCGCCTGCCGGGAGTTTTACCCGATGTTGCCCGAAGGTGTCATTAACGACCAGTTCGCCGCCGTCGTAGCTTTCTGGATCGCTTAAAAACAGCGTGGCAGAAAGGTCAGTGCGCATCCAGCCGTTTTGTGGATGGCTGCGTACTGCGCCATCCACATGAAAACCATAGGTTTCATTGTTCTGATAGCGATTAAACAGCGGCGTGGAAAGGGTACGCGGCAAGGCAGCGGCAAAGAACAAAGCATGTTGGTTAACCGCGTTCAGCACTTCATTTTGTAATGCGGCGTACAGGGCGCTGCGGGTGTCTACCTGTTGATTATTCTTGACCTGCGCGCCTTGTGCGCCGGTGGTGACGCGTCCATCAATCCATTCGGCTTGTTCCAGTTGTTCAAGAAAACGCGCGACGTCGTGTGGCGATAACACGCCGGGAATGTGGTACATCATACAAGTTCTCCAAAAAGTGGGGCTTTCACCCCCCCCCCCCCGATTTTTAACAGCAGGTGCTTTGTTCATGCCGGATGCGGCGTGAACGCCTTATCCGGCCTACCAAATGATGTGAACTCATGTGTTGCACAACCTTGTAGGCCTGATAAGCGCAGCGCATCAGGCAGTCCTGTTCTCGCCATCAACATTAGTGAGCCCTGCACCCCACATCTGAATCAGAAATGCATATTGGCCGTGAGCAAGAAGGTTCTTGGCTCGCCCGGGTGATAACGGTATCCGCTCTTGTTAATTGAGGCGACGTAATCGGTATCAAACAGGTTGTAGACGTTTAGCTGGAAGTCGAGATTGCGATTGACGCGATACCCCAGTTTGGCATCGGCGACCCAATAACCTTCGGTAAACGCCGGCGTTCCCACCGCGCCGTCTGAACCTTTATGCATACTGCCTATATAGCGAGCACCTGCGCCAACGGAGATATCATCGGTTGCCTGATACTGGCTCCATAAGGTAAAGGCGTGCTCCGGCGTATATGGCAGTGATGATGAACCATCCTGAGCCACATCCGCACCATTTTTAATGGTCGCTTTTTGCTGGGTAAATCCGCCAATCACCTGCCACGCGGGAGTGATATTCCCGGCCACGGATATCTCATAGCCTTCGACGCGTTTCTTACCGTATTGTGAGTAAGTCCCGTCATCGTTTTGCTCAACTTCATTTTCGATATCAGTACGGAACAGCGCGGCGGTAAGCAACAGCCGTTTATCCAGCACCTGCCATTTGGTGCCAATCTCACTGGTTTTCGCTTTTTGCGGTTTAAAGTCGGTGCGACTGGCGCTGTTACCGCTGCCAGACTGCGCAAGGGCAAAGTTGCTGCCGCCTGGTGGTTGTTGGGAAACAGCATAGTTCACATAGACATTGCCATTGTCTGTCAGGTGATACAGCGCCCCGGCTTTCCAGTTCACCAGGTTGCCAGACTTGGCGGTGTCGACAGTGGTTACCGGAGAACCGTTTGCCACGCCAGTTGGGCAGGTGACGGCACCGCGACCAGTGCCGCCGCAGGCGGTAGCACTGTCATAATCAGTGTGATAATTGTCCAGTCGAACTCCGCCGTTCAGCTCAAAATCACGGGTGATTTGCAGCGTATCGAAGGCGTAAATCGCAAAGGTATCTGTTTGACCATTGGCGTTTGCACCGTTGCGCGTCAGGCCGCCAGGATGAATGCTGCTGTCAGGATGATAAATATTCACCGCCGGTAACGTCACCGGATTAACCCCGTAGTTGGTCTGCGTTTCACGGGTAAATTCCACGCCGGTACTGACGTCATGACCGATAGAACCAGTATAAAATGTGGTGGTCAGGTTGGTCTGGTTGGTGAGAATTTTATTACTCACATCTTTGGTATTCGCCGTGCGTGACCACGTCCAGCTATCCACATCGCTGGTGGGCTGGGTAATATTTGATGCCCCGCCCATAATCGCCGTCATCAGGTAATCCTGCTTCACGCGCGACCAACGCGTAGTGTTGCGAATGGTGGTGTTATCGTTGATGTCGTGCTCAAAACGCATGGTAGCGGTGTCGGTGGTCGAATCGTCGTAATCGGAATCCGTCCCATAAAAGTTATGCGTATCAACTTTTCCGGAATGATTCAGTGCCGCCGTTCCCGCAGAAGGGGCGGAATAGCCCGGCAAACCGATGGTTGGAATACCACCGTCTGGCGTGTTGTGCTGGGTGACATGCAGATAATTAAGATACAAACGATTCGCTGTACCGAGGCCAAAAGCTACGGAAGGGGCGACGCCGTAACGCTCATCTTTGACCTTATCGCGCCCGGCATCGTGCGTTTTTTCGCCCATTAAATTCAGACGTACGGCGGTGGTGTCACCAATCACCTGGTTGACGTCCAGCGTGCCGCGACGGAACCAGGCACTACCAATACTGGCGGAGGCGTCAATGCCGGAATCATTACGCGGCTGTTTGCTGATCATATTGATCGAGCCAGTCGGCGCGCTGCGCCCGTAGTCGGTGCCGGACGGCCCTTTAATCACTTCGACCTGTTCGGTATTGAAGGTGTCGCGCGAAACGCTGCCAATATCTCGAATGCCATCAATATAAATACTGTTAGAGGTATCGGCACCACGCATATAAATGGCGTCGCCAGTGGTGGAGTTACCGTTCTCACCAGCAAAAAACGCACCCACGCCGGGGACGTTTTTGAGCGCGTCGGTAAGGTTGGTTGCGCCCTGATCTTTAATCACCTGTTCAGAAATCACCGTCATCGTGCGGGTAGTATCCGCTACCGGACGGGAGAATTTCGGATCGGCAGATTTAAGTGGCGCATAAAGCGAAGGCGTTGACGCCTCGACAACCAGTGTGTCATCAGCGTTGTTTTGCCCTTCGGCGGCGAGTGCCTGTGCCACAGGCGTGATGCCAATACAAAGGCCGGCAAAGAACGTGAGCGAATGAAATTGTCTGGCAGGGAAATTGCGATTGTTTTCCATTTTGCAGGTGACTTTTTCTTATATGTTGAAGTTTTCACTGTCACGAGAAAGCATCTCTGCGGATGCGATGCCACTGTTAATCCCGTAATAGCGTTCGTGCAAGTGATAATAATTTTGATAAGCATTATCACTTGGCGCGATTTTCTATCACCCCTGAAGCGAAAAAGAAATACATTTATTTACATTTAGTTCATATTTGATGTTTTTTGATTACAAAATGGACGAAAACTGCATCCAGAGGCGAATGCAGTTACGTTGGTGTGGTTATTTGTAGATGATTGCGGTACCGAACATCTGATCATTTCCTCCCGCGGAATTAATGACATAACCTTTCGCACCTTGTTCGCGCGCTTTTTCTGCCAGTTTATCCTCCAGATCGCTTAGGTTGGATGCGCCAGTTGCCGAAACGGTTCCGGCTGGCCTTAGTTGGCCGCTGTCCTGGTTACTCAGTGGTTGTGCGGCATAAGCCGTGACAGTGATTCCGCTCAGGACGGTGGCAATCAGTAGTGTGAGGCACTTTCTCATAATGACATCCTCATAAATACAACGGGTAGTGCCTGATAAGTGTAGGTCGCCTGCGCGATGCAAATGACGCAAAAAATTGACAGAGATGTGCTTATTTTTTGAACGATATATTTTTACAAAACAAGACAAATCAATAAGATAAATGCTACTGATTTTTATGATGAATTGCCATAAACCATAGTCATTCTAAGGTTTTTGGAAATGATAAACGCAGCCAGATATTTACCCTGTAGCGTTATGCGGGTATCTTACGCCGCTGCTTAAAGGAGAATGCTATGTCTGCCCAGAAACCGGGGTTACACCCGCGCAACCGTCATCACAGTCGCTACGATCTTGCCACGCTTTGTCAGGTCAATCCTGAACTGAAGCAATTCCTCACGCTTACTCCTGCCGGGGAACAAAGCGTAGACTTCGCCAATCCACTGGCGGTGAAGGCGCTCAACAAGGCATTGCTGGCGCATTTTTACGCCGTGGCGAACTGGGATATTCCGGACGGTTTCCTCTGCCCGCCAGTGCCGGGCCGGGCGGATTATATTCATCACCTGGCTGATTTACTGGCAGAAGCAACAGGAACGATTCCAGCCAATGCCAGCATTCTGGATATCGGCGTTGGTGCGAACTGTATTTATCCGCTGATTGGCGTACATGAATATGGCTGGCGTTTTACTGGCAGTGAAACCAGCAGCCAGGCGTTAAGCAGCGCGCAGGCGATCATCAGTGCTAATCCAGGTCTTAACCGCGCTATCCGTCTACGTCGGCAGAAAGAGAGCGGGGCAATTTTTAACGGTATCATCCACAAAAACGAGCAATACGACGCCACCTTGTGTAACCCGCCGTTCCACGATTCCGCCGCTGCGGCACGGGCTGGTAGTGAGCGTAAACGCCGTAACCTGGGGCTGAACAAAGACGATGCACTGAACTTTGGTGGTCAGCAACAGGAGCTGTGGTGTGAAGGCGGTGAAGTGGCCTTTATCAAAAAGATGATTGAAGAGAGTAAAGGCTTCGCGAAGCAGGTGATGTGGTTTACCTCACTGGTTTCTCGTGGCGAAAACTTGCCGCCACTTTATCGCGCACTGACGGATGTTGGTGCGGTGAAGGTGGTCAAAAAAGAGATGGCCCAGGGGCAAAAGCAGAGTCGCTTCATAGCCTGGACCTTTATGAACGACGAGCAGCGCCGTCGTTTTGTCAATCGCCAGCGTTAAAGCGTCGGTTCTCCCGGTAGCAACGGTTCTGCGGGGGCCGCGCCCGGAGCTGGCAGCACCTGATAAGTCTGTACCGGAGCGCGAACGCCAGCCAGGTCGAAATGCTTTTTCACCTGGCTGTCGAGGGCAAAGCGGACCGTCCACTGTTTGAGTGGCAGCGTGGTGAATGACACGCGCAGCGTAAACGCGGTATTGCTTAAACCGACAATCCCGGCAAAGTTCGGTTCACCAATAATCAGCCCGCGAATTTCTTCGTTTTCCATCAATTCCGCTACCGCATCTTTCAGTGCCTGATTGGCTTTATCAGCATCTTCATGGCGATCAACATCGTAATTTGCCACCACTGAACCAATGCCGCGGACAAAGTTGGCAAAGGTGGTAATCGAAGACCACGGAATGATGTGATACGCCCCGGTATCCTGGCGCACGCCAACGGAGCGAATTGACATCCGTTCCACCGTACCCGTCAACGGCCCGATGGTCACTAAATCTCCGGTATTCATGCCGTTTTCAAACTGAATAAATACCCCGGTGATGATATCTTTCACCAGCGTTTGCGAACCGAAAGAGATAGCCAGACCTAATGCCCCGGCACCTGCCAGCAGCGGCGCAATATTGACGCCGATTTCCGACAACACAATCATGATGGTGATGGTACTGATGATCACCGCCAGCGCGTTGCGAAACAGCGTCAGCAGGGTACGCGTGCGGGCGCTGGGCAGCGGACGGCCATGAATATCTGAAGCCAGCCGGTTTTCGATCAAACTGGCGAGCACTGTCCAACCAACCGCCGAGAAGAAAAGAATGAGCGCGATGCGGATCAGGATATCCACGGTTTTCTGCCCCGCACCGTTTTGCAGCCAGTTCCAGAAATCGAATAATCCCCATGCGCTCAACAACAACATAACTGCCACGCAGACCGTCAGAATACGCGCCGTTTTCAGCGTCGCCGACAGCCAGCCGTTCAGCCGTTTTTGCAGTTCCGGATAGCTACGCTGAGTATGTGGCGAGAGAGTGATGGTCTTCGCCAGCCAGCGGGAAAACATGCCGGAAACAAACGCCGCGATAGCAATAATCGCCAGGCTGCGTACCGTCGCGCCCATCATAAATTTCAGGCTGTTTCCCGGATCGAACAACGAAAAGAAAAACAGCACGATAAAATAGGCGCTTGCCAGCCAGTGCCACACCAGCGCAAAGGCGCGGATAAACAGGCTGAAAAAGGCCAGCGAGTGTTCCGCAAAGTTGAGCAAATGTTGGGTGATCTCTTTTTTATTGTGAAAGATCAGGTACAGCGCCCAGACAGTCATACACAGCATGATTACCACGTTTGCCAGCGCGCCTGTCTGTACATTCACTTGATTAGAGATAATCGGCACTGCCACGATCAGGCCATAACCTATCAGACTGCTTAACCAGCTCAGGCGGCGACTCCAGTAACGGGCGCTCTCATCCTGGATGTTAAACGGGCGCAGCTCCGCCACGTTCGGGCAGAAAATCAGGCGTAAAACCGCTTTGAAAAATTCAATCAGGGCGAAAGCATTAAGGAACAAACTTTGTTGAAAGGCGATGGTGCGACTGCCCGCATTCAGGTTATCGCTTAAAACCTGACCGACAAATAACGTCAAAGCCAATAACAGCAGGTCGATAATAAACGCCCCGATAATCATCGCCGGGAGCTGCAGCCAGTTACTGCGCTCGCGATTTTTTTGCCGCGCCCACTGGCCCATTTTGCAATACAGCGGCAGAGCGAACAGGCGAATCAGCCAGTAAAAACCAAACACTAACACCGCTAACATTGAAAAATGGGTCAGCGCATTGCTGAAGGTTTGTGGATTAAACGGTTTATGCGGGGAGCCGGTGATATTGCGATAAAGTTGCCCGAAGCGGGCGGAAAGGGCTTCACCATAATGACGGCTGACTTCGGTGACCTTTTGCAGCACGGTTTGCTCTTCAACCAGCGTCGGCGGCACGATCTTCGGTACCGGTTCCGCAGGGGGCGTAGCGGCGACGGTACGCAACTGGTCGATCAACTCTTTGCGAGATGTGTCGTTATCCAGCACATCCGCCAGTGCGCCATAGGCCGCTTTTTTTTGTTCGATATCCGGTTCCGGGGCCGGTTCAGAGGCTGAATCCGATGAGGCTGTGGTTGTAACGCCGGGTATGGATACCGCGTGGGCAGGTGCGCCCAGCAGGCAGAAGAGGATGAACAGGATCCACCGCATGACTCCTCCAGTGAGAAAACAGAGCAAAAAGATAAGTATAGATGCTGGGGGAGGGGCGATTTTAAATGAGAGGAATCTGGTGTGCCTCCCCTTCGGGTGAAAGGGAGGAAGGGACATTTAGCAGGTTGTTGACAACGTGCGGGCTTTTTTGCCGGATGGGCGTGAACGCCTTATCTGTCCTACAAGTTCATGCAATTTCAATAAGTTGCTATATATCCTGTAGGCCTGATAAGCGTAGCGCATCAGGCAATGTGTCTTATTAAGAGACGTGCTGTAAAAATTCCTGTAAACGCTGGCTCGGTGGGTTCTTGATCAACACCTGTGGATCGCCATCTTCTGCAATCCGGCCTTTGTCGATAAAGATCAGGCGCGAAGCCACTTTCTCGGCAAAACCGATTTCGTGGGTCACGATCACCATCGTCATCCCTTCTTCAGCCAGATCCTGCATAACCTTCAGCACTTCATGGCGCAGTTCCGGATCAAGAGCTGATGTCGGTTCATCGAACAGCATCATTTTCGGTTTTACCGCCAGCGCACGGGCAATCGCCACACGCTGTTGCTGACCACCAGAAAGCTCGGAAGGGTAGTGGTGGGCGCGTTCCGCCAGACCGACTTTCGCCAGCAGTTCACGAGCCAGTTTTTCCGCGTCTTTTTTGTTCGCACCACGTACACGCAGCGGACCAAACATCACGTTTTCCAGCGCCGTCAGATGTGGGAAAAGGTAAAACTGCTGAAACACCATGCCCGCTTCCTGACGAATCAAACGCTCGTCAACTTTCGGGTCGTTAACTTTCAGACCATCGACAATCAGATCGCCGGAGGTTATCTCTTCCAGTTTGTTGATGCAGCGCAGCAGAGTCGATTTACCGGAACCGGAAGGCCCGATAATCACCACCACTTCACCCTGGGCAATGTTCAAATCGATATTATGCAGCACCTGGGTAGGACCAAAATGCTTGGAGACGTTTTTAAATTCAATCACAGGATTTTCATCCTTCTTTCCAGACGACGCAGAATAAAACTCAGCACCAGGGTAATAATCAAATAGAACACCGCAACGGCGCTCCAGATCTCAAGGGCGCGGAAGTTACCGGCAATAATTTCTTGCCCCTGACGGGTCAATTCCGCCACGCCGATAACAATAAACAATGAGGTATCTTTAATGCTGATGATCCACTGGTTACCCAGCGGTGGCAGCATGCGGCGCAGTGCCAGCGGTAAAATCACGTAGCGAATGGTTTCCCAACGTGAAAGGCCGAGCGCCAGTCCTGCTTCACGAAAACCTTTGTGGATTGACAGCACCGCACCACGCGTGATTTCCGCAATGTACGCGCCGGAGTTGATCATGATGGTGACCACCGCCGCAGTAAACGGGTCGATGCGTAAGTCGTTAAACGCCATCGGCAGGGCGAAGTAGATAAACATCACCTGGACGACGATAGGTGTGCCGCGGATCACTTCAATAAAGACCAGCGCGACGTGGTTGGCTATCCAACCACCGAAGGTGCGTGCAAAACCTGCCGCCAGGCCGATTACAAGGCCGCCAGCCAGACCGAGGACAGAAATCCACAGGGTCATTTTGGCGCCTTCAATCAGAAGCGGAATGGCAGGCCAGATGGCACTCCAGTCAAACTGCATATGTTGTTCCTGTTACCGTGGTGTAAATACCCTGAGCCAGAAGACTGGCTGGGCGAAACGCAGGCCCGGTATGCAAAAGGCCACCGGGCCATAAATTAAAGGCAGTAATTATTTCGGTTCAGTACCGAACCATTTTTTGTAAATTTCGTTGTAAGTTCCGTTTTCGCGCAGGGTTTTCAACGCGCCATTGACTTTGTCACGCAGCTCGTCGCTACCTTTCGGGAAAGCAATACCGTATTGCTGTGCTTCCAGAGAGTCACCCACCGCTTTGAACTGGCCATTACCGGCGGTTTTGATGAAGTACAGAATGTTTGGTGTATCGTGCAGGACGGCGTCTGCGCGGTTAGTACCCAGTTCCATATAAGCGTTATCGATGTTCGGGAACTGTCGCAGATCTTTGGTTTTGATGTTCGTCTTCGCGTAATCAACGGAGCCCGTGCCGCTCTTCACAGCAACCACTTTTCCGTCGAGATCTTTCACGCTTTTCACATCGTTATTGTTCGCTTTCACCATCACTAACAGGCCGCTTTTGTAGTAGCCGTCAGAGAAATCGATCGCTTTTTTACGCTCGTCGGTAATAGTGATACCCGCCAGCGCCAGATCGATGTTTTTGGTTTGCAATGCCGGGATGATGCCGCTGAAATCCATCGGTTTCAGTTCGTAATCCAGCTTCAGTTCTTTGGCGATTGCCGCCCACAGATCGACATCAAAGCCCACGTATTTGTCGCCCTGTTTAAATTCAAACGGAACGAAAGCGGTATCTGTCGCGACAACTAATTTTTTATCTGCGGCATGGGAAGAAACCGCAAAAGCCAGGGTCAGTGCTGCCAGTGAAACTTTTAATACAGACTTCATAGCATTTCCTTTTTTCTATCCACGGGACGATCCCCTGCGTAACACTTACCTATATGAAAAAATCGTGCCAGTTTTGCAACTCATTGATTTTTCGAAAAGCGATGAAAACTCATTGCACGATTTATGAGGCAACACCGTTGGATTGCACCATTCTGGGGCGCCAAAGTGGTGCGCTAAAATAGTGCAGTCAACACAGTGATTATTTAGCGTAAATCCTGATGAAAAAACAATCTTTATGTAACGATTGTGTGATGTTGTTGATACAAAAAAATTACTTTATCGGAAGGGAAGGGCGACGGGATGCACTAAAAAAGTGCGTAGAAGCAGGCAGCAAAACAAAACGGCCTCCTGTCAGGAAGCCGCTTTCTAAATCTATTAGCGATGGATTAAGACCGATGACAAACGCAAAACTGCCTGATGCACTTCGCTTATCAGGCCTACATAGTTCATGCAATATATTGAATTTGCTTGTTTTTGTAGGCCGGATAAGGCGTTCACGCCGTATCCGGCATGAACAAGCGCACTTTATCAACCATCTGAATTCATCAGCGATGGAGTTATTCGATATTAGACTCGATAAACCACAAGAATTTATCCAGGTCGCGGGAAGCGGCGGTCAGGATATCTGCGGTGTCGTCATCTTTCGCTTCGCCAATCGCTTTGCGCACGTCGTTGGCAACAATCGCGTAACGATCAGCCAGTTCTTTCAGGTGATCCTGTACGCTGTGGATATCCAGCGGGTAGCTTTTCAGCGGGGTTTTGCTGTTAATAACTTGAGTGGTACCAAGGGCAACGCCGCCTAGCTGCACCGCGCGCTCTGCCATGGTATCCAGGTGATCGGTCAGTGCGGTACGGAAACCATCCAGCATCTCATGTACGGCAATGAAGTTAGCGCCGCGCATATTCCAGTGCGCTTGTTTGGTAATCAAGGAGAGATCAATAAACTGGATAACCTGGCGATTCAGCAACTCAACTGTCGCTTTCTTCTCGCTGTCAGAGACATCGTTGCGGGTATAAAGCAGATTGGTCGCTTTTGCTTTGACTAATTTAGCGGTACTCATAATTTCATATCCTCTTGATGTTGTGTCCCAGTAATTAACGAGACTAAGTATAGCACCGCCCTGGTGTTCCGCTATTCTGGCTGTCCCTATCACACTAATAGCGGTAACAAGCGTAAAAAATAAAAACCATATAAATTCACATAGTTATGTATATCGCCGGGGACGATTCTTATTTTCTTTTTTACGCGAACTATTCACAGAGAATAGGTTTTGGGAGAACAAGATATATAAAAAATGACGAGTGGAGGATTCGTGTAATATTCTGCATGGTTATGCATAACCATGCAGAAAGGCAGGTTTAATTAATATCTAATTCTTTAATTTTAGTCTCTTTGCGCGCTGTCAGCGTTGAGCCCATTGAGGCACAAATAATCGCGCCGAGGGCCAGCAGTTGTATTGGCGCCAATGTCTCACCGAGGAAAATCATTCCGGAAATGGCAGCCAGCGCAGGTTCCATACTCATTAGCGTACCAAATGTCCGTGTCGGTAAACGGGTGAGCGCAATCATCTCAAGGGAATAGGGCAGAGCGGTAGAGAGGATAGCGACAGCCAGACCCAATGGAACAACCGACCAGTGCCAGAGTGCCTCTCCGGCCTGGAATGCGCCAATCGGCACGAAAATAAGCGCCGCAATCAGCGAGCCGATTGCCACCGTCGCCGGGCCGTGTTCCGCCCCGGCGCGTTGCCCACTTAATATATAGATAGCCCAGCAAGCACCGGCACCGAGCGCCAACGCACAGCCAGCCAGGTCGACATGTGAAACATCCTGCCCCAGCGGCAGCAGGAACCACAGGCCGAGAACCACCAGCACAACCCAAACAAAGTCTACGGGGCGACGAGAAGAGAACAGCGCCACTGCCAGTGGCCCGGTGAACTCCAGCGCCACCGCAATCCCAAGCGGCACGGTCTGAATAGAAAGATAAAAAAGATAGTTCATTCCACCCAGTGAGACGCCGTAAAACAACAGCGGCAAGCGCTGTTCTTTGGCAAACCGCAATCGCCACGGTTTAAAGAATGCGATAAGAATCAGCGTTCCCAGTGCCAGACGCAGTGCAGTCACGCCCGGCGCGCCAACCAATGGAAAAAGCGATTTTGCTAATGAAGCCCCACCCTGAATAGACGCCATGGCAACGAGCAATATGACTATCGGTAACCAGACCGGCATTTTACGTAATGTCCCTGGCATCCGTTCCCCCCATAAATGTGTATAGTCAGATAAAGCGAGGAGTGTACTGGATATAACCAAAACTGGTTGAGCATTTGTTGAAAAAATTTTCCCCCGTTTTGACTAAAATGCGCCAGGATTGATTGATTCATCAGCTTGGTGATTAGGAATAATCTGGATGAATGGCAGTGAAAATATGCGTAATACTTAAGCAGCTCACTGAAAAAATGATTTAAATTTAGATGGATAGCGGCATGTGGAAACGTTCTGTTACATGAAATAGCCCGTTAGACATCACAAATCGCGAAGAGTTTCCCATTAATTTTTGATATATTTAAAGCTTAGGACTTATTTGAATCACATTTGAGGTGGTTATGAAAAAAATTGCATGTCTTTCAGCACTGGCCGCAGTTCTGGCTTTCACCGCAGGTACTTCCGTAGCTGCAACTTCTACCGTAACTGGCGGTTACGCTCAGAGTGACGCTCAGGGCAAAATGAACAAAATGGGCGGTTTCAACCTGAAATACCGCTATGAAGAAGACAACAGCCCGCTGGGTATGATCGGTTCTTTCACTTACACTGAAAAAAGTCGTACTAACAGTGCAGGCGATTACAACAAAACCCAGTACTACGGCATCACCGCTGGTCCGGCATACCGCATCAACGACTGGGCGAGCATCTACGGTGTTGTAGGTGTGGGCTACGGTAAATTCCAGGACACCAACTACCCGACCTATAAACACGACACCAGCGACTACGGTTTCTCCTACGGCGCAGGTCTGCAGTTCAACCCAATCGAAAACGTTGCGCTGGACTTCTCTTACGAGCAGAGCCGTATTCGTAGCGTTGACGTAGGCACCTGGATTGCCGGTGTTGGTTACCGCTTCTAATCACTTCGGTGATATAAAAAATCCGCCTCTCGGGGCGGATTTTTTTATCTTAAGATTTCGGGTCGAAAATATCGGTTCCCAGATGGTTGTAATCCACCTTCTGTAACTGGAAGTTGGTGATGTATATCGGCCCGGCTTTCTTCTCGGAAATAAACGGGTAGTTGATGTTGATTTCCTGCGCTTTAATTCCCGTCCACTGAGAGAAAAAACCTAAGAAATCATTGGCTGAACGGCGGGCTTTAATCACCCGGTGCGCTTTATCGTCGCTGGAAATGACCATAAAAGGCACCTGAAAATTCTGCTGATATTTATCATCGTGGGCCAGGTATTGCACTTCTTTTCCGCGTTCTTTAAAGGCTAAACCGTGGTCTGAAAAATAAACCATGGAGAAACTGCTGCCGCTGTTGCGTAACTGGTCGTACAGTTTGCGCAGTAAATCGTCCGTTTGCGTCATGGTATAGAGATAGCACGATGTTTCTTTCGATTGTACAAAGGTTTCGTATTTGCCTTGTGTCCGGTCGCAGGCCTGAGGATGTGAGCCCATCAGATGCAAAACAATCAGTTGCGGCTGCGAATGTTCTTCCGCCAATACCTGAGCGGTCATTGCCAGTAGTTCTTCGTCTTTGGCATTCTTATCTGCTTCAAAATTACCATTTTTCAGGAAGTACACTTCATCTGCACGTTTAGCGATGCTGGCGATAGCCGTATCGTATTCACCTATTTGCCCTTGATTAGAAAACCACCAGGTCTGGAATCCTGCCCGGTTGGCCAGGGTCACAAAGTTATCCTGAAACTGTGGCTTGCCATCGACCACGCGGTTAAGCGTTAATCCGAGAGATTTCTGCGTGGAGCCACTGGCAGCAATGTAATCAGCAAAAATCAGGCCGTTAACGCTGCTGGCAAACGGGGTATTGTTCCAGTGACCGCCAAAGGCACCGAGGGCATCGCGACGTGCGCTTTCGCCAATGACCACCACATAAGTGTGATATTTTGGTTTAACTGCAGTGACTGTCCAGGTATCTTTCATCCCGGAAAGCTTTGCCATCCGTTCTTGCTCTTCAATCACCTCGTTATTATTGACGATGACATCCTTAGCAAAACGAAATACCGGATAACCGGTGTCTTTGAGTTTAAATACGCCGCCCCAGGCGAGATTTTGAACCGGAGCGACAAAAAATGTCGCCACACTGAATACCAGGCACAGGCTGTCGAATTTATTCCAGCGTGCTTTTTCATTCTCTTTTTTCCGCCTGATCGCAATCACGCCGAGTGCAAAAATAAATAAGCCGACCAGATAGCTATACCACGGGAAGATCGTAAGAATTTCGGTCGACTCTTCCATATTGGTGGAATGCAGCGCCAGCAAGGTATTGAAGTTAGGCGCACCGTACGCCTGAGCAAAAGGAAAATAACAGGCCGCCACCAGCGAACAGACGCCTATTAAGGTTTTTTGCACGCGCGGCAACATCCGCCATAGCAAAAGCAAAATGGCAGTAAAAGCGGCGGTATAGAGAAAACTAAAGGGATAACCTAAACCAAGGTTAATCAATAGCGACTGTAAAAAGTAGAACGCAGTCCACGGGCTAAAAGCCTGGCTACGGGAAACAAGCGATTCTTTAAGGGTTAAGTTCATATGCCACTATCGTAACAAACGCCATGTGCTTACCCTGGCGTCAAGGGTCAATACCTGCAAGAGTGCGTGAAGAGGGGGAAGGGTCCGCATCTGCGAGCCGCAATATACGCAGGGCTGCAAGAAGATAGAGCGAGCCGCCGTTCAGGTCAACTACTGAGGAACAAATCTTTTGCGAAGAGAATAGCAATACCGATAAAAAGTGGGGGAATTCAATCCTGAACAATTTATGCCTGCAATAAAGCAGGAGTGAAGCGGCGTACCGCGACGCCGCTATTTATTGGAGGGTTTATCCTGCTGCGGTTTGTTGTTGACCATATCGCACAACATCGAGAGCAGCATTAACCGTACTTTAAAGGGAGAGTGACTAAACACGCGCATACACCTCTTGAACTCATTCATAAGACCTCCTGACTTGCTAATCCCGTCGGTCCTTGAGGGATGATTGCATTACATACAGATATAGCACAGGCTATATTATATAGCTATTGCTAAAACGTTAATTTTTTGTGCCTTCGCAACTCTGGTTTACAATGTGTGCACGAAATGAGAACGCTATCCATGCGTCACCATAATGAGGAAGCACAATGAGTCGTCGCGCAGGTACGCCAACAGCAAAAAAAGTGACGCAGTTAGTGAACGTGGAAGAGCACGTTGAAGGATTCCGCCAGGTCAGAGAGGCACATCGTCGTGAACTTATCGACGATTACGTTGAGCTGATTTCTGACCTGATGAGGGAGGTTGGAGAAGCGCGTCAGGTTGATATGGCCGCCCGTCTGGGTGTCTCTCAACCTACGGTGGCTAAAATGCTTAAGCGACTGGCGACAATGGGATTGATTGAAATGATCCCCTGGCGTGGCGTGTTTTTAACGGTGGAAGGGGAGAAACTGGCACAGGAAAGCCGCGAGCGGCACCATATAGTTGAAAACTTCTTGCTGGTATTGGGGGTTAGCCCGGAAATCGCCCGTCGCGACGCGGAAGGCATGGAGCACCATGTCAGTGAGGAGACGCTGGACGCCTTTCGTTTGTTTACCCAGAAACACGGTGCCAAATGAGTCTGCCTTTTTTACACACGCTGCAAGGCGATCGCTTTTTTCAGTTATTAATTCTCGTTGGCATCGGATTAAGTTTTTTCGTTCCTTTCACACCTAAGTCCTGGCCTGGTGCTATTGACTGGCACACCATCATCACCTTAAGTGGCCTGATGCTGCTGACCAAAGGCGTCGAGTTAAGCGGTTATTTTGATGTGCTTGGGCGCAAAATGGTGCGCCGTTTTGCTACTGAGCGCCGGCTGGCGATGTTTATGGTGCTGGCAGCGGCGCTGCTTTCTACGTTTCTGACCAACGATGTCGCGCTGTTTATTGTTGTTCCGCTGACCATCACGCTAAAAAGACTGTGTGAGATACCGGTTAATCGGCTGATTATTTTCGAGGCGCTGGCGGTGAATGCCGGATCGTTGCTGACGCCGATTGGCAATCCGCAAAATATCCTAATCTGGGGATGCTCTGGTCTTTCGTTTGTCGGTTTTATTGCCCAAATGGCTCCGCTGGCTGGTGCGATGATGCTGACACTACTGCTGCTGTGTTGGTGTTGCTTCCCTGGAAAGGCGCTGCAATATCATACGGGTACGCAAATGCCGGAGTGGAAACCACGACTGGTGTGGAGTTGTCTGGGGTTGTATATCGTCTTTCTTATGGCACTTGAGCTAAAACAAGAGCTGTGGGGACTGGTGATTGTGGCGGCGGGGTTTACGCTGCTGGCGCGTCGCGTGATACTGAGTGTGGACTGGACGCTGCTGCTGGTGTTTATGGCGATGTTTATTGACGTCCATTTACTGACCCAGCTTCCGGCATTACAGGGCGTGTTGAGCAACGTGAGTCATTTATCTGAACCTGGATTATGGCTGACGGCGATTGGTTTATCGCAGGTAATCAGTAACGTGCCGAGCACGATTTTGCTGCTGAACTATGTGCCGCCGTCATTGTTGCTGGCATGGGCGGTAAACGTAGGTGGCTTTGGTTTATTACCCGGATCGCTGGCAAATTTGATTGCGTTACGGATGGCGAACGATCGCCGTATCTGGTGGCGTTTCCATCTCTATTCAATACCGATGCTGCTGTGGGCGGCGCTGGTGGGATATGTTTTGTTGGTGATGATCCCGGCAGTGTAAGAGCCGGCAAATAAAAAAGGCGGATTATGAGTCCGCCTCTGATTGTTGGTAATACGCGCTTTGTTCATGCCGGATGCGGCGTTAACGCCTTATCCGGCCTACAAAATCAATATATCGCAGGTTCTTCGTAGGCCTGATAAGCGTAGCGCATCAGGCGGATTATTACTCCGCCTTTTGCTTTACGTTTTGACGATTAATTCAGACGAACCGGCATCCCGGAACGGTTTTTAATCGCTTCATCCAGAACAACCTGATCAACGTCTGGCTGGCCAGTTACTGTCTGCACGCTCTTCGTCAGAGTAATCGGTACAATTTCCTTACCTTCAAACTGGGCTTCGGTGGTAGACAGTGGGTTATGGACTTCAATGTAACGGCTGCCGTCTGGCTCAGTAGTCGCTTTTACCGGCTCATCAATAAACTGCACGCGAGTACCGACTGGCACTTTCTCGAACAGGAATTTAATGTCTTCGTTACGCAGACGTACACAGCCGTGGCTTACGCGCAAACCGATACCGAAGTTAGCGTTGGTGCCGTGGATAGCGTACAGGCGACCGATGTACAGTGCGTACAGCCCCATCGGGTTATCCGGGCCAGCCGGAACGACAGCCGGAAGCGGTTCGCCCGCTGCGCGGTACTCTGCGTGCATTTTGGCGGTCGGTGTCCAGGTCGGGCCTGCTTTCTTACGCTCTACTTTGGTGGTCCAGTTGATAGGTGTGTCTTTACCTAACTGACCAATGCCGATCGGCAGCACGATAACGGTGTTGGTCCCTTTCGGATAGTAATACAGACGCATCTCTGCGCTGTTAATCACAATGCCTTCATGCACAGTGTCCGGCAGGATCAGTTGCTGCGGAATGTTCAGTACGGTGCCGCCTTTCGGCAGGAAGGTATCTACTCCAGGGTTCGCTTCCATCATGTTGGAAAGCCCCATCTGGTACTCGGCCGCAAAATACTCCAGCGGCTGAGTGTTACCTTCAGGGATAGTGATCACCTGATTCTGACCAACCAGGCGACTCCCGTCGGTTGGCAGAGGATAAGTTACCGCAGAGGCGGTACTGCAAAAGCCGACAACAGCGAAGGCCGCTGCGAATAATGTTTTCAATTTCATATTCATGTTAAGCGAGATTTAGTGCCTGGCAGGCCATTAGGTTGAGAATCTTAGAGTATTGGAAGCGCATTATATGTTCATTCCAGCTAACAGTGAAATCAGATGTGTACGAAATCACATTTTTTGCCTTTGGGAAGAGTGTAGACCTTAAGCGGCAAGCGGGATCTTCTTTCAGACTTATGGCATAATACGCGGTTTGTCATATCTCTTTTCAGGATACGCCTGTGTTAGTTTCCAGTAACGTCACCATGCAGTTCGGCAGTAAGCCGTTGTTTGAAAACATTTCCGTCAAATTTGGCGGCGGCAACCGTTACGGCCTGATTGGCGCGAACGGTAGTGGTAAATCCACCTTTATGAAAATCCTCGGCGGCGACCTTGAGCCGACGCTGGGTAACGTTTCCCTCGATCCGAATGAGCGCATTGGTAAGCTGCGCCAGGATCAATTTGCCTTTGAAGAGTACACCGTGCTGGATACGGTGATCATGGGGCATAAAGAGTTGTGGGAAGTGAAGCAGGAGCGCGACCGCATCTATGCTTTGCCGGAAATGAGCGAAGAAGATGGCTATAAAGTGGCCGATCTGGAAGTGAAATACGGCGAAATGGACGGTTACTCTGCGGAAGCGCGCGCCGGTGAGTTGTTGCTCGGCGTGGGTATTCCAGTGGAACAACACTACGGTCCAATGAGCGAAGTGGCGCCAGGCTGGAAACTGCGTGTGTTGCTGGCGCAGGCGCTGTTTGCCGATCCGGACATCCTCCTTCTCGACGAACCGACCAACAACCTGGACATCGACACTATTCGCTGGCTGGAACAGGTGCTGAACGAGCGTGACAGCACCATGATCATCATTTCGCACGACCGTCACTTCCTCAACATGGTTTGTACCCACATGGCGGATCTGGATTACGGCGAACTGCGCGTTTATCCGGGTAACTACGATGAGTACATGACGGCGGCGACCCAGGCGCGCGAACGTCTACTGGCTGATAACGCCAAGAAGAAAGCGCAGATTGCCGAGCTGCAATCCTTCGTTAGCCGCTTTAGCGCTAACGCCTCGAAATCTCGTCAGGCAACTTCGCGTGCGCGTCAGATTGATAAAATCAAACTGGAAGAGGTAAAAGCCTCCAGCCGTCAGAACCCGTTCATCCGTTTTGAGCAGGATAAGAAACTGTTCCGTAACGCGCTGGAAGTAGAAGGGCTGACCAAAGGGTTTGATAACGGTCCGCTGTTTAAAAATCTCAACCTGCTGCTGGAAGTGGGTGAAAAGCTGGCGGTGCTCGGTACCAACGGCGTCGGTAAATCTACGCTGCTGAAAACGCTGGTGGGCGATCTGCAACCGGATAGCGGCACCGTAAAATGGTCTGAGAACGCGCGCATTGGTTACTATGCGCAGGATCACGAATATGAGTTCGATAATGATCTGACCGTGTTCGAATGGATGAGCCAGTGGAAGCAGGAAGGCGATGACGAGCAGGCGGTGCGCAGCATTCTTGGCCGTTTGTTGTTCAGCCAGGACGACATCAAAAAACCTGCCAAAGTGCTTTCCGGTGGTGAAAAAGGCCGTATGCTGTTTGGTAAGTTAATGATGCAGAAACCGAATATTCTGATCATGGACGAACCGACCAACCACCTGGATATGGAATCTATCGAGTCGCTGAACATGGCGCTGGAACTGTATCAGGGTACGCTGATCTTTGTTTCTCACGACCGTGAGTTTGTAAGTTCACTGGCGACCCGCATTCTGGAAATCACTCCGGAACGCGTGATCGACTTTAGCGGTAATTACGAAGATTATCTGCGTAGCAGAGGGATCGAGTAATATTATGCTGGCTCTACAGAGGTAATCTCTGTGGGGCCGCGCTACATTCAAGGTATATTATGTGGAAGAGACAGCTCACTTTCTGAATATCGACTGGATGATCGTTTACCTTCAAAGTTTATAAAATAAAGGGGTGTCTCATTTTTAAAATGCCAATAAATATCAATAATTGTGCCCACACTATTCTTTGTTTTAACCCAAACAGATTGATTAATATAAAATTTCAAATCCGGCACGGTGTGATATATCACTGGATCGATTTTAAATGTTTTCTCGCCATAGATTACTGAACACCATTTATCATCAATTCTTATACATTTAAATATCTTTCCTGCTGGTTTTAAGTTAATAAACTCCAGGAGATCATCAGGCGAGACTAAATGACTTCCATGTTCAGGATACCAGTTACATATACCATAATGCTCAATAACCTCCAGATTTTTAATCTCCATAATATGTATGTCCTGATTTTTATAAGCTAAACATCTTCGCTAGGGTAATTTTCAATGTTATTTATAATTTCATGGCATTCTCATTAACATTTCTTTTAATCTGGTTATAAGGGTTAAATCGTTATTGCAATCCAAAGGCGTTAAATAGCCCAGGGCCGGAACTTTATTCTCAATCCAGGCAAGATAATACCCCTCACCAATCTTTCCATAAATGACACTTGCCAATATTAAATCATTATTAAATTTCCTTGCTAATTCTTGTACTTTTTCAATGTCTTTATACTCTTTATATAAATTTGAGAAAATAATCCAATTATCATTTCCTGAGTAGTATATTTCCAAGTGATGCATTTTGATAACCCTTAAATAATGTTAGATCAAAACCTATTGTATCCCTTGCTAAAGGCGTAGAGATATTAGCATGCCCTGTATTGACTTCCCAGCCTCCGATCTGATGAGTAACATTATGCAAGTCGGTGAAACAACGTTTATGAAATTGCGTGATCCCCTTGATAATGAATATTACTTACAGAGACCTGGAACCACATTAGTGGTTGAGCTGATTGAAGAAGATGAGTGTAACGCTCATTGAGAAATCGGGGCAATTGCCCCGGCTCTCGTTAAAGAGTAAAAGGCGGTTTATTTTCCAGCACTGCCTGAATCACATTCAGCGCGCCTTCATGATTATTGTCATCCGTAGCGTAATGAGCGATTTGTTTAATACTTTCAGCAGCATTGCCCATCGCAAAAGAATAACGCGCCATTTTTAACATTTCGGCGTCGTTACCGCTGTCGCCAATCGCTACCACATTTTGCGGTGACAAATCCCAGCGTTTTATCAACCGTGAAATACCGTTCGCTTTATGCAGGCCGGGTATAATCAGGTCAATAAACCCAAAACCACTGGTCACCGGTTTCATAATTCCGTCGAGTGCAATGTGCAGTTTGTCTATCACTAATGGGATTTGTTCATCCGGCAGGTTGAGCGAAAATTTGAACAGCACATCGTCAATGTCCTGGTAATCCTTTACAGGTTTCAGGCGATGGTAGTGTTTTGCCATCAGGGCGACAAAAGCTTCTGGCGCATTCTCACTGACATAGGCACTTTGCAGACCACAGGCGACAAAATTTAGCTGTTTATCTTTCAGCAGCTCACCAATGACAATTTGCGATTCATGCCGGGTCAACTCGCCGTGAAACAGTTGTTTGCCATGTTCGTAAACCAGCGCGCCGTTTTCTGCGACAAATGAGATTTCATCCTTTAGCTCAGGAAAGAAGGAAATAAGCTGATAATACTGATTACCACTGGCGACAACGAACTCAATACCGCGTTTTTTAAATTCCTGATACTGCGCCATAAAACGCTCATGATTGTACGTTTTGGCGTCGTTTAGAAAAGTACCGTCCATGTCTGTGACGATAACTTTTACGCTCATAGAAGTGCTCCTGGCAATGAATGCAAACCGCCACAGTGTAATAACAATGTGACGCAGGACACAAATTTATTTCGAATGAAAGAGAGAGTGAAATTGATGATGTGAATGATTTGGCCCGGCGACGCCGCCGCCGGGCTGAGGGGATTACAGCATATGTTCGGTACGGGCGATGATATCGTCCTGCGCTTCCGGCGACAGGGCGGTGAAGAAGGCGGAATAGCCCGCGACGCGTACCACCAGATCGCGGTATTGATCCGGATGTTTTTTCGCTTCCAGCAATGTTTCGCGGGAAACAATGTTGTACTGAATGTGCCAGCCTTTATGCACTTCAAAGAAGGTGCGCAGCAGGATCATCAGTTTCTGCTTGTCAGATTCATTTTCCAGCGTCGCCGGATTCAGTTTCTGGTTGAGCAACACGCCGCCAAGAATCGCTGCCGTAGGCAGTTTCCCCACCGAGCCAATGACCGCCGTTGGGCCGAGATGGTCGGTACCGGAGGCTGGGCTTGCGCCTTCTGCCAGCGGGGTATGCGCTTTACGCCCGTCCGGCGTTGCCATCGTCTGCGCGCCAAACGGTACGTTGGCGGAAATAGATGATGTACCTGCGTAATAATTGCCGCCGATCGGGCCACGACCGTAGCGTGGGTTATGGTACTGTTTCAGTTCGTCGATATAGGTCTGATAAGCGCGAGCCAGCAGCGTATCGACGCTATCATCGTCATTGCCGTACTTCGGCGCGCCGTTAATAAGACGCTGACGCAACTGCTCGTGAGTCAGACCGTCGAAGTCTTCCGCCAGTGCGGTAGCCAGTTGTTGCTGACCAATCGCACCCTGTTCAAATACCAGTTTCTTCACTGCCGCCAGGCTGTTGCCGAGGTTAGCAATACCGACCTGTAAGCCAGATACCCAGTCATATTTTGCGCCACCTTGCTTAATACTCTTCGCCCGCTCAATACAGTCATCCACCAGCGCCGAGCAGAGAATATCGTGCACGTTTTCTTCCAGCATGGTATCGACGACATATTCGATTTCGATTGATTTGCGGGTGTAGTAACGGATTTGTGTATCCCACGCGTCCATTACTTCATCGAAGTTGTTGAAGTTACCCGCTGACAACGCTTTTTCTTGTGGCAGGAACACTTTGCCGCTGGTGGCATCACGACCGCCTTCCAGCGCCGCCAGCATTACGCGGGCGAAGTTGATAAAGCTCATGCCGGTGCAGCGATAGCCCCATTTACCGCCGACGGCGGTTTCGATACAGCCAATCGCTGCGTAGTCGTAAGCGTCCTGCGGTTCAATACCGAGTTTGATAAATTCTGGGATCACGATTTCATCGTTGTTGAACGCGGGCATCCCGAAGCCGCAGCGGATCACCTGCACGCAGGCGTCGAGGAAATCGTTGCTCATTCCCGCGTGGTAGCGCACGCTGAGGTTAGGCTGCGTCGAACGTAGGCGACCGCAGGATTCGAGGATCGCGTAAGAGAGTGGATTCACTGCGTCCATCGGCTGACCATCAACCAGATTTTGCCCACCAATGGTGACGTTCTGATACAGCGGGCTTCCCGCAGAGGCTTTTGAGTGCGAGCCGGAGCGGATCTTGTTCACTTCCAGCAGTTTCAGCCAGCAACTATGTAGCATTTCGATGGCGTGTTCACGATCCAGCGTCTGGTTGAGTTCAACGTCGCGACGATAGTACGGATAGAGATACTGGTCCATACGACCAAACGACACCGAGTGACCGTTAGATTCAATCTGCAAAATCAACTGGATGAAGTAGCACAGTTGCAGCGCCTGCCAGAAAGTCTGCGGCGGCTGGTGGGCGATAAGGTCGCAGTTTTCTGCTATCGCCAGCAGTTCATCGCGACGGCTTTCGCGGGTTTCGGTGGCGGCCATTTCACGCGCCAGAGCAGCGAAACGTTCAATGTGTTCACTGACGGCCACCAGTACGATATCTATAGCTTTCAGGAACTGCTCGCCATGCAAATCTTCCAGCACTGTCAGGTTAATACGCGAGCGACGCTCCGCCACTTTCTCGCGCAGACCATCAAGCCCTTTTTCCAGCAACAGCGGGAAATTGACTGCCAGGTGCGCGTCGCCGGAAGTCATATTGCCTTCCGCTTTAATGATTCCGGTCGCCAGTAGGCCTTTTTGCTCATCGGTAAACATGCCATAGCAGCGATCCTGTACGGTCTGACCGCGCCACCACGGGCATACTTCATGCAGAACACGTTTGTTCTCTTCGCTCACTGCAAAACCAGCGCCGGGACGATCCGCCAGATCATCAATCTCTTTTTCGATCCACGACACGGTATATTCCGGGAAGATCGGCGCGGCGCGAACTTCGCTTGCCTGGTTGCCGATGATCAACTCATCGTGTTTGATCCAGATGGTGCGGTTAGCCAGGTGGTGTGCCAGCGCCAGCGCGCGACGTACCGGGATTGGCTTATCGAGATGTTGTTGATACATCTCGGTATAGTGCTGCGCGCGTTCGGTACAGACCGGCGGTTTCACAATATGCACCAGCGCGTTTTTGTGCGCTTTAATGCGGTCGCTGAGGGTGTCCAGTTTCAGTGTTGTCATGATTGTTATCCTCGTAAGGTCGCGGTTAACCCTTTCTGGCAGGCATACTGCTGGGCAAAGTCGAGCAGTTCTGGCGCATCAAGCGGTTTTTCCGGGGCGTCATAGGGCAGATTAAGTAAGTGATATTTGTTGATGCCCAGCGTGTGGTAGGGCAAGAAATGGATTTCGTTAACGTGCAGTTCACTGGCGGCAAAATCAGTAATGGCTTTCACCGCGGCTTCATCGGCATTAAAGCCTTGAATCAGTGGCACGCGAATAATGATTTTTTTGCCCGCCGCCGCGAGTTTTTTCAGGTTATCCAGTACTCTCGCAGCATTGCCGTCGGTCCACTGTTTAAACGGCACGTCGGCAACGTGTTTTAAATCGGCAAGAAACAGATCAATATACGGCAGAGAAGGGGCGATATATTTCCACGGCACATGCAGACAGGTTTCTACCGCAGTATGAATACCAGCCTCGTGGCTGGCTTGCAGTAGTGCCATTGCCATTTCCGGCTGCATAAACGGCTCACCACCGGAAAGCGTTAAGCCACCGCCGCTGCGATCGTAAAACGGTTTGTCGCGCAGAACGGTCGCCATGATCTCCTCAACGCTTTTCGCTTCACCGCACACGGTTAATGCCTGAGTCGGACAGCAGTCGGTCAGTGCCGTCAAATGTTCAGGCGTTAATTTTTCCCTATGAATAAGCAAGCCATTCAGCGCGCGCTCAATCACTTCCGGCGCGGTCTTCGAGCATAGTTCGCAACCTTCCAGGCACAGACGCGCGTCATATAGCAGGTCCTGCGTGCGGGCGCGGCTTTCCGGGTTCTGACACCAGCGGCAGCCCAGTGAGCACCCCTTAAGAAAAACTACCGTGCGGATACCGGGACCGTCGTGGGTCGAATAGCGCTGAATATTGAAAATCATAGAAGCCCTCTCTTTTCGTTCAAGCATTAAAATACTTTCGAATGAAAGTTAGATTGATGTGCGTCAACTGTTCAGAGAGTTTTCTCGTGATAGTCTGCATTCAGACAAAAGTAGATTTAGAGGATGACTATGGAACTGTATCTGGATACTTCAGACGTCGCCGCAGTGAAGGCGCTGGCGCGTGTTTTTCCGTTGGCGGGCGTGACCACTAACCCAAGTATTGTGGCGGCAGGTAAGAAGCCTCTGGAAGTTTTACTTCCTGAGTTACATGAGGCAATGGGCGGACAGGGGCGTTTGTTTGCCCAGGTCATGTCTACTACTGCTGAAGGTATGGTGAATGATGCGCGTAAACTGCGCTCTATTATTACGGATATCGTGGTTAAAGTACCTGTGACTGCCGAAGGGCTGGCAGCGATTAAGCTATTAAAAGCGGAAGGTATTCCGACGCTGGGTACGGCGGTGTATGGCGCAGCGCAAGGGCTGTTGTCGGCGCTGGCAGGTGCGGAGTATGTTGCGCCTTACGTCAACCGAATTGATGCCCAGGGCGGAAGTGGTATTCAGACGGTGACCGACTTACACCAGTTGCTGAAAATGCATGCGCCACAGGCGAAAGTGCTGGCAGCCAGTTTCAAAACCCCGCGTCAGGCGTTGGACTGCTTACTGGCAGGATGTGAATCAATCACGCTGCCGCTGGATGTTGCGCAACAGATGATTAGCTATCCGGCAGTTGATGCCGCTGTAGCGAAGTTTGAGCAGGACTGGCAGGGGGCTTTTGGCAGAACGTCGCTTTAACAGGGCGCTTGTCATCCTCATAAATTAATTATGACCTGGCGGAGGGCAACAATGCCCGATGCGGCGCTGTCGCGTCTTATCAGGCCTGGAAATCTGTGTTCGAACCGTAGGTCGGATAAGGCGTTTACGCCGCATCCGACATCAGGAACACATTGCCGGATGCGGCGCCTGGCGCGTAACAGATGGCAATTACTGCCCGCACACCTCACATCCCGGATTGCGCATCAGTTTCATTTCACGGAACTGACAGGTCATCGCATCGTACATAACGATTTTTCCGCTGGCAGGTTTGCCATAACCGGCCAGCAGTTTAATCGCTTCCATTGCCTGTAATGAACCAATCACCCCAATCAACGGTGCCATCACGCCCGCTTCTACGCAGGTTAACGCGTTTTCGCCAAACAGACGACTCAGACAACGGTAACATGGCTCGCCATCCTGGTAAGTAAAAACGGTGATTTGACCTTCCATACGAATTGCCGCGCCGGAAACCAGCGGCACCTTTGCGGCAAAACAGCCTGCGTTAAGTTGATTACGTACCGCAACGTTATCCGTACAGTCGAGCACCAGATTGTGCTTTGCAATCAACGCAGCAAGTTCAGCGTCATCAAGCAGCGCATTTACCGGCGTAATAGAAATATGCGGATTGATACGCGCCAGGGCGTCACGGGCGGATTCCACCTTCGGTTGCCCGACCGTGGCATCACTGTGCAGCGTCTGGCGTTGCAGATTTGAGAGCGAAACCGTGTCGAAGTCGAGCAGCGTCAGGTTGCCGACGCCTGCGCTTGCCAGATATTGCGAGGCAGCACAGCCGAGGCCGCCCAGGCCGACGACCAGCACACGCGCCTCTTTCAACGCCTCCTGACCGTCAAAATCAAAACCACGCAGGATGATTTGCCGGTTGTAGCGCAGCATCTCCTGATCGCTGAGTTCCGCCATTACAGGCCTCCGAACAACGCGTTAAAGGGCTCGACTTCCACCCATTCGCCCGCTTCAACATTGCCGCGATCGCGTTCCAGTACGATAAAGCAGTTGCCGAGGCTAAAGGAGCTAAATATATGTGAACCCTGATGCCCGGTGGTCGTGACTTCTAGCTCGCCGTCGGCGTTGCGTTGCAGCACGCCGCGCTGGAAATCAAGACGTCCGGGGGATTTCTTCAGGCGAGAAGCCGTGCGTACACGCTGACGCGCAGGCAGGCCGCTGGCGGTATTGCCGCTTAATTTTGCCAGTAACGGTTGTACCAGTTGGTAGAAAGTCAGCGTCGCTGAAACCGGGTTGCCCGGCAATCCGCAGAACCAGCTATTAGAGAGTTTACCAAACGCGAACGGTTTGCCAGGTTTAATCGCCAGCTTCCAGAATGCGATTTCGCCCAGCTCTTCGAGAATGGTTTTGGTGTAATCCGCCTCACCGACCGAAACACCGCCGGAACTGATCACCACATCCGCCTGGCTGTCTGCTTCAATAAATGCCGCACGTAACGCGTTCGGGTCGTCACGGATAATCCCTAAGTTGATTACCTCGCAACCTAACTGTTCCAGCATCAGATGCACGGCCAGACGGTTGGTATCGTAGATTTGCCCGTCGCCCAGTGGCTGACCGGGTAGCTGGAGTTCATCGCCCGTGGAAAATAGCGCCACTCGCACTTTACGAATCACCGGAACTTCGGCAATCCCTAGCGAAGCAATCACTGGCAGTTCAGCGGTAGTCAGGCGAGTGCCTGCAGGGAAAACTACTGCGCCCGCAGAAATATCTTCACCGCGATGACGAATATTTTGCCCGCTACGCACTTCAGCGGTAAAACGCACGCCATTGTCCGTGAGTTCAGTCTGTTCCTGCATTACCACCGCTTCACAGCTTTCCGGCACCGGCGCGCCAGTCATAATGCGAATGCAGGTGCCAGCGGGCCACTCGCCATGATAAGGCTGACCGGCAAACGACTTCCCGGCAACGGGCAGCGGTTGTCCGGAGGCGATATCGGCCAAACGTACCGCGTAGCCGTCCATTGCAGAGTTATCAAACCCTGGGACATCCAGCGGCGAAATCACATCGCTCGCCAGAATACGGCCAAAACACTGTACCAGTGGCAGCGTTTCCTGGGCGGTCAGTGGGGTAACGCGAGAAAGCATCTCATTAAGCGCGGTGTCGAGCGACATCAATCCGGTGGTAAATTCCATGAAAACACTCCTGCGGAGGCAAAATCGAATTCGCCTATTATGTCAGAAAAACGTTTCAGACTGTATGCCACCTCGGTCGTAGAGCAGACGCTCGCCTTTACATGCGATATACATCTTTCTATATTCAAAAATTGAATGAGTAATTCATAAAAATTCTGATATTTATAGCAAAAGTGGCGAGCCACCCTTAATGGACGAAGACTATGGGCAAAGCAGTCATTGCAATCCAAGGCGGCGCAGGCGCAATTAGCCGCGCACAGATGAGTCTGCAACAGGAATTACGCTACATTGAGGCGCTGTCTGCCATTGTTGAAACCGGACAGCAAATGCTCGAAGCAGGCGAAAGCGCGCTGGATGTGGTGACAGAAGCGGTGCGCCTGCTGGAAGAGTGTCCGCTCTTTAACGCTGGAATTGGCGCCGTTTTTACGCGTAATGAAACCCATGAACTGGATGCCTGCGTGATGGATGGCAACACACTGAAAGCGGGGGCGGTGGCGGGTGTTAGCCATCTGCGCAACCCGATTCTTGCAGCCCGTCTGGTAATGGAGCAAAGCCCGCATGTGATGATGATTGGCGAGGGGGCGGAAAACTTTGCTTTTTCTCATGGCATGGAGCGCGTCTCGCCGGAGATTTTCTCCACGCCTTTGCGTTATGAACAGCTGCTGGCGGCGCGTGAGGGAGGGGAAACCGTCCTCGACCATCGCGGCGCTCCGCTGGATGAAAAACAGAAAATGGGTACGGTGGGAGCCGTGGCTTTGGATTTACACGGCAATCTGGCGGCAGCTACGTCCACGGGCGGAATGACCAATAAATTACCCGGGCGAGTGGGCGACAGTCCTTTAGTTGGAGCCGGATGCTACGCCAATAACGCCAGTGTGGCGGTTTCTTGTACCGGTACGGGCGAAGTCTTCATTCGCGCGCTGGCGGCGTATGACATCAGCGCGTTAATGGATTATGGCGGTCTAAGCCTCGCGGAAGCCTGCGAGCGGGTGGTGATGGAAAAACTCCCTGCGCTTGGCGGCAGCGGTGGCTTAATCGCTATCGACCACGAAGGTAACGTTGCGCTACCGTTTAATACTGAAGGAATGTATCGCGCCTGGGGCTACGCAGGCGATACACCAACCACCGGTATCTACCGTGAAAAAGGGGACACCGTTGCCACACAGTGATGAACTTGATGTCGGTGAAGTACTGGCGGTCGATAATCTCAATATTGCCTTTAGGCAGGACCAGCAGAAAATGGCTGCAGTGCGCAATCTTTCTTTTCGTTTGCGACGCGGTGAGACGCTGGCCATTGTCGGGGAATCAGGTTCCGGTAAATCCGTCACAGCACTGGCATTGATGCGTCTATTGGAACAAGCAGGCGGTCTGGTGCAGTGCGATAAAATGCTGTTGCGGCGACGCAGTCGTGAAGTGATTGAGCTTAACGAGCAGAGTGCCAGGCAAATACAGCATGTGCGCGGTGCAGATATAGCGATGATTTTTCAGGAGCCGATGACCTCGCTGAATCCGGTATTTACCGTCGGCGAACAGATTGCCGAGTCAATCCGTTTGCATCAAAACGCCAGTCGTGAACAGGCGATGGTAGAGGCGAAGCGGATGCTGGATCAGGTTCGCATCCCGGAAGCACAAACCATTCTTTCGCGTTATCCGCATCAACTCTCCGGCGGAATGCGCCAGCGAGTGATGATTGCAATGGCGCTGTCATGTCGTCCGGCGGTGCTGATTGCCGATGAGCCGACCACCGCGCTGGATGTCACCATTCAGGCGCAGATCCTGCAATTAATCAAAGTATTGCAAAAAGAGATGTCGATGGGCGTCATCTTTATCACTCACGACATGGGCGTGGTGGCGGAGATAGCCGATCGGGTGTTGGTGATGTATCAGGGCGAAGCGGTCGAAACGGGCAGCGTCGAACAGATTTTTCATGCGCCAGAGCATCCTTATACCCGCGCGCTGTTGGCTGCCGTACCGCAGTTGGGGGCGATGAAAGGGCAAGATTATCCTCGCCGTTTCCCGCTGATATCGCTTGAACATCCGGAAAAACAGGAATGGCCTGTCGAGCAGAAAACGGTGGTTGACGGCGAACCTGTTTTACAGGTGCGTAATCTGGTGACCCGTTTCCCTTTACGTAGCGGCTTACTGAATCGCGTAACGCGAGAAGTGCATGCGGTTGAGAAGGTCGGTTTTGATCTCTGGCCGGGCGAAACGTTGTCGCTGGTGGGCGAGTCCGGGAGTGGCAAATCAACCACCGGTCGAGCGTTGCTGCGCCTGGTTGAATCCCAGGGCGGCGAAATCATCTTCAAAGGGCAGCGAATCGATACCCTTTCACCTGGCAAACTGCAGGCATTGCGTCGCGACATCCAGTTTATTTTTCAGGATCCTTACGCCTCGTTGGACCCGCGCCAGACGGTTGGCGATTCGATAATGGAACCGCTGCGTGTGCACGGTTTATTGCAGGGTAAAGAAGCTGCTGCACGCGTTGCGTGGTTGCTGGAGCGCGTTGGCCTGTTACCTGAACATGCGTGGCGTTACCCGCATGAGTTTTCCGGCGGTCAGCGCCAGCGCATCTGCATTGCTCGCGCGTTGGCGCTGAATCCGAAAGTGATCATTGCCGATGAAGCCGTTTCAGCGCTGGATGTTTCTATCCGCGGGCAAATCATCAACTTGTTGCTCGATCTCCAGCGTGATTTTGGCATCGCCTTTTTGTTTATCTCCCATGATATGGCCGTTGTAGAGCGGATCAGTCATCGCGTGGCGGTGATGTATCTCGGGCAAATCGTTGAAATTGGTCCACGGCGTGCGGTCTTTGAAAATCCGCAGCACCCTTATACACGTAAGTTACTGGCGGCAGTTCCGGTCGCTGAACCGTCCCGACTACGACCGCAGCGCGTGCTGCTGTCAGACGATCTTCCCAGCAACATTCATCTGCGTGGCGAAGAGGTTGCAGCCGCCTCGTTGCAATGCGTCGGGCCGGGGCATTACGTCGCACAACCACAATCAGAGTACGCATTTTTGCGTAGATAACATTCAGGCGGAGAATAAAATGGCAAGAGCTGTACACCGTAGTGGGTTAGTGGCGCTGGGCATTGCCGCAGCGTTGATGACATCTTGTGCATTTGCTGCCAAAGATGTGGTTGTGGCAGTGGGATCGAACTTCACTACGCTCGATCCATATGACGCGAATGACACGTTGTCGCAGGCAGTAGCGAAATCTTTTTATCAGGGGCTGTTCGGTCTGGATAAAGAGATGAAACTGAAAAACGTACTAGCGGAGAGTTATACCGTTTCCGATGACGGCCTTACTTACACCGTGAAATTGCGCGAAGGGATTAAGTTCCAGGATGGCACCGACTTCAACGCAGCGGCGGTAAAAGCGAATCTGGACCGGGCCAGCGATCCGGCGAATCATCTTAAACGCTATAACCTGTATAAGAATATTGCCAAAACTGAAGCGCTCGATCCGACAACGGTGAAGATTACGCTCAAGCAACCGTTCTCCGCGTTTATTAACATCCTCGCTCACCCGGCGACAGCGATGATTTCACCTGCGGCGCTGGATAAATATGGCAAGGAGATCGGTTTTCATCCGGTGGGAACCGGACCGTATGAACTGGATACCTGGAATCAGACCGATTTTGTGAAGGTTAAAAAATTCGCTGATTACTGGCAGCCAGGCTTGCCCAAACTGGACAGCATCACCTGGCGTCCGGTGGCGGATAACAACACCCGCGCGGCAATGCTGCAAACCGGTGAAGCGCAGTTTGCTTTCCCCATCCCTTATGAACAAGCAGCGCTACTGGAAAAGAATAAAAATATCGAGCTGATGGCCAGCCCGTCGATTATGCAGCGTTATATCAGCATGAACGTGACGCAGAAACCATTCGATAACCCAAAAGTGCGTGAGGCGTTGAATTACGCTATCAACCGTCAGGCGCTGGTGAAAGTGGCCTTCGCGGGATATGCCGTTCCTGCCACTGGTGTGGTGCCACCGAGTATTGCCTACGCGCAAAGTTATAAACCTTGGCCTTACGATCCAGCTAAAGCGCGCGAACTATTGAAAGAGGCGGGATATCCCAACGGTTTCAGTACCACACTGTGGTCATCACATAATCACAGTACCGCGCAGAAAGTGCTGCAATTTACCCAGCAACAGCTAGCGCAGGTGGGGATTAAAGCCCAGGTAACGGCGATGGATGCCGGGCAGCGAGCGGCGGAAGTTGAAGGTAAAGGGCAGAAAGAGAGCGGTGTGCGAATGTTCTACACTGGCTGGTCGGCTTCGACTGGTGAAGCTGACTGGGCGCTATCGCCGCTGTTTGCCTCGCAGAACTGGCCGCCGACGCAGTTTAATACCGCGTTTTACAGCAATAAGCAGGTGGATGACGAGCTTGCCCAGGCGCTGAAAACCAACGATCCGGCGGAAAAGGCGCGCTTGTATAAGGCGGCGCAGGATACCATCTGGCAAGAGTCGCCGTGGATCCCGCTGGTGGTAGAAAAACTGGTGTCGGCCCACAGTAAAAAACTGAGCGGTTTTTGGATCATGCCAGACACCGGCTTCAGCTTTGAAGATGCGGATTTGCAATAAGCAACGCAGGGAGTGTAATGCTTAATTACGTTATCAAACGCTTACTGGGGTTGATTCCGACGCTGTTTGTCGTCTCGGTGCTGGTGTTTTTATTTGTCCATATGCTGCCCGGCGATCCGGCGCGATTGATTGCTGGACCCGAAGCTGATGCGCAGGTTATAGAACTGGTGCGTCAGCAGCTGGGGCTGGATCAGCCGCTGTATCACCAGTTCTGGCATTACATCACCAATGCTGTGCAGGGGGATTTTGGCCTGTCGATGGTGTCGCGTCGCCCGGTTGCCGAGGAGATTGCCAGTCGCTTCATGCCTACGCTGTGGTTGACCATTACCAGTATGACCTGGGCGGTGCTGTTCGGTATGGCGGCTGGTATTATCGCCGCCGTCTGGCGTAACCGTTGGCCGGATCGATTAAGTATGACCATCGCGGTATCAGGGATTTCATTTCCGGCATTTGCGCTCGGAATATTGCTGATTCAGGTTTTCTCTGTTGAACTTGGCTGGTTGCCTACCGTAGGTGCAGACAGTTGGCAGCACTACATATTACCTTCTCTGACGCTCGGCGCGGCGGTGGCTTCAGTGATGGCGCGTTTTACCCGCGCCTCGTTTGTCGACGTTTTAAGTGAAGATTATATGCGTACCGCGAGGGCGAAAGGGGTGAGCGAAACCTGGGTTGTCCTCAAACATGGTCTGCGCAATGCCATGATCCCGGTGGTCACCATGATGGGATTGCAGTTTGGCTTTTTGCTCGGCGGCTCCATCGTAGTGGAGAAAGTATTTAACTGGCCCGGACTTGGGCGTTTACTAGTCGATTCGGTAGAAATGCGTGATTACCCGGTGATTCAGGCAGAAATTCTGCTCTTCTCGCTGGAGTTTATTCTTATCAACTTAGTGGTGGATGTGCTTTACGCCGCCATTAACCCGGCTATCAGGTACAAGTAAGGATGCGATTATTTAACTGGCGACGTCAGGCGGTGTTAAACGCTATGCCACTGGTAAAAACTGACCAGGTACGTACACCGTGGCATGAGTTCTGGCGACGTTTTCGCCGTCAGCATATGGCGATGACCGCCGCACTGTTCGTCATTTTGTTGATTGTGGTGGCTATTTTCGCCCGCTGGATCGCCCCCTATGATGCTGAAAATTATTTCGATTATGACAACCTGAATAACGGGCCTTCTTTGCAGCACTGGTTTGGCGTCGACTCGCTGGGGCGTGATATTTTCAGCCGTGTCCTGGTTGGCGCGCAAATCTCGCTTGCGGCGGGGGTGTTTGCTGTCTTTATCGGTGCGGCTATCGGTACGCTATTGGGCTTACTGGCGGGATATTACGAGGGCTGGTGGGATCGGCTGATCATGCGTATTTGCGATGTGCTTTTTGCATTCCCGGGCATATTACTGGCGATTGCTGTCGTTGCGGTGTTAGGAAGTGGCATTGCTAACGTGATTATCGCTGTAGCCATCTTTTCCATTCCGGCTTTTGCCCGCCTGGTGCGCGGCAACACGCTAGTGTTGAAACAGCAAACTTTTATTGAATCGGCGCGCAGTATTGGTGCCAGTGATATGACCATCTTGTTGCGCCATATCTTGCCCGGGACTGTCTCTTCCATTGTCGTCTTTTTCACTATGCGTATTGGCACTTCGATCATCTCGGCTGCCAGCCTTTCATTTCTCGGCCTGGGGGCGCAGCCGCCGACACCAGAATGGGGAGCTATGCTCAATGAAGCGCGAGCGGATATGGTCATCGCCCCGCATGTGGCGGTTTTCCCGGCACTCGCTATCTTCCTGACCGTGCTGGCTTTCAACTTGCTGGGCGATGGCTTACGCGACGCGCTGGACCCGAAAATTAAAGCATAATCACAGCAGAATATTGCTTAATAATGTAATGGCGTCATAGGAAATTATTGCTATACGCAAGTGTTGTAACTTTCTGCCGATTTTGTAGAATCAGATTAATGGGTAAATATGCTGCTTTAAAAGTCTATTTATGCAGCGAGGCAGCGTGCTGATAGTTATTTTGTTACGTGTATTAACATGCTTAGTTTATACGAAAAAATAAAGATAAGACTGATTATTTTATTTTTGTTGGCTACGCTGTCATTTATTGGTCTTTTTTTCATCATTAACTATCAGTTGGTATCGGAAAGGGCGGTAAAACGTGCCGATAGCCGCTTTGAACTTATTCAAAAAAATGTAGGTTATTTTTTTAAAGATATTGAGCGTTCGGCCTTAACGTTAAAGGATTCGCTGTATTTATTGAAAAACAGTGAGGAGATTAAACGTGCCGTCATTCTGAAAATGGAAATGATGCCATTTCTGGATTCGGTAGGATTGGTACTGGATGATAATAAATATTATCTCTTTTCACGTCGGGCGAATGATAAGATCCTTGTTTACCATCAGGAAAAAGTAAATGGGCCGCTTGTCGATGAGGCAGGACGCGTCATCTTTGCCGACTTTAACCCGTCGCAGCGGCCCTGGTCGGTGGCATCAGACAACTCGGTCAGTAGCTGGAATCCGGCTTACAACTGCTTTGATCGCCCAGGGAAAAAGTGTATCTCTTTTACCCTACGAATTAATGGCAAAGACCGTGACTTACTGGCGGTTAATAAGATTCATGTCGACTTAAACTGGCGCTATCTGAATGAATATCTTGATCAAATCAGTTCGAATGATGAAGTGCTGTTTTTAAAACAAGGCCATGAGATCATCGCCAAAAACCAACTCGCCCGTGAAAAACTGATTATTTATAATAGCGAAGGAAATTATAACATTATTGATTCTTTCGACACGGAATATATCGCAAGAACATCTGAAGTTCCAAATAACGCGTTGTTCGAAATATATTTTTATTATCCAACAGGTAATTTATTTAACGCATCAGATAAACTCTTTTATCTACCATTTGCGTTTATTATTATCGTATTGCTATTGGTTTACTTAATGACCACGCGAGTGTTTCGGCGACAATTTTCCGAAATGACAGAACTGGTCAATACGCTGGAGTTTTTGCCCGATTCTACTGAACAAATGCAGGCGCTGAAAATCCGTGAAGGCGATGCGAAAGAGATTATCAGCATCAAAAATTCCATAGCGGAAATGAAAGACGCTGAAATTGAACGTTCGAATAAGCTGCTCTCGCTAATCTCCTACGATCAGGAGAGTGGTTTTATCAAAAACATGGCGATTATTGAATCTAATAATAGCCAGTATCTGGCTGTCGGGATCATCAAACTGTGCGGGCTGGAAGCCGTCGAAGCTGTGTTTGGCGTTGAGGAACGCAATAAAATCGTCAGGAAACTGTGTCAGCGAATTGCCGAGAAGTATGCGCAATGCTGTGACATCGTGACATTCAATGCCGATCTCTATTTATTATTATGCCGGGAAAATGTACAGACCTTTACCCGCAAAATAGCGATGGTAGATGATTTCGACAGCAGCTTTGGTTACCGCAATCTGCGTATACACAAATCTGCCATTTGTGAACCATTGAAGGGTGAAAACGTCTGGAGTTATGCCGAAAAACTCAAGCTGGCGATTTCCAGTATCCGTGACCATATGTTCTCTGAGTTTATTTTTTGTGATGACGCAAAACTCAACGAAATTGAAGAGAATATCTGGATTGCGCGCAATATTCGCCATGCGATGAAGAAAGGTGAACTATTTTTAGTCTATCAACCGATTGTTGATATTAAAACCAGAGACATTATCGGCGCAGAAGCATTATGCCGCTGGATCTCTGCGGAACGAGGAATAATCTCACCGCAGAAGTTTATTACGATTGCTGAAGATATTGGGTTTATCAATGAACTTGGTTATCAAATTATTAAAACCGCGATGGGTGAATTCAGGCATTTTAGTGAGCGTGCGGCCCTGAAGGACGGTTTCTTGCTGCATATTAATGTTTCGCCCTGGCAGTTAAACGAACCACACTTTCATGAGCATTTTACAACTATCATGAAAGAACATGATCTGCAGGCGAATAGTATTTGTATTGAGATCACTGAAACAGTGATCGAACGAATTAGTGAACATTTTTATCTCAATATTGCACAACTGCGTAAACAAGGGGTTGGGATATCGATTGATGACTTTGGCACAGGGCTGTCAAACCTGAAACGTTTTTATGAAATTAACCCTGACAGCATAAAAGTGGACTCGCAATTTACTGGCGATATTTTCGGCACCGCGGGAAAAATTTTACGCATTATCTTCGACCTGGCACGCTATAACCAGATTCCGGTGATTGCAGAAGGTGTTGAGAGCGAAGAGGTTGCACGTGAATTAATAAAATTAGGCTGTGTTCAGGCACAGGGATATCTGTACCAGAAGCCAATGCCATTCTCTGCCTGGGATAAAAGTGGAAAGTTAGTAAAAGAGTAGTTTAGGTATGTCCAGAATCAATAAATTCGTACTTACAGTCAGCCTGCTGATTTTTATTATGATTTCGGCAGTTGCCTGCGGGATCTACACCCAAATGGTGAAAGAACGGGTGTATGGCCTGAAACAGTCCGTTATTGATACTGCTTTTGCGGTGGCAAATATTGCTGAATATCGGCGTAGTGTGGCAATTGATCTCATTAATACGCTAAACCCTACGGAAGAACAATTGCTGGTTGGCTTACGCACAGCCTACGCCGATTCGATTTCTCCTTCTTATTTGTATGATGTTGGTCCTTATCTGATTTCCAGTGATGAGTGTATTCAGGTAAAGGAATACGAGAATAACTATTGTGCAAATATCATGCAGGTGGTTAAGTATCTGCATGTTAAGAATACGGGGTTTATCTCTTTTGACGGTAAAACCTTCGTCTATTATCTCTACCCGGTTACCCATAATCGCAGTCTGATATTTTTACTAGGGCTGGAGCGTTTTTCTTTACTGTCAAAATCGCTGGCAATGGACAGCGATAACCTGATGTTCTCACTTTTTAAGAATGGCAAATCGGTTACTGGTGATGAATATAATGCCAAAAACGCCATTTTCACTGTTTCGGAAGCGATGGAGCATTTCTCCTATTTGCCGACAGGATTGTATGTATTTGCCTATAAAAAAGACGTTTATGTTCAGGTGTGTACGTTGATCATCTTCTTTGCCGCATTGGTGGCGGTTATATCGGGTACCAGCTGCCTCTATCTGGTACGCAGAGTGATCAATTGTGGCATTGTTGAAAAAGAAGCCATTATTAATAACCATTATGACCGCGTACTGGACGGTGGACTTTTCTTCTCGGCGGCGGATGTCAAAAAACTCTACAGTATGTATAACTCAGCGTTTCTTGACGACCTGACGAAAGCGATGGGCAGAAAATCCTTTGATGAAGACTTAAAAGCTTTGCCGGAAAAAGGCGGATATTTGTGCCTGTTTGACGTCGATAAATTCAAAAACATTAACGACACCTTCGGTCATTTGCTGGGCGATGAAGTGTTGATTAAGGTTGTGAAAATCCTTAAATCACAAATTCCAGTGGATAAAGGCAAAGTCTATCGTTTTGGTGGCGACGAATTTGCTGTGATTTATACAGGTGGAACGCTGGAAGAGTTGCTATCGATATTAAAAGAAATCGTCAATTTCCAGGTGGGGAGCATTAATTTAAGCACCAGCATCGGCGTAGCGCATTCAAATGAATGTACCACCGTTGAGCGGCTGAAAATGCTGGCGGATGAGCGTCTGTATAAGAGTAAGAAAAACGGCAGGGCGCAGATTAGCTGGCAATAATGTTTATTAGCAGGCCGGGAAAATAATTTTGCCCGGCCTGACATTAATTAAACCCGGCTACCCCACAAATCGTATTCATCGGCATGCTCGACTTTCACACGCAGAATATCGCCCGGCTTAACGTTGGTTTCACCGTTGAGATAAACCGCGCCGTCGATTTCCGGAGCGTCTGCCATGCTGCGGCCGATTGCGCCTTCTTCGTCCACTTCGTCGATGATCACCAGAATTTCACGGCCCACTTTTTCCTGCAGACGTTCGGCAGAAATCTGTTGTTGCAGTTGCATGAAGCGATTCCAGCGTTCTTCTTTCACTTCTTCCGGGACCTGGTCCGGCAGAGCATTGGCATCTGCGCCTTCAACCGGGCTGTATTTAAAGCAGCCAACGCGATCCAGACGTGCTTCCTTCAGGAAGTCGAGCAGCATCTGGAAATCTTCTTCCGTCTCGCCAGGGAAGCCGACAATAAAGGTTGAACGCAGGGTCAGTTCCGGGCAGATTTCACGCCATTTTTTGATGCGTGCCAGTTGGCGATCCACCGAACCCGGGCGCTTCATCAGTTTGAGAATACGCGGGCTGGCGTGCTGTAACGGAATATCCAGATACGGCAGGATTTTGCCTTCAGCCATCAGCGGGATAACGTCATCCACATGCGGATAAGGGTAAACGTAGTGCAGACGTGTCCAGATCCCCAGTTTCGATAACTGTTCGCACAGGCTGACCATGCTGGTTTTGACCGGCTCGCCGTTGTGGAAGCCAGTACGGTGTTTAACATCAACGCCATACGCGGAAGTGTCCTGGGAGATAACCAGAATCTCTTTAACGCCCGCATCAACCAGACGTTTCGCTTCGCTTAATACTTCGCCAATCGGGCGGCTCACCAGATCACCGCGCATTGAAGGAATAATGCAGAAAGTGCAGCGGTGGTTACAGCCTTCGGAAATCTTCAGATAGGCATAATGACGTGGAGTCAACTTCACACCTTGTTCCGGCACCAGGCTCAGGAACGGATTGTGTTTTGGTTTTGGCACGTAGTGATGAACGTGCTCCAGAACCTGTTCGTAGCTATGAGGCCCGGTGATTTCCAGTACTTTCGGGTGGACTTCGCGGATCTGATCTTCTTTTGCTCCCAGACAACCGGTCACAATCACCTTGCCATTTTCATTCAGCGCTTCGCCAATGGCTTCCAGAGACTCTTGCACCGCGCTATCAATAAAGCCGCAGGTGTTAACGATCACCATATCTGCGTCGTCATAACTCGGTACTACGTCGTAACCTTCAGTACGCAGTTCAGTCAGAATGCGCTCCGAATCGACAAGGTTTTTCGGGCAGCCAAGGGAAACAAAGCCGATTTTCGGCTGGGGAGTTACTTTGCTCATAGCTTAAAAAATATTCAGTTACAGGAAAGGTCAGGGCAGGGATTCTACAGAGTTCTGGATAAAATTTGTATCGTAATCTGGTCAACAGGCGAGGAAAACGCCCCAAATATCGGGGCGTAAATGGTTATCATGCTATTGGGTTTTCAGTTAGCGCCTTTGCAGGCTGGCTGCTGGATTTGTCTCGCAGCGTAAAGACCGAAATAAGCGTGAAGCAACCGGCAATAGCTCCCAGGATTAAATAGGTTTCAGCAAAGCCAATGGTGTCATACAGATAGCCGGCAATGGGGGAATAGATTGCCGTGGCGATGGATGCCACAAAAAGCACCAGCAGGTAGACCGTCGAAGAGAGTTTATGATCAAAGTTAGCCGCGATAAATTTAAACACAGATACCAGGATCAGTGGTTTTTCGATGGCGTGCATCATTTTAACGGCTGCAATCCACACCGGTCCCAGTTGGATTGCAGAACCAGCAATGCGTAACGACATAATGGTTCCGGCAATCACTAATGCCCATTTTGCGCCAGTGCGGTTAACAAACCACGGCATCAGACAGAGAAATAAGGTTTCTCCACAGACCTGGACAGAAGCCAGAATCCCGTACCAGCGATTGCCCTCTTCTGGCGTCGAAAATTGCAGCGAAAAATATTGTGCGAATTGTTGATCGTAGGTGTCATAAATTTGCGTGACGAACAGAGTGAACATCAATAAAAACCAGAACTGACTATTTTTCGCCAGTTCAAGCGCATGGATAGCTTTCAGCGAATTGGTTTTTTCAATTTCTGCCTCGGTCAGCTCAATTTTGGTAAACATAAAGCAGATTGCGGCGACCACAATGGCACAGCTTGCCAGCCAGAAAGAGAGATTAGGACTGGTATCAATGTATTTACCCACAATCCACGCGGCGGCGGCCCATCCCAGAGAGCCCCACATTCTTACGCGACCATATTCAAAATGATAACGACGCGAAACTTTATCTATCCAGGAATCCAGAACGCCACAGCCAGAATTAAAAATGATCCCCAGGTAAACGCCACCCAAAACAGCGCCCAGCCAGAAGTTATGAACCAGAAGCGGGGCGTATACATAAATAAAGAATGGGCCTACGGGAAGTAATAATGCGACGAGGATCCAGATGAGTTGTTTCTTAAGACCAAATTTATCGGAGATGAAACCGAAGAACGGCTGCATTAATAACGCAATGAAAGCATTAACGGAATAAAGTAATCCTGTGCGTGTGGCGGTAATTTCCAGATGCTGTGTCGTCCATATGACAAAAAATGCCATCGTTGCCGACCAGGCAAAGAGGTACAGGAAATCGAAAATACTGAGCAAAATATAATTACGTTTACCGGGCAATAACATAGCCATATCCTCAATCACTGGCGTTGGGTCATTTACCGTTGGCACAGGCATTCGCTGTGCTTACTGGTTATTGTTTTGGTATGCATCTCCGGAAAATGTCATACGTTAACAATTTCATTTTTACTCTGACCCTGACAGCGATGATTAGGCAATGTATTAAATGAATGTTTGCGATTTGCATCACAATTATTGCTGGTAATAAAAAAGATTTAGCGAAATAGATCACTAAATCTTTTTATGAGAACGTATTACTTTTATGCCTTGCGTGTTAGTTCATCCGCCAGTGTGCGAAGGTGTTCGGCAATATTCATCAGATCAGTCTGTGGTGAGTGCAGAGGGCCAGCAGAGTTACGCACGACCAGGCGACTGGGAAGGATGGTTGAAGAGCGGAGCATCGCGTGTTCATCGTCCGGCTGTAAAATTTGTTGAACGGCAATTTTTCCTTGTAAATCAAAGTCAATTGCGACGGTCGTCAGTGAGGGTTCAAAAAACGCACTCTCATAGGTGTCGTCATAGCCAATGACAGAAATATCTTGCGGGATTTTACGTTTTTGTTGATGTAAGGCGCTTAACGCCCCCAATGCCATCTGATCATTGGCGATCAGAAGAGCGGTCGCCTGTGGCGTTTCACGTAGCATCTGTAACGTCGCCAGATAGCCACTTTGAGCGTCCCAACTACCGTAATGAATGGCCAGCGGCGTCAGTTGGAGTGAGGCGAGAGTATCGCGCCAGGTATTGAGTCGTAGCCGCGCCGGTACTGAGTTTTCTGGGCCGGAGATCAGGCAAAATTGACGATGCCCCAAATCGTAAAGATATTTCACGCTGGCGCGTGCACCTTCTGCAGGATTAAAAGTGACGTTAAATACCGGGCTATAAGGGTCCACGTCGAGAAACAGACACAACACATCGCTGTTTTCAGCAACCAGATTTTCAGCCAATGCCGTTTCCAGCGGTGCGTTGATAATAATCTTTGTTACCCGTTGTGCTTTTAAGTCATTAATTGCAGCCTGAATACCTTTAATATCAACATCATCGATCATGGATATCAGCACCTGATATCCCTGTTCTCCGGCATATTTTTTCACTGCTGCCGCAATTTGCGAGGGGGCATGTAGGGCGAGCGAAGTTGTAACCAGCCCGACCGTTTTGCTCTCTTTCCCTACCAACTGTTGAGCTACGCGATTTGGAACGTATTTAAGTTCGGCAATGGCTTGTTCAATTTTTTGACGTGTTTTGGCAGACACGTTCGCTGAATTGTTAAGCACCCGCGACACTGTCTGATAAGAAACATTGGCATGACGGGCAACATCGGCAAGGGTTGCAGCTTTGGTTTTCATATTCGCCCCGGCTAAAAGATTTGTCACAGTATACCGCAGTGAATGTCATACGTATCACGCTCACTTGTCTCACTGCCGGTAAGCTGAACCGCCGAAGCTATTTGAAGGGAAAAACGCGTACTTGATCACATTCCTGCCGGGCATTCCTTGCATAACGAAGCAATTAATTACTAGATGACAGCATTGTGAACGAATAACATTTTTTGTCTGTTTAAAACAATTCAGGAGTCAGCATGGACAAGCATCCACCGATCATTCCCAGAGCCCCGTGGTTACTTCATGGTGCCGATTACAATCCGGAGCAGTGGTTACATGTTCCCGGGATTCTGGAGAAAGATATCGCCATGATGCAACAGGCTGGTTGTAACACCATGTCGGTGGGTATTTTTAGCTGGTCAATGCTGGAACCCACAGAGGGGGAATATTGCTTTGACTGGCTGGATGAGGTGCTGGATAAACTTCATGCTGGTGGGATCTCTGTCTTCCTGGCAACACCAAGCGGAGCCAAACCCGCCTGGCTAGCTGCTCGTTATCCAGAGGTTCTGAGAGTTAGCGCCTCACGCGAGAAAATGCTTCACGGCGGTCGCCATAATCACTGCCTTTCTTCGCCAGTGTATAAAGATAAAGTGACGCAAATTAACCGTAAACTGGCGCAGCGATACGCCAATCATCCGGCGGTTCTGGGATGGCACATCAGTAATGAGTATGGCGGAGAGTGTCATTGTAATGGATGCCAACAGGCGTTTCGCCGTTGGTTGCAGACTCGTTACACCACTCTTGAGGCGCTTAATCAGGCATGGTGGACTGGCTTCTGGAGCCATACATACAGTGACTGGGCACAAATTGAATCTCCTTCCCCATTAGGTGAGATGTCTAACCACGGTTTGAATCTTGACTGGCGGCGCTTTGTCACATCGCAGGTAAAAGAGTTCTATCAAATGGAGATCGCGCCGTTAAAAGCAGAACGCCCCGATTTACTTGCGACGACCAATTTTATGTGGTATTTCAATGACTACAACTACTGGGCATTAGCTGAAGTGGTTGATTTTGTGAGCTGGGATAGCTATCCCATGTGGCATAAACAGGAAGATGAACGCGCTGTTGCCTGTAAAACAGCGATGTATCACGACCTGATGCGTACCTTGAAAAATAAACCGTTTATTCTGATGGAATCCACGCCCAGCCAGACAAGCTGGCAGCCAACCAGCAAATTGAAAAAGCCGGGAATGAATATTCTTTCTTCCTTACAGGCCGTCGCTCACGGCGCAGATGGCGTGCACTATTTTCAGTGGCGTAAGAGTCGTGGTGCCGTGGAGAAGTTTCATGGTGCGGTGGTTGATCACGTCGGTCATCTGGAGACGCGTACCGGGCGCGAAGTCATACAACTGGGGCAACGACTGGCACATCTTAAACAATTGGTTGGGACGAAAACGCAGGCAAAAGTTGCCATTATTTTCGACTGGGAAAACCGCTGGGCGGTCAATGATGCTGCCGGGCCGCGCAATTGCGGTATCCACTACGAGCAAACGGTAGTGGAGCATTACCGACCTTTCTGGGAGCAGGGCGTGGCGGTCGATGTTATCAACGCAGATTGTGATCTTACGGATTATCAGTTAGTTATCGCCCCAATGCTCTATATGGTTCGCGATGGATTTGCTGCTCGTGCTCGTGCCTATGTCGAAGCTGGAGGCAATTTTGTCACTACTTACTGGTCCGGGATTGTCAATGAAACCGATTTATGTCACCTGGGCGGTTTCCCTGGCCCGTTGCGTGATCTGATGGGCGTGTGGGCTGAAGATATTGATAGCCTTAATGATTATCAGCATAACGAAGTTGTCTGCGAGCCGAATGCGTATGGACTGCAGGGGCAATGGCAGGCACGGGAATTATGTGCGGTCATTCACGCCGAAGGCGCACAGGTTCTGGCGCGCTATGGTGAGGATTTTTATGCAGGTACGCCGGCGTTAACGGTAAATCACGTCGGACAAGGTCGTGCTTTCTATGTGGCTTCGCGTAATGATGCGTCATTTCATCAAGCGTTTGCCGCGATGTTGATCAATACACTTCATCTCCCAAAAGCACTTGCTACTGAACTTCCTGTTGGCGTTATTGCAACGCGTCGGACAGACGGCAATCAGGAATGGGTTTTTGTACAAAACTACACTGCTCATGTACAAAATGTTGTGCTTCCTGGAGCGTGGCGGGTGGCAGAAACGGGCAAGGCTTGTTCACAAGACTTAGAACTGGCGCCGTGGGGATGTGAGGTGCTGGAAAGAGAAATAATGTAAATTCTTATTAATAAGTTGTGAAATATTGATCCCTGACAGCATTTTGTACAAAAAGTAGCCATACTATTTAATTGCAACAAGGCTGGAAAGAGGAGGATCGAAGTATGTTCGTTGACAGACAGCGAATCGACCTGCTGAATCGGTTGAAAGACGCACAAGTTGACCTCGCTGCGTACGTGCATCTGAGGAAGGCTAAAGGATACATGTCCGTCAGCGAAAGCAATCATCTACGAGATAACTTTTTTAAACTGAATCGCGAACTGCACGATAAATCGCTGCGGTTGAATCTTCATCTGGATAAGGATGAGTGGAGTGCTCTTCATCACGCTGAAGAAGCATTAGCGACAGCCGCAGTATGTTTGATGAGTGGGTATCATGATTGCCCAAATTTTATTACCGTCAACGCCGATAAGCTTGAAAATTGTCTGATGAGCTTAACGCTGAGTATCCAGAGTCTTGAAAAGCACACCATGCTTGAGCAGGCCTGAAAACTAAGGGGGAGAAAGCATCTCCCCCTTCATGTTTAAGTTTTTGTAAAAATGAATTTGCCATCTCCTCCACTGACTACGCTTTAAGCCAGAGTCAATCCGGAGGCGTTATGCATCGACAATCCCTTTTCCTTGTGCCCTTTCTCTGTGTTTCTTCCGCTCTTTGGGCGGCGCCTGCAACGGTAAATGTCGAAGTACTGCAAGACAAACTCGATCACCCGTGGGCGCTGGCCTTTTTACCCGATAATCACGGCATGTTAATCACCCTGCGCGGCGGCGAGTTGCGTCACTGGCAAGCAGGAAAAGGATTATCTGCGCCGCTTGCCGGAGTGCCGGAAGTCTGGGCGCACGGGCAGGGCGGTCTGCTGGATGTGGCTTTAGCACCTGATTTTGCCCAGTCTCGCCGCATCTGGTTAAGTTATTCCGAAGTTGGCGATGATGGCAAAGCCGGAACTGCCGTCGGTTATGGCCGCTTAAGTGATGATCTCTCACAAGTGACCGACTTCCACACCGTCTTTCGGCAGATGCCAAAACTGTCTACCGGTAACCATTTTGGCGGGCGGTTGGTATTCGACGGTAACGGTTATCTTTTTATTGGTCTGGGGGAAAATAATCAGCGCCCGACGGCGCAGGATCTCGACAAATTACAGGGTAAATTAGTGCGTCTGACCGACCAGGGCGAGATCCCGGATGATAATCCCTTTGTGAAGGAATCCGCTGCACGAGCTGAGATCTGGTCTTACGGCATTCGTAATCCGCAAGGGATGGCGATGAATCCGTGGAGTAATGCACTGTGGTTGAATGAACATGGCCCGCGCGGTGGTGATGAAATAAATATTCCGCAAAAAGGCAAAAACTACGGCTGGCCGCTGGCGTCCTGGGGCATCAATTACTCGGGATTTAAAATACCGGAAGCGAAAGGGGAAATCGTTGCCGGAACCGAACAACCGATTTTCTACTGGAAAGACTCACCGGCGGTGAGCGGTATGGCCTTCTATAACAGTGACAAATTCCCCCAGTGGCAGCAAAAATTATTTATTGGCGCGTTAAAAGACAAAGATGTCATCGTGATGAGCGTCAAAGGCAACAAAGTGACGGAAGATGGCCGCATATTAACGGACAGGGGGCAGCGAATTCGTGATGTTCGCACTGGACCCGACGGTTATTTATACGTCCTGACCGACGAGTCCAACGGGGAATTACTAAAAGTTAGCCCGCGTAATTAGCTAACGGGGATCATCACCACTTTACGTACTGCGGGGCGTTCGGTGAGCTGTTGATACCAGCGTTCCAGATTGGGACGTGGTGTCCAGGTCAGACCGACGTTAAACAAATTGTAGATAAACGGTGCAATAGCGATATCACCCACGCCAAATTTATCACCAGAGAACCATTTCACTTTTGCCAGTTCCGCATCAAGAATGGCAAACAAGGCGTCGCATTCCTTGCAACTGGCATCAATGGCTGCCTGGTCACGCTCTTCAGGCGGTGTTCTGACTAATCCCATCAGGATCCCGCGATGGGCATTACTAAGCGTCTGGTTTGCCCAGTCCATCCATTTTTCCGCTTCTGCGCGACGTGCTGGCGAGTCAATCCACAAGCGGTTTTGCCCGTACTGTGCTGCCAGGTAGCGGACAATGGCGTTCGACTCCCAGAGAATTAAATCACTTTCGTCGTCACGCAACAGTGGCACCAGCCCGTTGGGATTCATCGCCAGAAAGTCGGCGTCATGGTTTACCCCAAACTCACGGCCCGCGAGAATTTGCTCATAAGGTAGATCCAGTTCTTCGAGTGTCAGCAACACTTTTTTTACGTTGGTTGAATTATTCCGACCCCACAGCGTAATCATACTCACCCCTTTTTACACAGGCAGCCACAGGCTGAACAGGATTCCGATGGTGAAGTAAAGTTAACTTTTAAGCAACAGTTGGCAAAAAAATGACGCCAGAAGCAGCGAAGCGGCGGGATATTGCATAAACTTTAAAAACTTTACCAACTTACGGTTTCTTTAAGTTTGTGTGTGCGTTATTAATCACCGAACTTATCATACGGCGATATAACGTATTTTTTTTGAATGGATACTCGGGTGGCATTTATGACGCAATTCTCCTCTCTCCTTCGTGGTCTTACAGCGGGTTCTGCATTTTTATTCCTTTTTGCCCCAACGGCATTCGCAGCTGAACAAACCGTTGACGCGCCGAGCGTGGATGCGCTTGCATGGATTTTAATGGATTACGCCAGCGGTAAAGTGCTGGCAGAAGGCAATGCGGATGAGAAACTTGACCCAGCCAGTCTGACCAAAATTATGACCAGCTATGTGGTTGGGCAGGCGCTCAAGGCCGATAAGATTAAACTCACCGATATGGTGACGGTCGGTAAAGATGCCTGGGCAACGGGCAATCCGGCGCTGCGTGGTTCGTCGGTGATGTTCCTTAAACCGGGCGATCAGGTTTCGGTGGCCGATTTAAACAAAGGCGTGATCATTCAGTCCGGTAATGACGCCTGTATTGCGCTGGCTGATTACGTTGCGGGCAGTCAGGAGTCATTTATTGGTTTGATGAATGGTTATGCTAAAAAATTGGGCCTGACCAACACCACCTTCCAGACGGTGCACGGCCTCGACGCACCGGGGCAGTTCAGTACCGCGCGCGATATGGCTTTGCTGGGCAAAGCGTTAATCCACGATGTACCGGAAGAGTATGCCATTCATAAAGAGAAGGAATTTACCTTCAACAAGATTCGCCAGCCTAACCGTAACCGTCTGCTATGGAGTAGTAATGTCAATGTCGATGGCATGAAGACCGGTACTACGGCAGGTGCCGGTTACAACCTGGTGGCCTCCGCGACCCAGGGCGACATGCGTTTGATCTCTGTTGTACTGGGAGCGAAAACCGATCGTATCCGTTTTAATGAGTCCGAAAAGTTGCTCACCTGGGGCTTCCGTTTCTTTGAAACCGTGACACCAATTAAACCTGATGCCACCTTTGTGACCCAGCGAGTCTGGTTTGGCGATAAGAGCGAAGTGAATCTCGGTGCTGGCGAAGGCGGATCGGTGACTATTCCGCGCGGACAACTGAAAAACCTGAAAGCCAGTTATACATTAACGGAACCGCAGCTCACCGCACCACTGAAAAAAGGGCAGGTTGTCGGAACCATTGATTTCCAGCTTAATGGCAAGTCTATTGAACAGCGTCCATTAATCGTAATGGAGAATGTAGAAGAGGGTGGATTCTTTGGTCGGATGTGGGATTTCGTGATGATGAAATTCCATCAGTGGTTTGGCAGCTGGTTCTCTTAATCTTTAGTTGACCGGATGGCGCGTAGACGTCATCCGGTGATGCTTAGTTAATACATTAACTTAATGCGCTGCGTTTGCGCGTACTTCACATACTCATCTTCCGGACAACAATCGCTCACTACGATATCAAAGCGTTTCAGGTCGCCCATGCGCGCCGGACGTACCTTACCAAACTTACTGTGGTCGACAACCAGCACATGCTTTTGCGCCATCGACATGGCCCAGTGTTTTACCGGCAACTCTTCAATATTAAAACAGGTTGCGCCTTTTTTGATATGTACACCCGCAGCGGAATAAAAAGCGATATCCGGACAAAAATTATTCAGCGTTTGTTGAAAATCGATAGGTTTGAAAATGGCGTTGCTGGCGTGAAATTCACCACCGCTCAGAAACGCCCGGCAGTGTGGTTTCTCTTGCAGCGCCAGAAAGGTATTCAGTGAATAACAAACGGCGGTGAAAGGGATTTCATTATCAATCGCTTCAATAATCCAGGGCGTAGTGGTGCCACAGTCAAAAAAGAGGGTCTGATCGGGTTCTACCAACGTTGCGGCCAGTTTTGCGGCGCGGCGTTTTTCTTCCACCAGACGGGATTTTTGGTCACTTAGCAGGTAATGGCTGGCGCTGCGTGGTTCGAGAACGATATAGCCGCCGAGTAATACGACGGGGGCGCTGTTGTTATTCAAGTCGCGACGAATCGTCATCTCTGAAACCCCAAGTAGAGCGGCGGCGTCCTTCAGATGCAACTTATCGCTGCGTTTTAATTCCTGGAGTAATTGCCCGATACGCTCTTCGCGACGTGTTTCCATATTCCCTCTGAATAGTTATTGAAGCGAGCCGCCTGATATTACACGTTTTATCCGAAATCAGCCACGTACCCAGCCTTTACGGATCGGTAAGGCGAAGCAGAAGCGATACCACGATTGCAGTCGCTGGTAGAGCATTGTCCCCACAGCTTGCCAGATAATCTGCGCGCTAAGGCAACCAATCATTCCCGCCAACAATCCACCAAGCATATCCAGTGGCCAGTGGACGCCAAGGTAGACCCGCGACCAGGCAATAATTACGGCCAGTGCCATGAGAAGCGATCCGGACCACAAACGATGCCAGATTAAAAATGCCAGAGCGAAGGTGAAGATCACCGTGCCGTGATCGCTCGGGAAAGAGTCATCTGCCGCATGGTGCAGGAAGTTATAGCCGATATTCTCGACAAACGGGCGGTCGTGTGGAAATAAGTGACCCATCCCCCAGGAAACAAACAGACTTACAGCCAGTGCGATCGCCATTTTTATCACTACCTGCCGTTGCGCCGTACGCCCCCACAGCCAAAGTACCCCGGTCAGTAGCGGCACCACGGTAATCAAATCTTTGGCAATAAAAATCGCCAACGAGATCATCCACGGAGAAGAATCTGGCGTGGCGTTAATTAGAGAGAATAATGAGTAATTGAGATTTTCCAGCATAACTTCCAGACTCATAAGGTGTTTAATGGAGAGCCGTCAGGCAAGGCGGTGAGAATAAGGTGCATGTTAAACAGGGTAAAGCGGCATCGTCTTATTTCTCATAAGTGGCCCGTATTACGTTAAGTAATGGTAACGCGCGGTAGTTAAATAAAGCTTAAAAAAAGAGAGTCTAAACGCCGATTAATGTAAGAATGTGCTTAACGGCGGTTTCAGGGGCAAAAATTGCTTTCTCGTTAGCCGCGCTTTTATTAAACTTTGCGCGATTATTCTTGGCGAAGAAATTGCATGCAAAATAGATTAGCTAATGGTGCCAGACTCGGACGTCAGGCATTACTTTTCCCTCTCTGTCTGGTGCTCTACGAATTCTCAACTTATATCGGTAACGATATGATTCAGCCCGGTATGTTGGCCGTGGTGGAACAGTACCAGGCGGGCATTGATTGGGTTCCTACCTCGATGACCGCGTACCTGGCGGGTGGGATGTTTTTACAGTGGCTGCTGGGGCCATTGTCGGATCGTATTGGTCGCCGTCCGGTGATGCTGGCGGGCGTAGTGTGGTTTATCATCACTTGTCTGGCGATTTTACTGGCGCAAAACATTGAACAATTCACGCTGTTGCGCTTCTTGCAGGGTATAAGCCTCTGTTTCATTGGCGCTGTAGGTTATGCCGCGATTCAGGAATCCTTCGAAGAGGCGGTTTGTATCAAGATCACCGCGCTGATGGCGAACGTGGCGCTGATTGCTCCGCTACTCGGCCCGCTGGTGGGGGCGGCGTGGATCCATGTGCTGCCCTGGGAAGGGATGTTTGTATTATTTGCCGCGTTGGCAACTATCTCCTTCTTCGGCCTGCAACGTGCCATGCCAGAAACCGCTACGCGTATTGGCGAGAAATTGTCACTGAAAGAGCTTGGGCGTGACTACAAACTGGTGTTGATGAATGGTCGCTTTGTTGCAGGGGCGTTGGCACTGGGATTTGTCAGTCTGCCGTTGCTGGCGTGGATTGCCCAGTCGCCGATTATCATCATAACCGGCGAGCAGTTGAGCAGCTATGAATATGGTTTGCTGCAAGTACCCATTTTCGGCGCATTAATTGCGGGGAACTTACTGCTGGCGCGGCTGACCTCGCGTCGCACCGTACGTTCGCTGATCATTATGGGTGGCTGGCCGATTATGACTGGTCTGCTGGTTGCCGCTGTGGCAACGGTCATCTCATCGCACGCGTATTTGTGGATGACCGCCGGGTTAAGTATTTATGCTTTTGGCATTGGCCTGGCGAATGCGGGGTTGGTGCGTCTGACGCTGTTTGCTAGCGATATGAGTAAAGGTACTGTCTCGGCGGCAATGGGGATGTTGCAAATGCTGATTTTCACTGTCGGTATTGAGATCAGTAAACACGCGTATCTGAACGGTGGCAACGGTCTGTTTAATCTCTTCAATCTTGCCAACGGAATTTTGTGGCTGCTGCTGATGTTTATTTTTCTAAAAGATAAACAGGTAGGAAATTCACACGAAGGTTAAAAAAATGCCTGATTGCACAATGCAATCAGGCATTTTCGAATTAATGGTGATGGTCATCGATCTGATGTTCGATAACCATCCCTTCGCCAACGCTGGCAAGGTGACGAACATACGGATGCGGACGGTAAGCCGGAGCGGGAGTCGGGGCCACATAGACGGTTTGCGGCACGGTAGCAACGCTGACGGCTTGCGGAACGCTGACAGAATCAGGTACCACAACCACTTTGTATCCACTCGGCACATCGACGGTAACACTTTGCGCCATCGTTGCACCCGCAAAACTCATGAGAAACGCGCCCAGCAAAACATAATTCTTCATAATCATTTCGCCTGAAATAATCCGGTGAGTTAATTTCTGCGAATTATGCAGCCTTCATGCAGGCGTTGTGTTGCCGGGCGTGCTGCCGTTTTATTGATTAAATGGCGCTTCGTGTTTAAGAACTTTATCGATCACGTCCAGTACGCCTTCACAGTTATTGGAACCTGCACGGTACTTCGCTGCTGCAACAACCGCACTGCCGGCATTTTCCATTGCGAAGCTGAACCCTGCCTGGCGCAGCATCTCAATATCGTTACCGCCATCGCCAAAGACCACTACTTCGCTGTCGTCTATTCCCCATAATTTCTGGAGTTGACGTAGGCCATTGGCTTTATGTACGCCAGGGATGATTAGATCGATGCTGCCGTTGCCGGTATGCACTGGCACCATAATATCGCCGATGGCTTCATGTAATGCTTTTTGCACTTGCGGAATCAGTTCATCGGAAAGATTCAGGCCAAACTTAAAGAAGATATCTTCTAAGTTGTCAAAGCTATCGACGTATTCCAGACGGTGATAATACATTTCCGCCACAGTTTTCATGGCATCGTCATATTTTTTGAGGGTATAGGCGCTATTTTTTCCGCAGGCAATAATTTCCACTTCCGGGCGCGTCAGTAAATGTTTCACGACAGTGGTAAATGCATCTTTCGACAGCTCGCCATTAAAAACATCTTTGCCTTCGCTCACTACCCAACCGCCGTTTTCTGCCACAAAGGCAATTTCATCGGCAATTTCGGGGAAGAAAGAGATCAACTGATAATATTGATTCCCGCTGGCGACGACAAAACGAATCCCTTGTGCTTTCATCTGCTGATACTGGGCCATAAACCGCTCGCGGTTATAGGTTTTTTGATCGCTTAAGAAAGTACCATCCATGTCTACCGCAATTAATTTAATGCTCATCAACTATTCTCCATCGCCGTCTGCGTTTTGGTATCGGGTTTGGCGACGGCCTTCGCGACAATAGCCGCGAGAATAACCAGCGCCAGTACAACCAGCATTGCACTACGTAATCCATAATGTTCGCCGAGATAGCCCAGAAGTGGAGGCCCGACGAGGAAAGCCAGATAACCGGTCGTTGCCACTACGCTGACACGGGTCGGCGCATCGGGGCCGGTATCACTGGCGGCTGAAATGGTCAGTGGGAAGCCCAGAGAAGCCCCCAGTCCCCAAAGAACGACAGACACCCCAGCGACCCAGGTGCTATCAACAAAAATAATCAGCCCGATACCCAACGCACCCATGAGCGCACTGGCGCGTACCACGGCAACGCGGCTGTAGCGATCAATAAACCAGCCGCCGGTAAAACGTCCAACGGTCATCCCCAATGTGAAACCTGCGTATATCAATGAACCGGACGTGGGGCTAAATCCGTGACCATCAACCATTAATAAGGGTAACCAGTCGTTGGCAGAACCTTCGGCGAAAGCCATTGCCAGCACCACGACACCAATTAACAGCAACTGAATATCGCGATAAAAAGGAACTCCTTTTTCACCATGCTGCGTGCCATCGGCAGCATTTTTTCCCGTACCGTCAGGGATAGCCTGAATAGCGATACAAATAGGCGCGATGCCCACCAGCGCCGCCAGCAAAATGTGCACAGTTGCCGGAACGCCAAAGGCCGTCAGCGCCATCCCCACACCAGCCCCCGCCAGCGTACCGAGACTGTAGAAGCCATGCATCATCGGTAAAACCGTTTTATTTATTTCTCGCTCAACGGCAGCACCTTCAACGTTTATCGCCACTTCTGCGGAACCAAAACTGGCCCCAAAAACGCCAAGACCGATGGCAAAGAGCACAGGAGATGTCAGCCAGAGTGCCAGACTTAATATCATCATCCCGATCAATGCGCAGGACATCGTGACCAGGATGACATTACGCGTCCCAAAGCGTTTCACTAACCACGCCGAACAGAGAATACCGCTCATCGAACCGATTGACAGGCCAAAGAGCACGCCGCCCATTTCAGCGATAGAGACAGAAAGAATGTCGCGGATAGCGGGCGTACGGGTTGCCCAGGAAGCCATTAGAAGGCCCGGCAAAAAGAAGAACATAAACAGCGCCCAGGTACGACGTTTCAAGGCATTACGTGAAGAATTTACGGTCATAGATCACGTCAAAAAAAGAAGAGGGAAGACAACCTTAGCAAGGTTGTGTACATTTGTACACAATTGTACAGAGAGGAAATGACATGCGTCGCGCTAATGATCCGCAACGGCGAGAAAAAATCATCCAGGCCACTCTCGAGGCGGTAAAACTTTACGGAATACATGCCGTGACGCACCGTAAAATAGCCACCCTTGCCGGGGTACCGTTAGGGTCGATGACCTACTATTTTTCAGGAATTGATGAGCTATTGCTGGAGGCGTTCAGTAGCTTTACGCAGGCTATGTCACGGCAATATCAGGCATTTTTTCACGATGTCAGTGATGCCCCTGGTGCCTGCCAGGCCATAACAGACATAATCTACAGCTCGCAGGTTGCAACGCCGGACAACATGGAGCTGATGTATCAACTCTACGCGCTGGCCAGCCGAAAACCATTATTAAAAACAGTGATGCAAAACTGGATGCAGCGCAGTCAGCAAACGCTCGAACAATGGTTCGAACCTGGAACGGCCCGGGCTCTGGATGCTTTTATTGAAGGGATGACGCTGCATTTTGTCACTGACCGTAAGCCGCTAACGCGCGAGGAGATTTTACAGATGGTGGCGCGAGTGGCGGGGCAGGAGATAAATTTCAGGCAACAAAAAACCCATCAACCTTGAACCGAAATGGCGGGGTTGATGGGCTCCACAAAATGGGGACATCAAAGAAAAGCAGTGGCACTAATTAAGACTGATGCCCCGAAGAAAAGTTCGGTGATTGTACAAAAAAATTTCATTTTCAGGGCAACTTCAGTTTTATCCGAGTCCGGGCCATACCATGACAATGATTGTCCCGGCTAGCGTCAGCAGTACGTTAGCTATTGCATAAGTGCCCGCATAACCTAAGGCCGGGATGTTACTGCGTGCGGTGTCGCTGATGATCTCCATTGCCGGAGCACAGGTACGCGCACCCATCATCGCACCGAACAGGAGCGCGCGGTTCATACGCAGTACATAGGCACCAAACAGGAAACAGATAACTACCGGCACCAGACTGACAATCAATCCGGCAATCAACATCTGACCGCCGATCGCACCCAGGCCGTTATTAATGCCGCTACCGGCGCTTAAACCAACGCCTGCCATAAATACCATCAGGCCGAACTCTTTCACCATGCTTAACGCACCCTGCGGAATGTAACCGAAGGTCGGGTGGTTAGCGCGCATAAAGCCCAACATAATGCCGGCGAATAACAAGCCAGCAGCGTTACCCATGCCGAAACTAAATGTGCTGAACTGGAAGGTGATCATCCCGATCATCAGGCCAATAACAAAGAACGCGCAGAATGCCAGCAGGTCTGTGACCTGGCTGTGAATCGAGATAAAGCCGATGCGGTCAGCAATGGTCTTCACGCGACGGGCATCGCCGCTCACCTGCAAAACATCACCTTTGTTAAGCACAACGTTGTCATCAATTGGCATCTCAATCTGGCTGCGGATGACGCGGTTAAGGAAGCAACCGTGATCGGTCAACTTCAGTTGTGCCAGACGTTTACCGACAGCGTTATGGTTTTTGACAACAACTTCTTCAGTGACGATACGCATGTCGAGAAGGTCACGATCAAAAACTTCTTTACCGTTACGGAAGCTGGGATCAAGGCGGGCGTGGGCGTCAGGATATCCCACTAACGCTATCTCATCGCCCATTTGTAGTACGGCGTCGCCATCCGGATTTGCCAGAATCCCGTTACGACGAATACGTTCAATGTAGCAACCGGTTTGACGATAAATACCCAATTCACGTAGATTTTTGCCGTCGGCCCAGGCGACCAGTTCCGGGCCGACGCGGTAGGCGCGAATTACCGGCAGATAGACTTTACGGCTGGCATCGGTGTCCAGACCACGTTCGCGAGCGATTTGTTGGGCGCTGGTCTGTAAATCCTGATGCTGCAACTTCGGTAAATAACGTGCACCGACAATTAAACTCACCAGACCAATTAAATAGGTTAACGCATACCCGAGGCTTAGATTATCCAGTGCTGTGGAGAGCTGTCCGCTTTCCATACCGGAATGACGCAATGTGTCGCCAGCACCAACCAGGACAGGTGTTGAAGTCATGGAGCCTGCTAACATACCGGCCGTCAGACCGATATCCCAGCCAAACAGCTTACCCAACCCTAAGGCGATCGCCAGCGCACTGCCAACCATTACCAGAGCTAACATTAGGTAATTTTTCCCATCGCGAAAAAAAATGGAAAAAAAGTTGGGGCCGGCTTCGACTCCGACGCAGAAAATAAACAACATAAAGCCAAGATTAAGTGCGTCGGTGTTAATGCTGAAATGTTGTTGCCCTAATAGTAACGATACGACTAAAACGCCAATGGAATTACCCAGTTGGATTGAACCAAGTCGTAATTTTCCTAGACATAGTCCAAGCGCAAGGACTACAAATAATAACAGAATGTAATTCCCATTTAACAATTCGGCGACGTTTATATTCACGGAGACTAACTTCTTGTTTACGAGTAAGCTGTTGAAAGAAATGGTAATTTACGATAATGTTTTTACCTGAAATCAGGGCGCGAATTCATTCAGCGCACCTAAGCAATAGTAAAGAAACAATATATTTTACTAGTGTAATCACATTAAGTACCAACGGCTATAAAAATTGCGTTGGCCTATATTAGCATGGAATGCGAAGCGGCTTTATCTTACTGAACGCCATAGTGGCGAAAATGTGTTCGATAGAGGCAGTGTCAGGAGGGGCGAGTGAAACATAAACAACGTTGGGCGGGGGCAATCTGCTGTTTTGTCCTCTTCATTGTAGTGTGCCTGTTCCTGGCGACGCAAATGAAAGGCGCTTTTCGGGCTGCCGGGCATCCTGAAATCGGCTTGCTGTTTTTCATTCTTCCTGGAGCGGTTGCCAGCTTTTTTTCGCAGCGTAGAGAAGTCCTTAAACCGCTGTTTGGCGCAATGCTGGCGGCACCGTGTTCAATGTTAATTATGCGATTGTTTTTTTCACCGACACGTTCATTCTGGCAAGAGCTGGCGTGGTTGTTGAGTGCAGTGTTCTGGTGTGCGCTGGGGGCATTGTGTTTCTTGTTTATCAGCAGTTTGTTCAAGCCACACCACAGAAAAAATGAATAAAGCCCTCAATACAGAGGGCTTGTCAGGCGATCATGCGTCCAGATTTTCTTTCACCCACGCAGCAAAATCGGTAAAGCCGCCAATATGTTGTTGATCGATAAAAATCTGCGGTACGGTTTCTACTGGTTTACCCGCTTTCTGTTGTAAATCTTCTTTGCTTATCCCTTCCGCACGAATATCAACATACTGATATTCAAAATCATCGCGTTCATTACTCAGTTTGTCTGCCAGATCTTTAGCACGCACGCAGTAAGGGCACCCCGGACGACCAAAAATAACGGTTTGCATTGTTTCTCTCCTCATCTGTTTATGTCCGTCATGATCACGCCAAAACTTATTCGCTGAAAGTAGGTTTAACCTGTTGCATCGATTGACTAAAGCTATAACTGTTAAGCACAACGCAACGAAAGGTTTTAAAATAGCTATTCACTTTGCAGAGGGAAGATTATGCGCGCGATCGGTAAATTACCTAAAAGCGTGTTGATACTGGAATTCATCGGCATGATGTTACTGGCGACGGCGCTGCTGTCGTTAAGCCATTACCTTTCGCTTCCGGCGCCGTTTTCGACACCAGAGGTACAAATTCTGATGATTTTTCTCGGTATTTTGCTCATGCTTCCCGCTGCGGTGGTGGTTATTCTTCAGGTGGCCAAACGGCTTGCCCCACAACTGATGAACCGTCCACCGGAATCTTCACGTTCTGAAAGAGAAAAAGATAATGACGCCAACGATTGAACTTATTTGTGGCCATCGCTCCATTCGCCATTTCACTGATGAACCCATTTCTGAGGCGCAGCGTGAGGCGATTATCAACAGCGCCCGAGCGACTTCCAGTTCTAGTTTTTTGCAATGCACGAGTATTATTCGCATTACCGATAGAACGTTGCGTGATGAACTGGTAACGCTGACCGGTGGGCAAAAACATGTTGCGCAAGCGGCGGAGTTTTGGGTGTTCTGTGCCGACTTTAACCGTCATTTACAAATCTGCCCGGATGCCCAGCTTGGCCTGGCGGAACAACTGTTGCTCGGTGTCGTTGATACGGCGATGATGGCGCAAAATGCGTTAACTGCAGCGGAATCTCTGGGATTGGGCGGAGTATATATTGGTGGACTGCGCAATAATATCGAAGCAGTGACGGAACTGCTGAAGTTACCGAAGCATGTTCTGCCGCTGTTTGGTCTGTGTCTTGGCTGGCCTGCGGATAAACCGGATCTCAAACCGCGTTTACCGGCCTCCATTTTGGTGCATGAAAACAGCTATCAACCGCTGGATAAAGACGCTCTGGCGCAGTATGACGAGCAACTGGCGGAATATTATCTCACCCGTGGTAGCAATAATCGTCGGGATACCTGGAGCGATCATATTCGTCGGACGATTATCAAAGAAAGTCGTCCTTTTATTCTCGATTATTTGCATAAACAAGGTTGGGCGACGCGCTAAAACCGTAACGCCGATGTATTATACGCGGGCTTTTGACCAGGTCTGACAGAGAGGTGCAGGGTGAAAATTGCCATATTGTCCCGGGATGGAACGCTCTATTCGTGTAAGCGGCTGCGTGAAGCCGCCATCCAGCGCGGTCACCTGGTTGAAATTCTCGATCCGCTTTCTTGCTATATGAACATTAATCCTGCGGCGTCTTCTATTCATTATAAAGGCCGCAAGCTACCCCATTTTGACGCGGTGATCCCGCGCATTGGCACCGCCATTACCTTTTATGGGACGGCGGCGCTACGTCAGTTCGAAATGCTGGGGAGCTATCCGTTGAATGAATCGGTCGCGATTGCCCGTGCGCGTGACAAATTGCGGTCTATGCAACTGTTAGCGCGACAGGGCATTGACCTGCCTGTAACAGGCATTGCGCATTCGCCGGATGATACCAGCGACTTAATCGAGATGGTCGGTGGTGCGCCGCTGGTGGTCAAGCTGGTCGAAGGCACGCAGGGGATTGGTGTGGTGCTGGCGGAGACGCGTCAGGCAGCAGAAAGCGTGATTGACGCTTTTCGCGGTCTTAATGCGCATATCCTGGTGCAGGAATATATAAAAGAAGCAAAAGGGCGTGATATCCGTTGTCTGGTCGTTGGCGATGAAGTGGTTGCGGCAATTGAACGGCAGGCGAAAGAGGGCGATTTTCGTTCCAATTTGCATCGCGGCGGCGCGGCAAGCATTGCCAGTATTACGCCGCAGGAGCGTGAAATCGCCATAAAAGCCGCGCGAACGATGGCGCTGGATGTTGCTGGTGTGGATATTCTGCGTGCAAATCGCGGACCGTTGGTGATGGAGGTGAATGCGTCGCCCGGTCTGGAAGGGATAGAGAAAACCACCGGTATCGACATCGCGGGTAAAATGATCCGCTGGATTGAGCGCCACGCTACGGCAGAATATTGCTTAAAAACCGGTGGTTAGTCGCAATAACGTGACTGATCATGGTTTTGCCTGCGCTTTTTGCGTAAGCTGTGCCAGTCTTTTTATCGGAAGAGGTTGTACAAAATTATGACATCGCTGGTCGTTCCTGGTCTGGATACGTTGCGTCAATGGCTCGATGACCTGGGGATGAGTTTTTTTGAATGTGATAACTGTCAGGCTCTACATCTGCCGCATATGCAGAATTTCGACGGTGTTTTTGATGCCAAAATCGACCTGATTGATAACACGATCCTGTTTTCTGCCATGGCGGAAGTCAGACCTTCAGCCGTGTTGCCGCTGGCGGCGGATTTATCGGCTATCAATGCCAGTTCGCTGACGGTGAAAGCATTTCTTGATATGCAGGATGATAATCTGCCAAAGCTGGTGGTTTGCCAGTCTTTATCCGTTATGCAGGGCGTAACCTATGAACAGTTTGCATGGTTCGTACGCCAGAGTGAAGAGCAGATTTCGATGGTCATCCTTGAAGCCAATGCCCATCAACTGCTGTTGCCGACTGACGATGAAGGGCAAAATAACGTTACCGAAAACTATTTCCTACACTGATAACTCTTTTTGTGCACGCAGTCGCTGCCGCAGTGACTGCGCATCATAATATTTCCTGCTGAATTTAACCTTTCATTAAAGATTTTTTCACTTGTCTTATGCCGAATTGGCTTTATCACATAGAGCAAATACGCATAAAAATTTGTTAAATACTGTTTTTTAATTACAGCTATAGTTTCAAACCCTGGCTAAAGTTATTCTTGCGAGGCTTTTATATAGCGAGCAATGCTGGCCGGGAGAGAGTTCTCTTTTCTTGCGCCGCGCCGATAAAAAATATGCACGTTTATTGCATATCTTTCAGTGTGACAACTTTTGTTCGTTTGTTAACGAACTTTCAGAAGGAAAGAGATATGACTGCCTTAAATAAAAAATGGCTATCGGGTCTGGTTGCAGGTGCTCTGATGGTCGTCTCTGTCGGCACGCTCGCGGCTGAACAAAAAACACTCCACATCTATAACTGGTCTGATTATATCGCCCCGGATACGGTGGCAAATTTTGAAAAAGAGACGGGTATAAAAGTCGTCTACGATGTTTTCGATTCCAACGAAGTATTGGAAGGCAAGTTAATGGCGGGGAGCACCGGCTTTGATCTTGTCGTTCCGTCAGCCAGTTTTCTTGAACGCCAGTTGACTGCCGGTGTATTCCAGCCGTTGGATAAAAGCAAATTGCCAGAATGGAAGAATCTCGATCCAGAACTGCTGAAGCTGGTGGCAAAACACGATCCCGACAATAAATTTGCTATGCCGTATATGTGGGCGACCACCGGAATTGGCTATAACGTCGATAAAGTCAAAGCCGTACTAGGCGAAAACGCGCCAGTCGATAGCTGGGACTTGATCCTCAAACCTGAAAATCTGGAAAAACTGAAAAGCTGCGGTGTCTCTTTCCTTGACGCACCGGAAGAAGTTTTTGCTACCGTGCTGAATTATCTCGGCAAAGACCCCAACAGCACTAAAGCGGATGATTACACTGGCCCGGCAACCGATCTGCTATTAAAGCTGCGTCCAAATATTCGTTATTTCCATTCATCTCAATACATTAACGATCTGGCGAATGGCGATATCTGCGTCGCTATTGGCTGGGCGGGCGATGTGTGGCAGGCATCTAAGCGCGCGAAAGAAGCGAAAAACGGTGTGAATGTTTCTTTCTCGATTCCTAAAGAAGGAGCGATGGCATTCTTTGATGTGTTTGCTATGCCTGCTGATGCTAAAAACAAAGACGAAGCCTATCAGTTTCTGAATTATCTGCTGCGTCCGGATGTGATAGCGCATATTTCCGACCATGTGTTCTATGCCAACGCCAACAAAGAAGCTACGCCGCTGGTGAGTGCGGAAGTCCGTGATAACCCAGGAATTTATCCTCCGGCGGATGTTCGCGCCAAAATGTTCACACTACAAGTGCAGGACCCGAAAATTGATCGGGTGCGCACTCGCGCCTGGACCAAAGTGAAGAGCGGAAAATAATCTGCTGTTGTAGAAGCCGGGCGGGAGCACCATTCCCGCCGGCAATTCGCACCATTAAGGTGCGCTTGCACACATTAAATGCCGGAGAGCAGCCGTGAATGACGCTATCCCTCGCCCGCAGGTGAAAACCCGTAAGGCGCTGACGCCGCTATTAGAAATCCGCAATCTGACCAAATCTTATGATGGTCAACATGCGGTCGATGATGTCAGCCTGACCATCTATAAAGGCGAAATATTTGCACTGTTGGGCGCATCCGGCTGTGGTAAATCCACGCTGCTGCGTATGCTGGCAGGTTTTGAACAACCTTCTGCCGGGCAGATTATGCTTGATGGCGTCGATTTGTCACAGGTGCCGCCTTACCTGCGCCCCATCAATATGATGTTTCAGTCTTACGCGCTGTTTCCGCATATGACCGTGGAACAGAACATCGCTTTTGGCCTGAAACAAGACAAACTACCGAAAGCGGAAATTGCCAGCCGGGTCAATGAGATGCTCGGGCTGGTGCATATGCAGGAGTTCGCCAAACGCAAACCGCATCAGCTTTCCGGCGGTCAGCGTCAACGTGTGGCCCTGGCCCGAAGCCTCGCCAAACGCCCGAAACTATTACTGCTCGACGAACCGATGGGGGCGCTGGATAAAAAGCTGCGTGACCGGATGCAGCTTGAAGTGGTGGATATTCTGGAGCGCGTCGGCGTGACCTGCGTAATGGTTACTCACGATCAGGAAGAGGCGATGACCATGGCGGGGCGTATCGCCATTATGAATCGCGGAAAATTTGTTCAGATTGGCGAGCCGGAAGAGATTTACGAACATCCGACTACCCGCTACAGCGCCGAGTTTATTGGTTCAGTCAACGTCTTTGAAGGGCTACTAAAAGAGCGTCAGGAAGACGGTCTGTTGCTCGATTCACCGGGGCTGGTCCATCCGCTAAAAGTAGACCCGCTGGCGTCAGTAGTCGATAACGTGCCGGTACACGTGGCGCTGCGCCCGGAAAAAATCATGCTTTGCGAGGAGCCTCCCGTCAATGGCTGTAACTTCGCGGTAGGGGAGGTGATACATATTGCCTATCTCGGGGATCTTTCGGTGTATCACGTTCGTCTGAAAAGCGGGCAGATGATTAGCGCCCAGCTACAAAACGCGCATCGTCACCGCAAAGGGCTACCGACCTGGGGTGATGAAGTTCGTTTATGTTGGGAAGTGGACAGTTGTGTGGTGCTGACGGTTTAAGGAGCAAAGATGAGTACACTTGAACCACCTGTCCAGCCGGGCGGGTTAAAACAGTGGCTTACGCAGTGGCAGATGAAGCACGGGCGCAAACTGGTGATTGCGCTGCCGTATATCTGGTTGATTTTGCTATTTCTGCTGCCATTTCTGATCGTCTTTAAAATAAGCCTTGCAGAGATGGCGCGCGCCATTCCGCCTTATACCGAACTGATGGAGTGGGCCGACGGGCAATTGTCGCTCACCCTCAATCTTGGTAATTTCCTGCAACTGACCGACGATCCGCTCTATTTCGATGCTTATCTCCAGTCGTTACAGGTGGCAGCGATTTCGACAGTTTGTTGTTTACTGCTTGGTTATCCGCTGGCGTGGGCGGTAGCGCACAGTAAACCATCTACCCGCAATATCTTATTGCTGCTGGTGATCCTACCGTCGTGGACCTCGTTTCTGATCCGCGTTTATGCCTGGATGGGGATATTAAAAAACAATGGCGTGCTGAATAACTTCCTGCTGTGGCTGGGCGTTATCGATCAACCGCTGACCATTCTGCATACCAACCTGGCAGTCTATATTGGCATTGTTTACGCCTATGTGCCGTTTATGGTGCTGCCTATCTACACCGCGTTGACGCGTATTGATTATTCGCTGGTGGAAGCAGCACTGGATCTTGGCGCACGACCGATGAAAACCTTCTTTACTGTCATTGTGCCACTCACTAAAGGCGGAATTATTGCCGGATCGATGCTGGTCTTTATTCCTGCGGTTGGCGAGTTTGTGATCCCGGAACTGCTCGGCGGCCCGGATAGCATCATGATTGGCCGCGTGTTGTGGCAGGAGTTCTTCAATAACCGTGACTGGCCCGTAGCTTCGGCAGTGGCGATTGTCATGTTGTTGCTGTTAATCGTGCCTATTATGTGGTTCCACAAGTATCAGCAAAAAAGTGTGGGAGAACACGGATGAATAACTTACCGATCGTTCGTTCGCCCTGGCGGATTGTAATTTTACTGCTGGGCTTCACCTTTCTTTATGCGCCGATGCTGATGCTGGTTATCTATTCATTTAACAGCTCGAAGCTAGTGACGGTGTGGGCGGGTTGGTCAACGCGTTGGTACGGTGAGTTATTGCGCGATGACGCAATGATGAGTGCAGTTGGTTTAAGTCTGACAATTGCTGCCTGTGCGGCAACGGCGGCGGCAGTTCTCGGAACTATTGCGGCGGTGGTGCTGGTACGCTTTGGACGGTTTCGGGGATCAAACGGTTTTGCTTTTATGATAACCGCGCCGTTAGTCATGCCGGATGTGATCACGGGCTTGTCGCTATTGCTATTGTTTGTCGCGCTTGCACACGCCATTGGCTGGCCAGCGGATCGTGGCATGCTCACCATCTGGCTGGCACATGTCACTTTCTGTACCGCCTATGTGGCGGTCGTAATTTCTTCGCGCCTGCGGGAACTTGATCGCTCTATTGAAGAAGCGGCGATGGATCTCGGTGCGATGCCGCTAAAAGTGTTTTTTGTCATTACGCTACCGATGATTATGCCGGCGATCATTTCTGGTTGGTTACTGGCTTTTACCCTGTCGCTCGATGATCTGGTGATCGCCAGCTTTGTTTCCGGCCCAGGAGCCACAACGCTGCCGATGCTGGTCTTCTCCAGCGTACGGATGGGGGTGAATCCGGAAATTAACGCACTTGCAACGTTAATTCTCGGCGCGGTCGGAATTGTCGGATTTATCGCCTGGTATCTGATGGCGCGCGCAGAAAAGCAGCGGATACGCGATATCCAGCGTGCAAGACGTGGCTGAAGACACTAAAATTTGCCCACCTGGCTACATAATGCCGCCCATGTCGCGGCATTGTTTTCATGGAAGACGAACCGTTGGGATTTTTTAAGAAAACATCTTCATCACATGCTCGTCTGAATGTGCCTGCGCTGGTGCAGGTGGCGGCGCTCGCCATTATTATGATCCGTGGCCTCGACGTGCTGATGATTTTCAATACGCTGGGCGTGCGCGGCATTGGCGAGTTCATTCATCGCAGCGTACAAACCTGGAGTTTAACGCTGGTCTTTTTAAGCAGTCTGGCGCTGGTTTTTATTGAGATCTGGTGTGCGTTCTCGCTGGTGAAAGGGCGTAGTTGGGCGCGCTGGCTGTATCTGCTGACACAAATCACTGCGGCCAGTTATCTGTGGGCGGCCTCGCTCGGTTATGGTTATCCGGAGCTGTTCAGCATTCCCGGTGAATCGAAACGTGAAATCTTCCATAGCCTGATGCTGCAGAAGCTGCCGGATATGCTCATCCTGATGCTGCTGTTCGTTCCCGCGACCAGTCGGCGGTTCTTCCAGTTGCAATAATGTGTATAATCGTCGCCCCTGATGATGTGAAGGTCAATGTATGCAGTGCGCACTTTACGACGCGGGTCGCTGTCGGTCCTGTCAGTGGATAACGCAGCCGATTCCAGAGCAACTTTCCGCTAAAACCGCCGATCTTAAAAATCTGCTCGCCGATTTTCCGGTCGTGGAATGGTGTGCGCCGGTGTCTGGCCCGGAGAGAGGGTTTCGTAATAAAGCCAAAATGGTGGTGAGTGGTAGCGTAGAAAAACCACTGCTCGGTATGCTGCATCGCGACGGCACGCCGGAAGACCTTTGCGACTGCCCGCTTTATCCTGCCTCATTTGCACCCGTTTTTGCGGCGCTGAAACCGTTTATCGCCCGTGCGGGGCTAACGCCTTATAACGTGGCGCGTAAGCGTGGCGAACTGAAATACATTCTGCTGACCGAAAGCCAGACAGACGGCGGTATGATGCTGCGCTTTGTACTGCGTTCTGACACCAAGCTGGCGCAACTGCGTAAGGCGCTGCCGTGGTTACAGGACCAACTGCCGCAGCTGAAAGTTATTACCGTCAACATTCAGCCGGTACATATGGCGATTATGGAAGGGGAGACGGAGATCTACCTTACGGAACAACAGGCACTGGCGGAGCGTTTTAACGATGTGCCGCTGTGGATCCGCCCGCAAAGTTTCTTCCAGACTAATCCGGCGGTCGCCAGTCAACTGTACGCCACCGCGCGCGACTGGGTACGGCAACTGCCGGTCAAACATATGTGGGATTTGTTCTGCGGCGTGGGCGGTTTTGGTTTGCATTGCGCGACGCCAGAAATGCAACTCACGGGCATCGAAATTGCACCTGAGGCGATTGCTTGTGCCAGACAGTCGGCTAACGAACTGGGCTTAACGCGACTGCAATTTCAGGCGCTGGACTCTACCCAGTTTGCCACCGCTCAGGGGCAAGTGCCGGATCTCGTGCTGGTCAACCCACCGCGTCGCGGCATTGGTAAACCACTGTGTGATTATCTCTCACAGATGGCACCGCGCTTTATCATCTACTCCAGCTGTAACGCCCAAACGATGGCGAAAGATATCCGGGAACTGCCTGGCTACCGCATTGAGCGGGTACAGCTTTTCGATATGTTCCCTCACACCGCGCATTATGAAGTGCTGACACTGCTGGTGAAAATTTAAATACATCACGGTAATAAATCTTTCAGCAACAACTATTCACTCAAAATAATAATCGTGATCGATCGATTAATAATAACCGATCGATCACGATTATATATCGCTCTATTTTTGCAAATCAAATCACAAATAATCAAATAAGATCTTTAATTGAACTGTTTTGATTACTACAGTGCGTTTACCAAATACATGCAGAGGCATCGCTTAGCGAAACACAAAATTTCCTGAAACTTTATTAACGTCAGCAGAAGGTTCATGCATTGACAACGGAAATGTACGCTTATGGAGGGCGTTCCGACGATGTTTGCCAAATTCATAGATGTTATTCAAACGTTTTTAACTGAACCGGCAATTTTAATTGGTTTGCTGGTGGGTATTGGTTATGCCCTTGATAAGAAATCGCCAATAAAAATTATTACCGGCATGGTAAGCGCCATGGTGGGATTAATGATGGTGTTATTTGGTGGTTTCCAGTTTTCCGCAACATTTAAACCGGTAGCAGAAGCTGTAAGTAAAGCCTATGGTGTTCACGGATATTTAATGGATTCCTACGCGATGAAAGCGGCAACGCAAATTGCGTTGGGAGATAATTTTGGTTACGTAGGTTATGTATTTGTTCTGGCATTTTTTACCAACCTGCTGCTGGTATTATTTGGTCGGTATACTGGTGCCAAAGGGATATTTTTGACAGGGAATACCGGTGTTTCACATTCTCAGGCGGTATTATGGTTGATTGTCTTTTGGCTGGGTTTTAGCTGGACTACATCCATCATTATTGCCGGAGTATTAACGGGGGTATTCTGGGCTTTCTCCACCACGCTCATTGTTAAGCCCATTGCCAAAGTGACCAAAGATGCTGGTTTTACCATTGCTCATAACCAGATGTTGGGATTGTGGTTTTTCTCCAAATTTGCGCATAAATTTGGTGACCCTGAAAAGCACGATGCTGAAAACCTGAAACTCCCCGGTTGGCTGGCGATTTTTAACCATAACGTAACGGCTATCGCCATTGTGATGACGCTGTTTGTTGGTGGTTTCTTGCTCTCAACGGGTATCGATAATGTCCAGTTAATGGCGAAAGGTAAGCCCTGGTATATCTATATTATCAACCTCGGTTTACAGTTTTCGATGTACATGGTCATCCTTCTACAAGGTGTGCGGATGATGGTGGGCGAAATTAACGGTTCGTTTAAAGGCTGGCAAGATCGCTTTATTCCTAACGCTATCCCTGCTGTCGATGTCGCCGCGCTGCTACCATTTTCACCAAACGCGGCGACGTTAGGCTTCGTCTTCTGTACTTTTGGCACCATTTTCTCGATGGGGATCTTATTACTGATCCACAGCCCAATTATGGTATTGCCTGGCTTTGTACCGTTATTTTTCTCAGGCGGTCCGATTGGTGTATTAGCGAACCGAATGGGCGGATACCGTTCCGTTATTATCTGTACATTCTTGCTGGGTATTATTCAGACCTTCGGTACGGTGTGGGCTATTCCGTTAACCGGACTTGCTGAAAATGGCGTCGGCTGGACAGGAATATTTGACTGGGCAACCGTATGGCCTGCTATTTGTGAAGTTCTGAAATTTATTGCTGCAACATTCCATCTTGGTCCTTACGCGGGTTAATTAAATATTAAGGGTTTAAAAATGAAAGATACAATTAATATTCTGTTTGTCTGTGGTTACGGTGTCGGTAGTAGCGTTATGTTACAAACGGTAGTTAAAAAAGCGCTGACCAAATATGATTTCAAAGTTGAAATGGAACATACCGCCGCAGGCGAAGTAGGCGGATTTACCGACTGGGCGGATATTTTCGCCATTTCGAAAAAGTTACTCGATGTGGTTAGTCTTGACCCGAAACATGGCCAATATTTAATCCCGATTGAAAATATTATGGATGGTGAAACTATTGGTCAGCAAATTTACGAAGTGGTTCAGCAACATTATCCACATCTAATTAATCAATAAGGTAGGGCGTAATGAGAGCGATTATTCTGCTGTTCGATAGTCTGAATAAACGTTATCTGCCACCTTATGGCGATGCGTTAACCAAAGCGCCTAATTTCCAACGTCTGGCGGCTCATGCCGCCACCTTTGAAAACAGTTACGTCGGCAGTATGCCGTGTATGCCTGCCCGACGTGAATTGCACACTGGCCGCTGTAACTTCCTGCACCGGGAATGGGGGCCGTTGGAACCTTTTGATGACTCTATGCCGGAGCTACTCAAAAAAGCAGGTATTTATACCCATTTAATCAGCGATCATTTGCATTATTGGGAAGATGGGGGCGGAAATTACCATAATCGCTATTGTTCATGGGAAATTATCCGTGGTCAGGAAGGCGATCACTGGCAGGCGAGTGTAGCGGAACCGCATATTCCCGAGGTGTTACAGGTGCCGCAAAAACAGACCGGCGGCGGCGTTTCTGGCCTGTGGCGGCATGACTGGGTCAACCGGGAATATATTCAACAGGAAGCGGATTTTCCTCAAACTAAAGTGTTTGATGCGGGCTGTGCCTTTATCCACAAAAATCACGCGCAAGATAATTGGTTATTGCAGGTCGAAACGTTTGATCCACACGAGCCGTTCCACACAACGATTGAGTATCTTTCCTTGTATGAAGATAACTGGGACGGGCCGCATTATGACTGGCCGCGTGGTCGGGTGCAGGAGAGCGCCGAGGCCGTGGAGCATATCCGCTGCCGCTATCGCTCGCTGGTATCGATGTGCGATCGCAACCTGGGGCGCATTCTCGATCTGATGGACCAGCACGATCTGTGGCGAGATACCATGCTGATTGTCGGCACTGACCACGGTTTTTTACTCGGTGAGCATGGCTGGTGGGCGAAGAACCAGATGCCTTATTACAACGAAGTTGCCAATAATCCGTTGTTTATCTGGGATCCGCGCAGTGGTGTAAAAGGCGAGCGGCGACAAGCGCTGGTGCAAATGATTGACTGGGCGCCAACGTTGTATGACTTTTTTCAACAGCCAGTGCCGCCAGATGTGCAGGGGCAACCGCTGGCGAAAACGGTCAGCCATGATGAACCGGTATGTAGTGCGGCGATGTTTGGTGTCTTCAGTGGTCATGTTAACGTAACCGATGGGCGTTACGTCTATATGCGTGCCGCGCTGCCGGGGCGTGAGGATGATATTGCTAATTACACGTTAATGCCTGCCAAAATGAACAGTCGCTATCCGGTGGATGAGATGCGGGCTTTATCGCTGGTCCCGCCGCTTCGTTTCACCAAAGGATTACAGGTGTTACGCATTCCGGCACAGGAGAAATATAAAGGGCTGAATCAATTTGGTCATTTGCTGTTTGATTTGCAAGACGATCCGCAGCAGTTACATCCGATTCATGATGATGCGATCGAGTCCCGGATGATCGAATTGCTGATTCAGTTGATGAAAGACAATGATGCACCGCCAGAGCAGTTCCAGCGTTTGGGGCTGGCGTAGAAAGGTGATCTTGCCGGAGTTGGCGTTCGCCCACTCCGGCTTATTAATATTTACTGCGGGAACCACTGGTCGCTAATTTTCTGATATGTACCGTCTGCTTTAATTGCCGCCAGGGCGTTATTCAGTTTTTCCAGCAGGGATTTGTTATCTGGACGTACAGCAATGCCAAGGCCGGTGCCGAAGTACTGCGGATCGGTCACTTTCTCAGTTGCAACGCCCAGTTGTGGATTGGTTTTCAGCCATTCATTAACCACCGCAGTGTCGCCAAATACGCCATCAATACGGCCATTTTTCAGATCGATAAAGGCATTTTGGTAACTGTCATAGGAGACAGTTTTCACTTCCGGGTGCTGATCTTGAATATATTTCTGGTGCGTAGTGCCGTTTTCCATCCCAATGCGTTTGCCTTTCAGGTCAGCAAACGTTTTGTAGGTATCTTTTTTGGCAATGACGACAGCTGAGTTTTCGTAGTAGGGCGTGGTAAACGATACCTGCTTGCTACGCTCTGGCGTGATATCCATACCAGAGATAACGGCGTCATATTTCCTGAATTTCAGTGACGGGATCAGGCTGTCGAAAGCGTGATTGGTGAAAGTACATTCTGCCTGCATCTGTGTGCATAACGCTTTTGCCAGGTCGATATCAAAGCCGACGATCTGGTTATTGGCATCCATCGACTCGAACGGAGGATAGGTCGCTGATACGCCAAAATTGATTTTCTCTGCGGCAGAAGCGCCGAACGCACAGGATGCGAGTAAAGCGGCAAGAACTAACTTTTTCATGATGGAACTCCCGTCTGTCAATCTTATGGTTATTGGCCGTGTCTGCGGCATGGGGTTACAATGCCATCAAATGAATTTATATGCAATAAATGTGACTAAATAATTTTTAAAGCATAAAAAAAGACGGACAACTTAGTGGGTTATCCGTCTTGATGATAAAAACTTATGCACTATGCAGGCCGGATAAGGCGTTCACGCCGCATCCGGCACTGGCACCGTGCAGGTGTCTGATGCGACGCTGGTGCGTCTTATCAGACCTACAAAACCGTACGCAGCTACATTAATTCCGCCGCTCGAACGCCAGCGCTTTGCGCTCAATAAGACGCATCATCAGCGTCAGCAGACCATTAACGATCAGGTAAATAATCCCCGCTGCGCCAAATACCATCACATCGTAGGTGCGCCCGTACAGTAACTGGCTGTAACCCATCACTTCCATCAGCGTAATGGTGTAAGCAAGCGAAGTACTTTTGAACACCAGCACCACTTCGTTGGAATAAGAAGAGAGTGAGCGTTTAAAGGCATACGGCAGCAGGATCGCCAGCGTATCTTTTTTGCTCATTCCCAGTGCGCTACAGGATTGCCATTGACCTTCCGGGATCGCGCGAATGGCACCGTAAAACAGCTGCGTGGTATACGCCGCACTGTTCAGCGATAACGCAATCAGCGCACATAACCACGGTTCTGACAACAGATGCCATAGCGCCGGATATTCCTGCAACGTCGGGAACTGACCTGGACCGTAGTAAATCAGGAAGATCTGCACCAACAGCGGTGTACCGGTAAACAGCGTGATATAGCCACGCACCAGCCATACCAGCACCGGCGTTTTCAGCGTCAGAATGATGGTAAAAATCAACGCCAGAATCAGCGCCACAATCAGCGAGGCAACGGTTAGCGTCAGGCTGGTATGCAGCCCTTTCATTAGTTCGGGTAAATACTCAAACATCAGCCAGGCCTCCGCTCAAAACGTGTCGCGCGCAGGTCAATGCGTTTGAGAATGTACTGACTCAACAGAGTAATCACCAGGTAAATCGCCGCCGCCACAATGTACCAGGTAAATGGCTCCTGGGTACGAGTGGCGATGCTTTTGGTTTGCAACATTAAGTCATTCACACTGATTAAACTGACCAGCGCGGTATCTTTCAGCAGCACCAGCCACTGATTACCGAGGCCAGGCAACGCATGACGCCACATTTGTGGCATCACCAGACGAAAGAAGATAGCCGATTTTGACAGCCCCAGCGCCTGACCAGATTCCCACTGGCCAACTGGCACCGCTTTTAATGCACCACGCAGCGTTTGCGATGCATAGGCGGCATATAGCAGCGATAGAGCGATGACACCACAAAGGAACGGACTGACGTCAAAGTTCTCGATGTCCATCTGCACCGGGATCTGTATGATCCCAAGATTGATGGTGAAGCCATCCGCAAGCGTCAGCAGCAGCTGTGAGGAACCAAAATAGATAAACAGCACCACCAGAATTTCTGGCAGGCCGCGCAGGACCGTCACCAGCGCTGAACCTGCCCACGCGACAGGGCGCCATTTTGCCGACTCCCACACCGCAAAGAACATCGCCAGTGCCAGTCCGACAATTAATGCACAAACGGCAAGGCCGACGGTCATCCCGGCGGCGCTTGCTAAAGGGAAAAATTCATTCATCAGGAATTACTTCTGGAACCATTTGTTGTAGATGGTTTCGTAAGTGCCATCTTTCTTCACTTTTTCCAGCGCAGCATTGAATTTCTGCTGCAATTCAGTGTTGCCCTGACGTACTGCAATGCCGAGGCCAGTGCCGAAGTAATCTTTGTCGGTCACTTTATCGCCCACAGCCGCCAGTTTCGGGTTGTCTTTCAGCCATTCAGTTACCACTGCGGTGTCACCGAATACGCTGTCGATACGACCGTTTTGCAGATCCAGTTTTGCGTTCTGGTAGCTGTCATACGGCACGGTGGTGATTTCCGGGTGCTTATCCATAATGAATTTCTGGTGCGTCGTCCCGTTCTGTACGCCGACTTTTTTGCCTTTCAGCTGATCAACGCTGGTGTATTTACCTTGCTGACCCACAAACAGTGCGGAGTTGTCATAGTACGGCGTCGTAAACAGCACCTGCTTTTCACGCTCCGGGGTGATATCCATCCCGGCCATCACCGCTTCTACGCGACGAAATTTCAGGCTTGGGATCAGGCTGTCAAACGCCTGGTTAGAGAAAGTGCAGGTCGCATCAATTTCTTTACACAGTGCCTGTGCCAGGTCGACGTCAAAACCGACGATCTGGTTATTCGCATCCATCGATTCAAACGGAGGATAAGAGGCTTCGGTAGCAAAACGAATGGTTTCGGCGGCTGTGGCGGAAAGGCTAAAACCTGCAATTAACGCGGCAATCAGAACTTTTTTCATTGTTGTTATCCCGAATCTTAGTGAGAGAGATAGTTTTTAAATGCTTCGGTCTGCGGCTCGGTAAAGCAGCTCGCGTCGCCTTGTTCTACGATGTGACCGTTTTCCATATACACCACACGGCTGGCGGTTTTACGCGCCACTTCAACTTCGTGGGTGACGATCACCTGGGTAATGTTAGTTTCCGCCAGCTCACGAATAATGCTGACGATTTGTGCGGTAATTTCCGGATCCAGCGCGGCGGTCGGTTCATCAAACAGCAGTACCTGCGGTTCCATCATCAGCGCGCGGGCGATAGCAACACGTTGCTGCTGGCCACCAGAAAGATGCAGCGGGTAACGATCGCTATAAGGTTTGAGACGCAGACGTTCCAGCAGTTTTTCTGCACGGGCCAGCGCCTGATCTTTACTCAAGCCGAGTACGCGGCAGGGCGCTTCAATCAGGTTTTGCTGCACGGTGAGATGCGGCCACAGATTGTATTGCTGAAACACCATACCGACGTTACGGCGCAGCTCGCGGATCGCTTTGTCAGATGGCGTTTTAGTGAAATCGAAATGGTTGCCTGCAATGTTGAGCGTACCGGAGCGCGGCATCTCTAGCAGATTGAGTACACGCAGCAGCGAGCTTTTCCCCGCGCCGCTGGGGCCAAGTAACACCAGCGTTTCGCCTTGCGGGCAATCCAGCGTGATATCGAACAGCGCCTGGTGTGCGCCGTAGAAGCAATTAATGCCGTTTAATTGAATACTCATTGACACTCGTATACTGGCAGTCGGATAGCTATTGAAGTCGAAGATACTACCTTTGACAGAATAATTATGCAATATTTCTGCTTTAAAAGTTAAAAGCAAAGCGCATTATTCAATAAACATAGCACAAAATAACGGCGGCGAAGGGCGGCGAGCATAAATGTCGGCATTCTTCACAGAATGCCAGACAATTTATGGGGGTTATAATCTAATCAAGGGATTAACGGTTCTCAACGGACTGACGTAATGTCCCTGCTTTGGCGTGAACGCTGCCGCCTAAATAGCGCACATCGTCGATCACCCAACACTGTCCTTCCTGAATCATCAGCACTTCATCCTGCCAACTCTGGTCGCCTTGTTTCAGATCCACCCGCAGCGGAATATTGCGCGCATCGCGATTTGGGATGGTCGAGGCGCTGGCAACTTGTGCGCTGTCAGGCAAGGTGGTGCGACTGGAGAACGGATCGCTGCTTAATAATTCGCGATGGCTGTTATCGCGGCTGGCATCACTCAGCAAAGTTGCCAGTTTGTCACTTAAATATGGGCGCAGAGCGGTAATGTCGTTACTGCGGTGCGAAATGCGATAGTCATAAAACTGCTGGGCCACGCTGTCAGGTCCGCCCTGGACGCAAGAACCTGTGCGGGAGCCGTTGTCTTTATAGGCTGGTGTGACGGTGGTACAAGCACTGAGTAGCAGTGCGCAAGGGATAATCATGGTCAATTTGCTGTAGCGCATAATCATTTCCTTATAAGCGATCGCTCTGAAAGCGTTCTACGATAATAATGATATCCTTTCAATAATAGCGTATCAGTCCGATAATGCTTTGAAGATCGAAGGCTTAGAAAACAAGGAGATCGATCATGCAATTTTCCACAACCCCAACACTTGAAGGCCAGACCATCGTTGAATATTGCGGTGTGGTGACCGGCGAAGCGATTTTAGGCGCTAACATTTTTCGCGATTTCTTTGCAGGGATCCGCGATATCGTTGGCGGACGTTCCGGTGCGTATGAAAAAGAACTGCGTAAAGCGCGGGAGATAGCCTTTGAGGAGCTTGGTGAGCAGGCGCGAGCGCTGGGGGCTGACGCCGTGGTCGGCATTGATATCGACTACGAAACGGTCGGGCAAAATGGCAGTATGCTGATGGTTAGCGTCAGCGGAACGGCGGTGAAAACGCGTCGATGAGGAGAGTCTTCTGGCTGGTTGCCGCCGCTTTGTTCCTGGCTGGGTGCGCAGGCGAAAAAGGCATTGTCGAGAAAGAGGGATACCAGCTTGATACCCGGCGCCAGGCGCAGGCGGCGTATCCGCGCATTAAAGTTTTGGTGATCCACTACACGGCTGAGGACTTTGATACGTCACTGGCGACACTGACCGATAAGCACGTGAGTTCGCATTATCTGGTTCCTGCCGTGCCACCACTTTACAACGGCAAGCCGCGTATCTGGCAACTGGTACCGGAACAGGAACTGGCCTGGCATGCGGGGAGCAGCGCCTGGCGTGGCGCGACACGAATTAACGACACCTCTATAGGTATTGAGCTGGAAAATCGCGGCTGGCAAAAATCAGCGGGGGGCAAATATTTTGCGCCATTTGAACCGACACAAATCCAGGCGCTCATTCCACTGGCGAAGGATATTATCGCCCGCTATCACATCAAACCAGAAAACGTGGTAGCACATGCGGATATTGCCCCACAGCGCAAAGATGATCCCGGGCCGTTATTTCCGTGGCAACAACTGGCGCAGCAGGGGATTGGTGCCTGGCCAGATGCGCAGCGGGTGAACTTTTATCTTGCCGGGCGTGCGCCGCATACACCGGTAGATACCGCCTCATTGCTGGAACTGTTGGCCCGTTACGGCTATGACGTGAAACCAGAAATGACTCCAGGCGAACAGCAACGAGTGATTATGGCTTTCCAGATGCACTTCCGCCCGACGTTATATAACGGCGAAGCGGATGCAGAAACTCTGGCCATCGCACAAGCGTTGCTGGAGAAATACGGTCAGGATTAGCGCGGCAGTTTTCCGTGGTCGCGTAACCAGGCGGCAGTTTTCTCGATCCCTTCATCCAGCGTGATGACAGGCTGATAACCTAACTCTTCCTGTGCACGCGTAATATCCAGCGTAAAGTCAAAATTCAACTTGGAGACGCCGTAGTGAGTTAGCGGCGGCTCTTTCGCTGACTTGCGGCCTAAACGCTCCATACTGCGGGCGATCATATCCAGCATCGGGTAGGGAACAGAACGAATACGACAGTCAATATTCAACTCGTCGATCAGCTTCTGCACGATGCTGCGCAGTGTACGATGTTCGCCGTTGGTGATGTTATATACCCTGCCGGAAGGCAGTTTGTCGCAGTTTTCCTGGCTTGCCAGCCACATGGCATGCACGGCATTTTCGTAGTAGGTCATATCGACGAGCGCACTGCCGCCGTGCGGTAACAGAATGCTGCCGTAGTGGTGCATCATATGTGCCAGGCGGGGAATGAACACTTTATCGTGTGGCCCAAACAGACTTTGTGGACGCAGAATAGTAAAGCGTGTTTGTGGATTCGCCTGAGAGAGCATATTGATCACTTCTTCGCTGGCGGCTTTGCTGCGGGCAAATTCGTTGGCGAAGCGGTGAGGGCGAAAATCTTCTTTGATATCCCGGTGGTGATGATAATCGAAGTACAGTGAAGGCGAAGAAATGTGAATAAAGTTACGCACTCCCCAGGCGACGGCCCATTCGCCCAGGCGACGCGTGGCGCGAACGTTGGCCAGATCGAAAGCCTGCTGCGTTCCCCAGGGCGAGGTAAAGCTGGAGCAGTGCCACAGCGTATCAATGCCGGCGAGCATCACTTTAGCCTGCGATGAGACAAGTTCGGTCAGATCCGCCCGGACAAACTCTGCGCCCATTTTTTCCAGCAATTTGCCCATCGCTTCGTTGCGACCGGTCGCTCTCACGCTGATACCTTTCTGGCATAAAAACTCAACCGCGTTTCGACCTAAGCCGCTGGTGGCGCCGGTAACCAGTACCTTCATATCATTCCACTGTTGTTTATAAGACGACGTGCGCATTCTTTCGTGATTTCCCCCTTGATGCAATGGGAAACATGAAAGAATCACGCAGGTTTTTTTCGATTAATCTGTGATTTGTTCTGCAAGTCTGGCGATTCGTTTTGCCATGCCGCGAAAAATAAACAGATGCGCGGGGATCATGAAAAGCCAGTAAAACAGGCCTGGCATGCCGTGCGGATGCCAGAAAGCGCGAACGTCTATGGTGCGGTAGTCGCCTTTATCCTCCAGCGTAAAACAAAGTCGTCCCAGTCCCGGCGCTTTCATACCAAATAACAACGTAAGTTGTTTTTCCGGTTCAACGACAATCACTTTCCAGCTATCTACCGTATCGCCCGTCTGCAAATATTCCCGCTCAGGGCGACCTTTCGCCAGTTTATGACCGATCGCGCGGTCCATCAGCGCCCGGGTCTGCCACAAAATATTTCCAAAGAAGTAACGTTCTTTTCCGCCGATTTGATTGACCACGCGCCATAGTGCCTGAAGACTGGCGGAAGTTTTAACCGTAAAACCGGCCTGTTTGGCGAAATAACCGTATTCTGGTCGCCAGCGAGCAAAAGCCTGCGCGTCATATCCCCAGTCGCTGGAGTTGACCAGTTTTTCTTCCTCTTTCAACGTGCTACGTACCGCGTCATCGAAAGCGATCAACGGTTGTGGAATGAGTGCACGTAACCCGGTGTCATCTGCCAGCAGATCGTGTTTCAGCCCCTGAATCAACGCTTTGGCAGTAGTAGAGGGAACGGAGGTAATCACATTGAGAAACCACACCGAAATCCAGCGGGTGGGAAAGGGGATGGGGATCAACCAGCGGCGTTTACCGCTCACGGTCATAAAATGTTCGAATTGTTGTTGATAACTGAGCACCTCTGGCCCGGCGGCTTCGAATATCCGATGTTCGCTGGCCGGATGGTCTAACAGCGCCACCAGATAGTGCAGCAGGTTTTCCAGCGCGATGGGCGTGGTGCGTGAACGTACCCAGCGTGGTGGCGTTAATACCGGCAGGTTGTAAACCATATCGCGCATCACTTCGAACGCTGCGGAACCTGCTCCAACGATAATTCCGGCACGTAATTCAGTAACTGGCACACCGGCTTCACGCAAGATATCCGCCGTAGCCTGGCGGGCGCGCAGATGATCCGACTGCTCGTGGGGCGGGGCCTGCAATGAACTGAGAAAGATTAATTGCTTCACTGGCACTTCGCGCAGAGCATCACGGACGTTGAGAGCAACCTGCCGCTCCTGAGCGATAAAATCACCGCCTTCGCCCATGCTGTGCACCAGAAAATAGACGGTATCGATATCCTGCAACAGGGCCGGAAGATTATCCGGCCAGCTAAGATCAACATTATGGCAACTGACGTTTGCCAGTTGCAGCTTTGTGAGCCTGTCGACATGACGTGCCGCAGCCAGAATCTGGTGCCCTTGCTGGCTGAGTGCCTGCACCAGATGCTGACCAATGTAGCCACTGGCACCGAGAACTAAAATGCGTTGCGGCACGTCTCCCTCCTTAACGTGCTAAGAAAGCGCGCCAGTGAGCAGCGACTTCAGCCAGTTGCTCGCGCGAAACGTCGAGATGCGTCACCAGGCGGACAATCGGTGAGGCGTTAATCAGCACATTTCTCGCTTTCATGTATTCGCCTAACGCGGCGGCATTCTCTTCGCCGACGCGGACAAACAGCATATTGGTATCCTGACGCATTACATCCGCGCCCGCTTCACGCAACTGCTCCGCCATCCAGGCGGCGTTATCGTGGTCTTCCTGCAAGCGTTCGACGTTATTTTTCAGGGCATACATCCCGGCGGCAGCCAGAATGCCGGACTGGCGCATCCCACCACCCGTCATTTTCCGCCAGCGGATGGCTCGCTTAATGTAGTCACGGTTACCAACCAGTAACGAACCGACTGGCGTACCAAGACCTTTCGACAGACAAATGGTGAACGAATCACAATATTGCGTGATCTCTTTCAGTTCGCAGCCGTAAGCCACTACGGCGTTAAAGATGCGTGCGCCGTCAACGTGCAGCGCCAGATTGCGCTCGCGGGTAAATTCCCATGCCTGTTTCAGGTATTCACGCGGTAACACTTTGCCGTTGTGGGTGTTTTCGAGACTGAGCAATTTGGTGCGGGCGAAGTGAATATCGTCGGGTTTGATTTTCATCGCCACTTTATCCAGCGGTAGCGTGCCGTCGGCAGCTGCGTCGATGGGTTGCGGTTGAATACTGCCCAGTACCGCTGCGCCACCGGCTTCAAACAGATAGTTATGCGCTGCCTGACCGACAATATACTCTTCGCCGCGTTCGCAGTGACTGAGCAGAGCGACCAGGTTGGCCTGAGTGCCGGTAGGCAGAAAAATGGCGGCTTCTTTACCGGAAAGTTCTGCCGCATAGTCCTGCAGAGCATTAACGGTAGGGTCGTCTCCGTAAACATCGTCCCCAACCGGGGCGGCCATCATCGCCTCGAGCATGGCGCGGCTCGGTCGGGTAACGGTATCACTGCGTAAATCAATCATGGCATGTCCTTATTTATGACGGGAAATGCCACCCTTTTTACCTTAGCCAGTTTGTTTTCGCCAGTTCGATTACTTCATCGCCACGTCCGCTGATGATTGCGCGCAGCATATACAGACTAAAACCTTTTGCCTGTTCGAGTTTGATCTGCGGCGGAATGGCTAATTCTTCTTTTGCAACCACCACATCCACCAGCACCGGACCGTCGATGGAGAAGGCGCGTTGCAGGGCTTCATCGACTTCAGACGCTTTTTCCACGCGAATACCCGTAATACCGCACGCTTCAGCAATGCGGGCAAAGTTGGTGTCGTGCAGTTCGGTGCCGTCAGTCAAATAGCCACCAGCTTTCATCTCCATCGCCACGAAGCCCAGCACACTGTTGTTAAAGACGATAATTTTCACCGGCAGTTTCATTTGTACCACCGAGAGAAAATCACCCATCAGCATACTGAAACCGCCATCACCGCACATGGCGACCACCTGACGTTCCGGCTCTGTTGCCTGTGCTCCCAGCGCCTGAGGCATGGCATTGGCCATCGAACCGTGGTTAAACGAACCTAACAGGCGGCGTTTTCCGTTCATTTTCAGATAACGTGCCGCCCATACCGTAGGTGTGCCAACATCACAGGTAAAGATGGCGTCATCGGCAGCAAAATGGCTAATTTGCTGCGCCAGATATTGCGGGTGAATCGCTTTCTCGCTGGGTTTGGCTAAATCATCCAGCCCTTTACGGGCATCGCGGTAATTTTCCAGCGCCTTATCAAGGAATTTGCGATCGGTTTTTTCTTCCACCAGTGGCAGCAGTGCACGCAAGGTCGATTTGATATCGCCCACCAGCGCCATATCTACCTTGCTGTGCGCGCCGATGCTCGCTGGGTTTATATCAATCTGGATAATTTTGGCATCGGTCGGGTAGAAGGCGCGGTAGGGGAACTGGGTGCCGAGCAGCACTAAGGTGTCGGCGTTCATCATGGTATGGAAACCAGACGAGAAGCCGATTAATCCGGTCATTCCGACGTCATAGGGATTATCGTATTCGACATGTTCTTTACCGCGCAGGGCATGAACCACAGGCGCTTTAATTTTCCCGGCAAACTCTACTAACTCTTTATGCGCCCCCGCGCAGCCGCTGCCGCACATCAGGGCGATATTGCTGGAGTAACGCAGCAGTTGCGCCAGTTTGCGTAACTCTTCTTCTTCAGGTGTGACAATGGGCAAGGGGGCGTGATACCAGTGTGTGGTTGCCCCTTCTGGCACAGGTTTTAACGCCACATCGCCCGGTAACACGACAACCGAAACGCCACGGTTTAACACCGCTTTGCGCATGGCAATCGCCAGCACTTGTGGGATCTGCTCCGGGCTGGAAACCAGCTCGCAATAGTGACTACATTCGCGGAATAACTCTTGCGGGTGGGTTTCCTGGAAATAGCCGCTGCCAATCTCGCTGGAAGGAATATGGGCGGCAATCGCCAGTACCGGAACGTGATTGCGGTGGCAATCGAACAGGCCGTTAATTAAGTGCAGGTTGCCGGGGCCGCACGATCCGGCACAGACCGCCAGTTCTCCCGAAAGCTGGGCTTCAGCACCAGCGGCAAAGGCCGCCACTTCTTCATGACGGGTGGACATCCACTCGATGGTGCCCATTCGGTTAAGACTGTCGCTAAGACCGTTAAGAGAGTCGCCCGTCACTCCCCAGATGCGTTTGACCCCTGCTGATTCGAGCGTTTTGGCGATATAAGCTGCAACCGTTTGTTTCATGGTTTTCCATCTCCTGAATGTGATAACGGTAACAAGTTTAGTTCATCTGACGGAGGGGGAAGGGATGGGAGAAAAAGGAGGCACTAACGGTTAAACAGCCCGATGACAGGAATATCATCGGGCATAAGGCGATTACGCGAGAACCAAATCCCCCTGCGGATGGCAGGAGCAGGCCAGTACGTAACCTTCGGCGATTTCGGCGTCGGTCAGCGTCATGGTGCTGCTCACCGTATATTCACCAGAAACCACTTTCGTCTTACAGCAACCGCAAACACCCGCACGGCACGCGGCGACAACCGGAACTTTATTGCTTTCCAGTGCTTCCAACAGCGTGGTACCAACCGGGGCGTAAAATTCTTGCGCCGGTTGCAGTTTGGTGAATTTCAGACCACTGGTTGCAGCTTCTGCCACTGGTGTAAAGAACTTCTCTTTAAAGAAGCGTGTCACACCGAGCGCTTTAACTTCCTGCTCTACCCAATCCATATACGGCGCCGGGCCACAGGTCATCACAGTACGTGAGGCCAGGTCAGGAACGCTTTCCAGCAGTTCACGAGTCAGACGCCCGGCAACGAAACCGTCGGTAACGTTATTCTCCGCCACCAATGTCACCGGATAGTCACGCCACTCATCTGCGAAAATAACATCCTGCGGCGTGCGCACGTTGTAGATCACCTGCACATCGGCCTGCGGACGGTTCTTCGCCAGCCAGCGACGCATCGACATAATCGGCGTGACACCACAGCCTGCCGCCAGCAACAAGAATTTATCTTCTGCTTTATCGTCGCAGGTAAATTCCCCCATCGCGTCCGAAAGCCAGAGATAGTCACCGCGTTTTACATCGCGAGTCAGCCATTGGGAACCGATACCATCATCAATCCGCCGCACGGTCAGAGTGATGTATTCACTCACGCCTGGCGTGGAGGAGATGGTGTAAGCACGCAGCGTTTCTGCTGAGTTTCGCACGCTGACCAGCGCATATTGCCCTGCGCGATACGGATAGTAATCATGGCAAATCAGGGAAATCGTCCACACATCCGGCGTTTCTTGCTTAATGTGATGAACCTGCATCCGCCACGGGCATTGATTCGTTGGCATCGTCATCGACAAACTCCTTACGCGCTCAACAGTTGCTTCATGTCTTCTTCAACAGTGGTGATAGAACGCAGGCCGAATTTCTCATTCAGCACCGCCAGCAGGTCTGGCGTCAGGAAGCCTGGTGCGGTCGGGCCGGTGACGATATTTTTCACGCCCAGAGAAAGTAGCGTCAGCAGAATGACAATCGCTTTCTGTTCAAACCAGGAGAGCACCAGTGACAGCGGCAGATCGTTCACTCCACAGCCCAGTTTTTCTGCCAGCGTCACCGCCAGAATAATCGCTGAGTAAGCATCGTTACACTGACCTGCATCCACCAGACGTGGCAGACCTTCGATATCGCCAAACTCGAGTTTGTTAAAGCGATATTTACCGCAGGCGAGGGTCAGGATCAGGCAGTCATCCGGTACGCTGGTGGCGAAATCGGTGAAGTAGTGACGCTCGCCGCGTGCGCCGTCACAGCCACCAAGCAGGAAGATATGACGCAGTTTTTCACGGCTCACCAGATCAATCAGCGTATCCGCCGCGCCAAGCAGCGTCTGACGGCCAAAGCCAACGGTGATCAGGTGCGGAATTTCGCTGTACGGGAAGCCCGCCATTTGTTGCGCCTGGGCGATAACCGCAGAGAAATCTTCGCCATCCAGATGACGAACGCCCGGCCAGCCAACAATGCTGCGGGTCCAGATACGATCGTCATAAGCGCCCACGGTTGGGTCGATGATGCAGTTAGAGGTCATCACGATGGGGCCAGGGAAGCGAGCGAACTCAACTTGCTGATTCTGCCAGCCGCTGCCGTAGTTACCGACCAGATGCTTGAATTTACGCAGCTCCGGGTAGCCGTGTGCAGGTAGCATTTCGCCGTGGGTGTAGACATTAACGCCCGTGCCTTCGGTCTGCTCCAGCAGGTTGTAGAGATCTTTAAGATCGTGGCCGGAAATCAGGATGCATTTACCCGCCGTCGCTTTGACGTTGACCTGAGTTGGCGTTGGGTGACCGTATTTACCGGTTTCGCCTGCGTCCAGAATGCTCATCACTTTGAAGTTCATCTGGCCGATTTCCATTGAACACTCGAGAAGCGCGTTCATATCGGAAGGCCAGGTCCCCAGCCACGCCATGATTTTATGGTACTGGGCGTAAATATCGTTGTCGTATTGACCGAGAACGTGCGCGTGTTCCATATAGGCCGCCGCACCTTTCAGGCCATACAGGCAGAGCAGACGCAGACCGAGAATGTTTTCACCAATCGCCGCTTTATCTTTGTTCGGCGTAAATTCTGCCGCCTGACGTTGCAGCTCGCCCAGATCATCGCTCACCAGTTGCAGGTCAGCCATCGGGTTATCGACGCGGGCGTTGGCATCAACTGCCTGGCATTGCGCTTTCAGCGCCTCGCGCAAGGCAATCGCTTCACGAGCGTAGCCGACAATGCGCGGAGAATCGAAGTTAACGTTGGTCAGAGTTGAGAAAAATGCGCGTGGCGCGAAGCTGTCAACGTCATGGTTGATGATGCCGTATTCACGTGCTTTCACTGCCCAGGCAGAAAGCCCTTGCAGCGCCGCAATGAGTAAATCCTGAAGGTCAGAGGTTTCCGCCGTTTTACCACACATCCCCTGCGCGTATGAGCAGCCGTTTCCTGCCGGAGTACGGATAGTTTGTTCACATTGCACACAAAACATGATCACACCTTTAAAGTTATATTTAATATACATGTTTAAGGTTAAGACGCTTAACGCGGGGATAAAAGGGATTTTTAGTGCAACTTTAAGGGAGATTGATTTAGCGCAATTTTGGCGGCAGGGATCTACCGCCAGAGAGGTATTATGCGGAGAAAAAGGCGATGAGAATTGGCACTAACAGGCTAAGGATAAAGCCGTGAACAATCGCTGCCGGGACCATCTCCAGCCCACCTGTACGCTGAAGAACGGGCAGGGTGAAATCCATTGATGTGGCACCACATAAGCCCAGTGCCGTAGAGCGGCTGCGGCGAATCAGGCCAGGGATCAACATAATGGCGATCAACTCACGGGCCAAGTCATTGAAGAACGCCGCACTACCGATTACCGGACCAAAAGATTCGGTCAATAAGATCCCTGAAAGAGAATACCAGCCGAAACCGGAAGCCATTGCCAGCGCGGTATTGATGGGGAGATCAAGAATAAAGGCATTAATTAAACCGCCAATTAAAGAACTGGCAACCACCACTGCGGCGACAATCATTCCACGGCGATTAAGGACAATCTGCTTTAAGGTCATGCCATTGTTACGCAGCTGAATACCGACGAGGAAAAGTAACAGAATTAACGTGTATTCGCTGGCTTCGGTCGCGTGTTGTAAGAAACCTAATCCGCTAAGGCCAATAGCAAAACCAATCACCACGACGCCACACAGTTTCAGCGACTCCAGTGCCATCGCAATACGCGACGGCAATTTCTCTTGCTGGTGGCTATTGCGCCACGGCAAACCGCGTTCCAGCCACAGCAAGGCGACAATATTGCACAGTAAAATAATGGTAATACTGACAGCGGAATAATGCAGAATCGCCAACAGGTTACTGGCGAGATTATCGAGAAACGCCAGACTGATACCCATAAAAAAGAGAATGAGATAAACCATCCAGCTTAATAGCTGATTAATGCGTTTTAACGCAGCTTTTTGGCGAAGTGGAATGAGGTAACCCACAATCAGGGGAACCAGAATGATTAACAGCCCAGAAAACATGAAAACCCAGTCCTTGCAAAGAAGAAGTCGAAATGCGCGATGACACACTACTGAAAGCAGAAGGATGAGTAAAGTTGCAATTAAAAGGAAACGTTATTCATCAGAAACAGTAGGGTATTCCTTTTCATTTAAAGATATTCTTGCGCTTTAATTACAAACCGCACCGGTGTTGGTGGCGTCAAAATCGCTGAGGCGTTCCCTGAAGGCCGGGGCAGCCTACATGGATGTGGGCTGAGGGCGCGTTTTACAGGGATGTTACCTCGCGCCCGACCCGTTAGCCGCAAAGGATAAGCCGAGGGTACCGCGCAGCGGCGATTTTGTTCGCCAGAGCCCGGGGGTGCAGGGGGCGGCGGCGATTGGCCGCCCCCTGCGTGCTCCTTGCGCCAGTGGCAATATGTGGCTTAACTCATGAAAGGAGCGCAACAAGATGATGAATCAACATATAACAACATCTTAAAAAAAGGCCTGACATTGCGTCAGGCCTTTTGCGCTAATTAATCGCGTTTTTCCAGCAGGGTCCGGTAAATCAGACCACCAATAATACCGCCGACAATTGGCACTACCCAGAAGAACCACAGCTGTTCTAACGCCCAGCCGCCCTGGAAGATGGCAACCGCGGTGCTGCGCGCCGGGTTAACGGAAGTGTTAGTCACCGGAATACTGATTAAGTGAATCAGCGTTAATGCCAGACCAATAGCGATCGGCGCAAAACCTGCCGGAGCGTATTTGTCGGTTGCACCGTGGATCACCAGCAAGAAACCAGCACTCAATACCAGTTCAACCACCAGTGCAGAAAGCATGGAATAGCCGCCCGGTGAATGCTCGCCATAACCGTTAGAAGCGAAGCCGCTGGCCGCCGCGTCAAACCCAGCTTTACCGCTGGCGATTAAATACAGCAGTGCCGCCGCAACAATACCGCCGATAACCTGGGCTACTACGTAACCAATCACTTCTTTTGCCGGAAAACGGCCACCAGCCCATAAACCAATAGTGACCGCCGGGTTAAAGTGGCCACCGGAGATATGACCGACAGCGAAGGCCATCGTCAGCACGGTTAGACCAAACGCCAGCGCGACACCGGCAAAGCCAATGCCTAATTCCGGGAACGCTGCCGCCAGCACGGCGCTACCGCAGCCACCAAATACAAGCCAGAAAGTACCAAAACATTCAGCTGCTAATTTTCTGAACATATCCACCTCAATTAAAAATTGACCCTGTGAACAATATGGTCGTTTTATATGGTCGCCGTAAAAAATGACGACAGAAATAATGCATTGGTATTTTAAAAACGAAGGCGAGTCATTCGCCAGATAAATAAATCCAGTAATTTTGATTTAGGGCAACAGTAAGTTCCCCCATATAGTCATTTGCCTGATTGACAGTGTAGTGCAAACGGTGGAAATAAGCCTTTAGAGGTAATAAAAATAATTTATAAGGTTAATTATTTGATTTTGTTGTTTTTAAGGGGGAGGCAACATGAAGGCGTATAACACAATTATTCGCTCATTTTTCAGACATTTGCCATGCTTAATTGTGATGTCATCACGTATTGTCTCGGCCTTTCCCGTTATACTGCCAGAGTAAAGGATGAGTAACATATTTCTGGAGGGGATATGATTCTTGAGCGCGTTGAAATTGTGGGCTTTCGTGGTATCAACCGATTGTCTTTGATGCTGGAGCAAAACAACGTCCTGATTGGGGAGAACGCGTGGGGTAAATCCAGCTTGCTGGACGCCTTAACCCTGCTGTTATCGCCAGAGTCAGACCTCTACCATTTTGAACGCGATGATTTCTGGTTCCCGCCAGGTGATATCAATGGTCGGGAACACCATCTGCATATCATTCTGACCTTTCGCGAATCGCTGCCAGGACGGCATCGTGTACGCCGTTATCGCCCGCTTGAAGCATGCTGGACGCCCTGTACCGATGGCTATCACCGCATTTTTTACCGTCTGGAAGGGGAGAGCGCGGAAGATGGCAGCGTGATGACACTACGCAGCTTTCTCGATAAAGACGGACATCCGATTGATGTCGAGGATATTAACGATCAGGCGCGTCATCTGGTGCGGTTGATGCCGGTTCTGCGTTTGCGTGACGCCCGCTTTATGCGCCGCATTCGCAATGGAACTGTACCAAATGCACCCAATGTGGAAGTCACCGCGCGCCAGTTGGATTTTCTCGCCCGCGAGTTATCCTCGCATCCGCAAAATCTCTCCGATGGGCAGATTCGCCAGGGGCTTTCGGCAATGGTGCAACTGCTTGAGCATTATTTCTCGGAGCAAGGGGCCGGGCAGGCGAGATATCGCTTAATGCGTCGGCGAGCCAGCAATGAGCAACGGAGCTGGCGTTATCTCGATATCATCAACCGGATGATTGACAGACCAGGAGGGCGTTCGTATAGGGTCATTTTACTCGGCCTGTTCGCCACTTTATTGCAGGCAAAAGGGACATTGCGACTGGATAAAGACGCGCGTCCGTTATTGCTAATAGAAGATCCAGAAACCCGCCTGCATCCGATTATGCTTTCCGTTGCCTGGCATCTGTTGAATCTTTTGCCTTTACAACGCATTGCCACCACCAACTCTGGCGAGCTGCTTTCGTTAACCCCAGTGGAACATGTTTGCCGCCTGGTGCGTGAATCTTCTCGCGTTGCCGCCTGGCGTCTGGGGCCAAGTGGCTTGAGCACCGAAGACAGCCGCCGCATCTCTTTTCACATTCGTTTTAATCGTCCGTCATCGCTGTTTGCTCGCTGCTGGTTGCTGGTGGAAGGGGAAACGGAAACCTGGGTTATCAACGAACTGGCGCGCCAGTGTGGACACCATTTCGATGCTGAAGGGATTAAGGTCATTGAGTTTGCCCAGTCCGGATTAAAACCACTGGTTAAATTTGCCCGGCGGATGGGGATTGAGTGGCATGTGTTGGTCGATGGCGATGAAGCCGGGAAGAAATATGCCGCAACGGTACGTAGCCTGCTGAATAACGATCGCGAAGCTGAACGTGAACATTTGACAACGTTACCGGCGCTGGATATGGAACATTTTATGTATCGCCAGGGGTTTTCCGACGTGTTCCATCGCGTGGCGCAGATCCCGGAAAACGTGCCGATGAATTTGCGCAAAGTTATTTCAAAAGCGATCCATCGCTCTTCCAAGCCCGACCTTGCCATTGAAGTTGCTATGGAGGCCGGACGGCGCGGTGTGGAATCTGTGCCTACGTTGCTGAAAAAAATGTTCTCGCGCGTGCTATGGCTGGCTCGTGGCCGGGCTGATTAACCGCGAAACATCATGGCTATCTGAGGCTGAATAGCGTCGAGCATCTCGTAGCGTCGACGGTATTCAGCGCGCTTTTTGCTGGCGATATCCGCAATCTCTTTTCGCGCGATTAGATCGGGAAGCCGGTAATGTCGCTCGACATCGCATTCGCCGCCAACCGATTCCCAGAACGCGTTATAGTCAGCATGGATTTTTCCTTCCTTATCGCGATAACGCAGGCTGCGGTAAATATGTGTTTCATTGCTGACAGCAATAATTTGTTCGACCTGTAAGCGTTGCGCAAAGAGGCAGACCGCTTCCATCACGAGTCGTTTGGGAAATAGCCCGTGGCAGGCTTTCGTCGCATTCTGGATCTGTTGGTGTGGAATTTCCCATTTCGCACCTTGCAGCCCGCCTATAAATAACGTCCTTTTCCCCTGATACTCACACAGTGTAAATGTGATCTCCGCCAGAGGAATACCTTCGCTGTTGCGGAACAGAATTGTGCTGTCACCTTCTTTATCCATTGAGATCATCATGGTCAGTTCAAGGGTGAACTGCTCGCCGTTTTTTCCTTCCAGCTTCGCAAGTTGCAGTCCCGGGGTGTTCAAATATAAGCTGAACTCTTCCGCCGACATGTACGCGCGCAGCAACGCATAATGGTAACGTAACGCCTCCAGCAATTGCTTACGGGACATATTCACGGCAAGGTAAGGGCGGTGCAGGCGAACCGGCAGGCGTGGCTGACGCGTTAACAACGTTCTGAGATTAGGCCAGTGGGAAAGTTCGTTCATCCACTCAACGCTTAAACGCGGCATAATCAAAGAGCGCAGCAAAAATTTCTGACGAAAGCTACGTCGGTGCCAGAATTTACCTGGTCGACACTGTCCGCGTGCCAGACTAAGAAAAAGAGACAGGCTGCTGAGAGATTCAGATGGCGTAAAGGAGCGTTCAGTTAGCTGCGACATATTCATGAAACCAATGGTTATACATGACGCCGATTTCACCATTGCGTATCTTAACCAAACATCAATCGTGTAATTGCTAACGTAAATTTTATATTTTTGTTGATGTTTCGTTGAAGTTGGCAGCCCCGTACGCGCATATGGAGCATTCAGAGTATTTATGAAAAAGCGAAAAAACCTTAAGAAGCGTTACGTTATTGCGCTGGTGATAGTCATCGCCGCGTTGATTGCGTTGTGGAGAACACTCAATGCGCCCGTGCCGACTTATCAGACATTGATCGTGCGCCCTGGTGATTTGCAACAAAGCGTGCTGGCGACCGGAAAACTGGACGCGCTGCGTAAGGTTGACGTGGGCGCGCAGGTCAGCGGTCAGTTGAAAACGCTGTCGGTGGCGATTGGCGATAAAGTGAAAAAAGATCAGCTTTTAGGGGTTATTGATCCTGAACAGGCGGAAAACCAGATCAAGGAAGTGGAAGCGACACTGATGGAGTTGCGTGCGCAAAGGCAACAGGCAGAAGCTGAACTGAAACTGGCACGGGTGACATACTCACGCCAGCAACGACTGGCGCAAACGCAAGCAGTTTCGCAACAAGATCTCGACACCGCAGCGACGGAGATGGCCGTTAAACAGGCGCAAATAGGGACTATCGACGCGCAAATCAAACGGAATCAGGCGTCTCTCGACACGGCGAAAACGAATCTCGATTACACCCGCATCGTTGCTCCGATGGCAGGTGAAGTCACGCAAATCACCACTCTGCAAGGGCAGACGGTAATTGCCGCACAACAAGCGCCAAACATTCTGACCCTGGCGGATATGAGTACCATGCTGGTGAAAGCGCAGGTGTCGGAAGCGGATGTCATTCACCTGAAACCAGGTCAAAAAGCCTGGTTCACCGTGCTCGGCGATCCGCTGACGCGCTACGAAGGGCAGATTAAAGATGTGCTGCCGACGCCAGAAAAGGTCAACGACGCCATTTTCTACTACGCCCGTTTTGAAGTGCCAAATCCCAATGGTTTACTGCGCCTGGATATGACTGCGCAGGTCCACATTCAACTCACTGATGTGAAAAACGTACTCACTATTCCGTTGTCGGCTCTGGGGGATTCGGTTGGCGATAACCGTTATAAAATCAAACTGCTGCGTAATGGCGAAATACGCGAGCGCGAAGTGACGATTGGCGCGCGCAACGATACCGATGTTGAGATTGTCAAAGGGCTGGAAGCGGGCGATGAAGTGGTGATTGGTGAGGCCAAACCAGGAGCTGCACAATGACGCCTTTGCTCGAACTAAAGGATATTCGCCGTAGCTATCCCGCTGGAGACGAGCAGGTTGAGGTGCTAAAGGGCATCAGCCTGGATATTTATGCCGGTGAGATGGTAGCAATTGTCGGCGCGTCGGGCTCCGGTAAATCGACCCTGATGAATATCCTCGGTTGCCTGGATAAAGCGACCAGTGGGATCTATCGCGTTGCCGGCCAGGATGTTGCCATGCTGGACGCCGATGCGCTGGCGCAGCTTCGTCGCGAGCATTTCGGCTTTATTTTCCAGCGTTATCATTTGCTCTCACATTTAACCGCCGAACAAAACGTCGAAGTTCCCGCCGTCTATGCCGGACTTGAGCGTAAACAGCGATTGCTGCGTGCTCAGGAGTTGCTGCAACGACTGGGACTGGAAGAACGGCTAGATTATTACCCTGCCCAGCTTTCCGGTGGCCAGCAGCAACGTGTCAGTATTGCTCGGGCGTTAATGAACGGTGGGCAGGTGATCCTCGCCGATGAACCTACCGGCGCACTGGACAGCCATTCAGGCGAAGAGGTGATGGCGATATTGCATCAGTTGCGCGATCGCGGACACACGGTGATTATCGTTACCCACGATCCACAGGTTGCGGCTCAGGCGGAGCGGGTGATCGAAATTCGTGACGGTGAAATCGTGCGTAACCCTCCCGCCATTGAAAAGGTGAATACCGACACGGGGGCGGAACCGATAGTCAAAACAGCGTCTGGCTGGCGGCAGTTCGTCAGCGGTTTTAACGAGGCGCTGACGATGGCGTGGCGGGCGCTGGCAGCGAATAAAATGCGCACCTTACTGACAATGCTGGGGATTATTATTGGTATTGCGTCGGTGGTTTCTATCGTCGTAGTAGGCGACGCGGCTAAACAAATGGTACTGGCAGATATTCGCTCCATCGGCACCAACACCATTGATGTCTATCCCGGGAAAGATTTTGGCGATGACGATCCGCAATATCAGCAGGCGCTAAAGTACGATGATTTAGTCGCCATACAAAAACAACCGTGGGTCGCCTCTGCCACGCCCGCTGTCTCGCAAAACCTGCGCCTGCGTTATAACAATGTTGATGTTGCCGCCAGCGCCAACGGTGTGAGCGGCGATTATTTCAATGTCTATGGCATGACCTTCAGCGAAGGGAGCACCTTTAATCAGGAGCAACTGAACGGCCGCGCACAGGTGGTGGTTCTCGACAGTAACACCCGACGCCAGCTTTTCCCGCATAAGGCCACTGTGATTGGTGAGGTCATTCTGGTTGGTAATATGCCAGCGAGAGTTATTGGCGTGGCGGAAGAGAAACAGTCGATGTTTGGCAGTAGTAAAGTGCTGCGTGTCTGGTTGCCTTACAGCACCATGTCCGGGCGGGTTATGGGCCAGTCGTGGCTGAACTCCATCACTGTAAGAGTAAAAGAAGGTTATGACAGCACCGAAGCGGAACAACAACTCACCCGTTTGTTGTCGCTGCGCCACGGCAAAAAAGACTTCTTTACCTGGAATATGGACGGCGTCTTGAAAACAGTCGAAAAAACCACACGTACTTTACAACTGTTTCTGACGCTGGTGGCGGTGATTTCGCTGGTGGTGGGCGGCATTGGCGTCATGAATATTATGCTGGTGTCGGTGACGGAGCGGACGCGGGAAATTGGTATTCGCATGGCTGTTGGCGCGCGTGCCAGCGACGTTCTGCAACAATTTCTGATTGAAGCTGTGCTGGTTTGTCTGGTGGGCGGTGCGATGGGGATAATGCTGTCGCTGTTAATTGCCTTCATCCTACAGCTTTTTTTACCCGGTTGGGAGATAGGCTTTTCTCCACTTGCGTTGCTGCTGGCGTTTTTATGCTCAACCATTACGGGCATTTTATTTGGCTGGCTACCTGCACGAAATGCGGCACGGTTGGATCCAGTGGATGCTTTGGCGCGAGAGTGATTTTTGAGATAAAAATGCCAGCCGATCGGGCTGGCATTTTGCCTTTAGGATGTACACAATGAGACAGAAGAGCTATGCGACTGCTACTTCTACTTCGACGGGCACAATAACACTGGCGTGATTGCCTTTTGGCCCTTGGTGGACATCAAACTGAACGGGTTGCCCAGCTTTTAGCGTTCTGTAACCATCCATCTGAATGGTGGAATAATGAGCGAAAATATCTTCGCCACCGCCTTCAGGGCAGATGAAACCGAACCCTTTGGCATTGTTGAACCACTTAACAGTACCCTTTTCCATGCTTCGACATCCTTCGCAAATCTTATACAAGTAAGATGGAATAAACCGGGGTCAGAGAGGGGGCAGTTCAAAACCTCGCCAACTCTAGAAATACAATTTAGAGAAATGGGGCGAGTCGTCAAGCGTTTGACAGGGGCCAGGGGGTAGGTATGCATCAAAAATTTGAAGCAGTTAACGCTATTGACAGTAATGTCACTGATGTCGCTTATACCAACGATAGATGATAATTATCTATCATGTGGAGTAGATTGGTCAGGCAAATATGCTCTTGTCAGCGGCAGAGCGTTCTGCCGGTAACCGTAACCGAAGATGATAACTGACAATGGGTAAAACGAACGACTGGCTGGACTTTGATCAACTGGCGGAAGAAAAAGTTCGCGACGCGCTAAAACCGCCATCTATGTATAAAGTGATATTAGTCAATGATGATTACACTCCAATGGAGTTTGTTATTGACGTGTTACAAAAATTCTTTTCTTATGATGTAGAACGTGCAACGCAATTGATGCTTGCTGTTCACTACCAGGGGAAGGCCATTTGCGGAGTCTTTACCGCTGAGGTTGCAGAAACCAAAGTGGCGATGGTGAACAAGTACGCAAGGGAGAACGAGCATCCATTGCTGTGTACGCTGGAAAAAGCCTGAATGCAGGTATAAAAATTGGGGGAGGTGCCTATGCTCAATCAAGAACTGGAACTCAGTTTAAACATGGCTTTCGCCAGAGCGCGCGAGCACCGTCATGAGTTTATGACCGTCGAGCACTTGTTACTGGCATTGCTCAGTAACCCATCGGCCCGGGAGGCGCTGGAAGCGTGTTCCGTGGACCTGGTTGCGCTCCGACAGGAACTGGAAGCCTTTATTGAACAAACCACACCTGTTCTGCCTGCCAGTGAAGAGGAGCGCGACACGCAGCCGACCTTGAGTTTTCAGCGTGTATTGCAGCGCGCGGTCTTCCATGTTCAGTCCTCCGGTCGTAGTGAGGTTACCGGTGCGAATGTTCTGGTCGCTATCTTTAGCGAGCAGGAGTCGCAGGCGGCGTATCTGTTGCGCAAACATGAAGTCAGCCGTCTTGATGTGGTGAACTTTATTTCTCATGGCACGCGTAAAGACGAGCCATCTCAGTCTTCTGAACCCGGAAACCAGCCGAGCAGTGAAGAACAAGCTGGTGGGGAGGACCGTATGGAGAATTTCACGACTAACCTGAACCAGCTTGCACGCGTGGGTGGAATTGACCCGCTGATTGGTCGTGAGAAGGAACTGGAACGCGCCATTCAGGTTCTCTGCCGCCGCCGTAAAAACAACCCGCTGCTGGTTGGGGAGTCTGGCGTCGGTAAAACTGCCATTGCTGAAGGTCTTGCCTGGCGAATTGTTCAGGGCGATGTGCCGGAAATTATGGCTGATTGTACGATTTACTCTCTCGATATTGGCTCCCTGTTAGCAGGCACCAAATATCGCGGCGACTTTGAAAAACGGTTTAAAGCGTTGCTCAAACAGCTGGAACAGGATACTAACAGCATCCTGTTTATCGATGAGATCCATACCATCATCGGAGCGGGCGCAGCATCAGGCGGTCAGGTGGATGCGGCTAACCTGATCAAACCGTTGCTCTCCAGCGGTAAAATTCGCGTGATTGGGTCGACGACGTATCAGGAGTTCAGCAACATTTTCGAGAAAGACCGTGCACTGGCGCGCCGCTTCCAGAAAATTGATATTACTGAACCGTCGGTCGAAGAAACTGTTCAAATCATCAATGGCCTGAAACCGAAGTACGAAGCGCACCACGATGTGCGTTATACCGCGAAAGCGGTGCGTGCGGCGGTGGAGCTGGCGGTGAAATACATTAACGATCGCCATCTGCCGGACAAAGCGATTGACGTTATCGACGAAGCGGGCGCTCGCGCACGTTTGATGCCGGTAAGTAAGCGCAAGAAAACGGTGAATGTGGCGGATATCGAGTCCGTGGTAGCCCGTATCGCACGTATTCCAGAGAAGAGTGTTTCTCAGAGTGACCGCGATACGCTGAAAAACCTTGGCGATCGCCTGAAAATGTTGGTCTTCGGTCAGGATAAAGCCATCGAGGCGCTTACCGAAGCCATCAAGATGGCGCGTGCAGGTTTAGGTCACGAACATAAACCGGTCGGTTCGTTCCTGTTTGCTGGTCCAACCGGGGTCGGGAAAACCGAGGTGACGGTACAGCTTTCGAAAGCTTTGGGCATTGAGCTTCTGCGCTTTGATATGTCCGAGTATATGGAACGTCATACCGTCAGTCGTCTGATTGGCGCGCCTCCAGGATACGTTGGTTTTGATCAGGGCGGTCTGCTGACCGATGCGGTCATCAAGCATCCGCACGCGGTGCTGCTGCTGGATGAAATCGAGAAAGCGCATCCGGACGTGTTCAACATTCTGTTGCAGGTGATGGATAACGGCACGCTGACCGATAACAATGGGCGCAAGGCGGACTTCCGTAACGTGGTACTGGTGATGACCACCAATGCCGGGGTACGTGAAACCGAGCGTAAATCCATTGGTCTTATCCAGCAGGATAACAGCACCGATGCGATGGAAGAGATCAAGAAGATCTTTACGCCGGAGTTCCGTAACCGTCTCGACAATATTATCTGGTTCGATCATCTCTCTACTGATGTGATCCACCAGGTCGTTGATAAGTTTATTGTCGAGTTGCAGGTTCAGTTGGATCAGAAAGGTGTTTCTCTGGAAGTGAGCCAGGAAGCGCGTAACTGGCTGGCTGAGAAAGGTTACGACCGGGCGATGGGTGCACGTCCAATGGCACGTGTGATTCAGGACAACCTGAAAAAACCGCTCGCTAACGAATTGCTGTTTGGTTCGCTGGTGGATGGTGGCCAGGTGACTGTCGCGCTGGATAAAGAGAAAAATGAGCTGACCTACGGGTTCCAGAGTGCACAAAAGCATAAACCGGAAGCCGCGCATTAATCAGCTTGTTAGGTAGGTTGATGAAGTCCGTAATCTCGTCAGGGGTTACGGACTTTTTGTTTATGGGGGGCGAAGGTCCAGACCCTTTTTTTGATGATGATGGTAAGTTATTGATAATTAATGCAGCTGGAAGGTAAGGATAAAAAAGGGTGGCACCAGGAAAATTAGATGGTTTTGCTTTATTAACAACGGGCTAAACGTGTAGTATTTGAGTTCACTGCCGTACAGGCAGCTTAGAAAATCCTGGCGATTCGGTGTGACAGCCGGGAAGAGTTCACTGCCGTACAGGCAGCTTAGAAATCAGCCATTGCGCGTAGCCTCCGCGATAAAATGTTCACTGCCGTACAGGCAGCTTAGAAAAGGCCCACAGGTCGGAGAGGCTTTTCGTCATGGTTCACTGCCGTACAGGCAGCTTAGAAAAGGGGAACATCTCGGAACTGTCGTAGCGATAGGTTCACTGCCGTACAGGCAGCTTAGAAAGTCTCGGGGATACTCCGGGGATACCGAGCAGGGTTCACTGCCGTACAGGCAGCTTAGAAAAGCAGTGGCAGATTGAATAAAAAGCCCCGAGGGTTCACTGCCGTACAGGCAGCTTAGAAATTCCTGTCGCGAAAAAAGACACGTTGTATTCCGTTCACTGCCGTACAGGCAGCTTAGAAAATCGTGCCGTCGTTACCCGGATCCTGCGAGGGGTTCACTGCCGTACAGGCAGCTTAGAAATCCAGAACGCGTGCTTCATTTCGGCTCATCCAGTTCACTGCCGTACAGGCAGCTTAGAAATCAAGCTCTTTCTCAGTCATCTGGCGTTCTACGTCCACTGCCGTACAGGCAGCTTAGAAAGCAGCAATTATAAAAACATGCCTGAGCAACGCGTCCACTGCCGTACAGGCAGCTTAGAAATGCTGTCGTTCAATCTCAAACCGGGTGACCACGTTCACTGCCGTACAGGCAGCTTAGAAAAAGCGATTATGAGTCATGCGATAAATAGTTACGTTCACTGCCGTACAGGCAGCTTAGAAAGCCCGAAGGCATCGTCTCTCAGGTCATGACGATGTTCACTGCCGTACAGGCAGCTTAGAAATGGCAGGGCGTGCCGCCCACCAGCACGTCTGGGTCACTGCCGTACAGGCAGCTTCACAATACGATAATGGTAGACGTTTGGTCGTGTTATGACGCTCTCAACTTCAAACCATTAGCCCCAGCAAACAATAACAATTGTGATAATTGCGATAAAAATCAATTTATCGCACAGAAATCAATGCTGTACTAACCTCGACGTCGTCAAACAAAAATAATCACAGGATGTGTTTATGTCTTCCAAATACCTTACCCCATCTGACCTCAAAGCCATTCTCCACTCTAAGCGAGCCAATATTTATTATCTGGAAAAATGCCGGGTGCAGGTGAATGGTGGGCGGGTTGAGTATGTTACCAGTGAAGGTAAGGAGTCGTACTACTGGAATATCCCCATTGCGAATACCACGGCATTGATGTTGGGGATGGGAACATCCGTTACTCAGGCGGCGATGCGCGAATTTGCCCATGCCGGGGTGATGGTGGGCTTTTGTGGTACGGATGGTACGCCGCTGTATTCGGCAAATGAAGTTGATGTTGATGTCTCCTGGCTCAGTCCGCAAAGCGAATATCGTCCTACTGAATATCTTCAGCAGTGGGTTTCTTTTTGGTTTGCTGAAGATAAACGACTTGCCGCCGCGAAACGTTTTCAGTTAATCCGCCTGACACATATCGATAAGCACTGGACCAGCGCGAAAATGCAGCGTGAACACGCCTTTCAGCCTGATGCTAATGCGCTGCAGACCCTGCTAAATCGTACTCGTGAAGAAATAGATGCGGCAGAAAACCATACGCAGCTTATGCTCGTAGAGGCCAAATTGACCAAAGCACTCTACAAAATAGTGAGTCAAACCGTGGCCTATGGCGACTTTACTCGCGCAAAGCGGGGCGGTGGGATTGATATGGCTAACCGCTTCCTCGATCAGGGGAATTATCTGGCTTACGGCCTGGCAGCAGTGGCAGCGTGGGTAACCGGGATCCCGCACGGTTTAGCAGTAATGCACGGTAAAACACGTCGCGGCGGACTCGTTTTTGACCTCGCCGATCTGATTAAAGATGCCCTGGTTATGCCACAAGCATTTATTGCCGCAATGGCGGGAGAAGATGCTCAGGAGTTTCGTCAACGCTGCATCAGTATCTTTCAACAAGCGGATGCGCTGGATGTCATGATCACCTCTCTGCAGGAAACGGCCCAGGCATTGGCTAAGGCTGACCAATGAATGTCCTGATTATCTCGCGCTGTACGAAAAACGCTCGCGTGGAAAGTTGCCGCATTATTGACCAGTTTGCCGAACGCACCGGTGATGCAGCCTGGCAAACAGTGATCACCATGGAAGGTGTTAATACGTTACGCCGTTTATTGCGCAAAACCGCCCGACGAAATACAGCGGTTGCTTGTCACTGGCTGAAGAAGAATGGGCAAACGGAGTTGATGTGGATTGTCGGTAATATTCGTCGCTTTAATGCTCAGGGCCGCGTTCCCACGAATCGAACAACGCAAACCAGCCTGGTGAACAAGGACGAAAACCGTTGGCAATGCGCGGAGAGCATTGCTCTGCTGGCGGCCATCGCAGGGTTATTTCATGATTTTGGTAAATCAGGGCGCAGCTTTCAGCAAAGCCTGACTCAAAAGAGCGCACGAAGTTATCAACCTTACCGGCATGAATGGATCTCATTGCGGCTTTTCCAGGCGTTTGTTGGTGAACAGTCAGACGATGTTTGGCTGGAGAAACTCGGGGAATTAACGGCTGATGATGAAACTGCGATTCTTGAGCGCCTGCAAAAAGACACACCTCATTTTTCAAATAGTCCATTCAGTTCACTGCAACCACTCGCCAAAACGGTAGGTTGGCTGATCCTTTCCCATCATCGAATGCCGGAGAATCTTTCTCCACAACCAGAACAATCATGCAAAGGCTGTGAAAGTTGGCTGGAGAAGCAACTCAATGCGGACTGGAATGCCATTAACCACCGCAAGAATGACTGGACGCAACAGGATTTCGAGCAAGTCTGGCAGTTTCCGTCAGGAACGCCGCTTCAAAGTGCAAGCTGGCGAGAAAAAGCGCGTCAGATAGCCCGCCGTGCGCGTAACTCCAACGGTTTAAAGGAATGGGGACAGATGGAGCAACTGTTTCCATTACATATGGCGCGTTTTTGCCTGATGCTTGCCGATCATTACTATTCCTCCAGCGACGCGCAGCAAAAATGGCAAGACCCGGATTATATCGTCTGGGCAAACAGCGATCGTCAAAGCGGCGCTCTCAAACAACGGGTAGATGAGCATCTTGTGGGCGTCGCGCATCATGCGTACCTGCTTGGGCGGCAACTGATGCACACACGGGCATCGCTTCCGGCAATTGCCCGGCATAAAGGTTTTAGCCAGCGAGCCTCGGATGCGAAGTATCGCTGGCAAGATAAAGCCTGGGATGTGGCGCGAGCGTTACGTGAACGAAGTCGTGAAGAGGGCTTTTTCGGCGTCAATATGGCCTCGACGGGATGCGGTAAAACCTTTGCTAATGCTCGCATTATGTATGCACTTGCCGATGAGCGCGAAGGGTGCCGCTTTACCGTTGCGCTGGGATTGCGTACGCTGACTTTGCAAACCGGCGATGCTCTACGTAGTCGGCTTGGATTGGGTGAGGATGAGCTGGCTGTATTGATTGGTTCGGCGGCAGTTAAACAACTCTGGCAACAGGAAAAAATAGAGAGTGATTGTGGGAGTGCTTCGCAAGAGTCGCCAGCAGAGGAGCAACAGTTCGTTAAGTACGAAGGTAGCCTGCATACCGGGGCGCTGGACAAATGGTTGCAGGATGACAGCAAACTTAAGGAGCTAGTGAGCGCGCCGATTCTGGTCGCGACGATTGATCATCTCATTTCCGCGACGGAAGGTGTGCGAGGCGGAAAACAGCTTCCGGCGATGTTACGTCTGTTAACCAGCGATTTAGTGCTCGACGAGCCTGATGACTTTGATATTGCCGATCTTCATGCGGTATGCCGTTTGATGAACTGGGCCGGGATGCTGGGAACGCGGGTATTACTCTCCTCGGCGACGCTGCCGCCAGGGCTGATTCAGGCACTGTTCGCGGCTTATCTTGCGGGTCGCAAAATGTGGCAGGCGTCATGTGGTACGAGCGGCAGGCCCGTCAATATCTGCTGTGCCTGGTTTGATGAAAAAGATGCTGATGCAACGCAAATTTGCGATGGGCCAGGGTTTCGTGATGCACATGCAAAATTTGTTGCACGACGAGCGGTGATGCTGGCTGAACAAGAGCGACTGCATTTCGGGCGTATTGCTTCAATTTCACCTGCATTGAGTGCGATACAAGATGTCACCGAAAGTGTGGCCCAGACGGTGCATACGCAAATGCTGAAGTTGCATCAGGCGCATCGCCAGCAGCACGAAAGCGGCAAAACCGTTTCGCTGGGCCTGGTGCGCTTCGCCAATATCAATCCACTGGTTGCAGTGACCAAAGCCCTGATTTCCATTCCATCCCCAGAAGATGTTTGTATTCATTATTGTGTTTACCACTCCCGACATCCGCTGGCGGTGCGTTCAGATATTGAAAAGCGCCTGGACCGTGCTTTTACCCGTCATAACGAACAAGATTTCTGGAACAACGAAGATATTGCTGAAGCCTTATATGAAAGTCCGGAATCGCACCATCTTTTTGTAGTGTTGGGTACATCAGTAATAGAAGTCGGGCGTGACTGGGATGCGGACTGGGGAATTATTGAACCAAGCTCCATGCGTTCGATTATTCAATTTGCCGGACGTATTCAGCGCCACCGCAGAAATGTGCCGACCAGTGAGAATCTGGTTATTTTACGAAGCAATATCAAAGCGTTGCAGAAAAAAGTTCCCGCATTTTGTAAGCCGGGTTTTGAAACAAAAGATCGTTTGCTGAATAGCCAGGATATTTGCGAACTGATTCCGATTGCGGACTACCGGACGATTAACGCCTTGCCGCGGATCCTGTCTGCCAATAATGACAACAAACTGGCGGAGCTTGAGCATAGTCGTTTATCCGCCGAATTGATGAGCAGTAAAAGCAAACATGTGGTAGCGGCGCAATGGTGGCGTGCACCGCTAAGTTGGAACGGCTGGATGCAACGCCAGACGCCATTTCGATATTCCCCTTTGCCGGAGGCCGTGTTTTTTCTGCATATGGATGATGAAGAAAGCGAAGCGCGTTTCTATTCCCATACGGGCGACTACGAGCGTAAAGCGCAAGGGAATTTCAGGCGAGAAGAGGTGAGATGCGCCAGCGGTGTCGCTTGCTGGGGTGTGATGGATTACCAACAAGTTTTGTTGAATTTAGCGGATAAGCAAGGTTGTGAAATACAGCGCGTCGGGGAAATGTTTGCTGAAGTGAGGGTACCGACCAGTGAAGAAGATGCGGTCTATGACTGGCGTTATCACCCCTGGTTGGGCGTGTTTCGTAACCTGTGACGGAGGGCTGGCTGCCTGTACGGCAGTTTACAAGTCCGTATCCGGAGATACCTCTATTTCTTAGCTGCCAACGGCAGTGTGCGAATGTTAGTTGTTAAATCATTGCGTGGCAAATATTTTATGCATGGTAATATCACCATTGGTTATTGCATGGATTTGACTAGATTAAAACGCAGATACCTCTAGGTGAACTATCCATGATTATCACCACGGGCGTTGTCCCTTTTACTGTGTGTGTCGTTGTACTGAAGCCTGGTTGGGCTACGGAGATTTTTCAGTGAAATCAGGGAGCAACTTCAATTTGATGGATTAACGAAAGGAGCCGAAATGGAAAAAACGGCGCTAATACAATTTATCACTGACTACATCGCTTCGCGAAGGCAACCCAAAATCGATGCCTTTGAAAAAGAAGCAGCAAAGCGGTTGGAACAGGGCGAGGACGCCAGCGTTATCGCTCTGGAGCGGCAGGAACTCGAGGCGCGTTACCAGCCTCGTAACTGGTTAATGGATGCGGCGAAGCGTGCCGGGCAAATTAAGTTAGTCACTCATGGCGCTAAATTTAGTCATGGTGATTCTAAAGCCAGCAGCTTTTATCTGGACACCTCCGTTAACGAAAGCTATTTAAACACGGCATCGTTGGCGAATGTTGCTACTGACGCGATTGGCAACGCCGCCGCACTGGACGTCGCAAAACTGCTACAAACCGATGTCAATGGAGATTCACTGCTTGCCAGTATTAAGTGCGGTGATTATCAGGCATTAAGCACGTTTGCAGAGGATGAAGCTCAACTGGAGCAGTGGGTAACTGGGTTTAGCCAGGCATGGACACTTGTACAGCCTGTCAGCCATAAACTGGCAAAACAAATCTATTTCCCTGTCGATGATGGCTATCACCTGTTATGCCCGCTGTTTTCCAGTTCTCTGGCGCAGGCGATGTATGAAAAACTAATTGCCGTGCGTTTTAGCGAGGAATCGAAAGCCATTCGCGATGCCCACAAAGCAGGAAAATGGCACTCCCAGCCAGATATCCGCTTTCCTAATCTTGCCGAAATGCATTTTGGAGGCACAAAACCGCAGAATATCTCTCTGCTCAACAGTGTTCGTGGTGGTCGTATCTGGCTATTACCATCAATGCCCCCCACCTGGTCGACGCAGACTCGTGCACCACACAACATGCACAGTATTTTTGCCTTACGCGGCGATTTCAATCGGGCGGCTTCGGGCATCATAGCCCGGATGACTTATCTGCTGAAGGTTGACATAAACAATGTTCATATCCGTACTGCGCGCGCGAAATATATTGATGAGTTGATTGATCTGCTGTTCATGCAGGCATCCTCTTTTCAGCAAGAAAAATGGCAGGGTTGGTCAGCACAATCACCAGACTTACCACGTCACCAGCAGCTTTGGCTGGACCCGTGGCGAAGCCTGTCAGATGAGGCTTTCAAACTGGAGCGTGAGAAAAACGACTGGCAGAGGACGGTCGCCGATGACTTTGCGCGCTGGCTGAACTATCGCCTGAAAAAAGCCCGTTTCGATGTCGGTGCTGTCGAGCAAAGGGAGTGGCGCAGTCAGTCCCTGTTTACTCAACGGATGCGTGAAATGGAAGCCGTTTTGCAGGAGGCGCTGAAATGAGTTATCTGCTCTTGTTACCCCATATACGCATAGAAAACGCTAACGCCGTCTCCGGGTTGACCTGGGGATTTCCGTCGATGACCCATTTTCTCGGTTATGTTCATGCGCTTTCTCGCAAGGTGGTGGACGAATTTGGCGTGAGTTTTAACGGTTGTGCGGTAGTAAGCCATGAACAGCATATTCAGGCATACAGTTCCGGGCGCGATTTTCAGTTTGCGCTCACCCGTAACCCATTAACCAGAGAAGGTAAAACCGCGTCGTTCAATGAAGAGGGGCGTATGCACCTGACGGTTTCTCTACTTATTGAATGTAATGGTGAAATTACTAATGGTGAATACGGTAGAAAAGCCCTGTGTGACCATCTGAAAGTGCTTTGCCAGAGCCATAAACTGGCGGGTGGCAGCATTGTCAGTATGCGCGAACCGCAGCTTTTTCATGCTCCTGAAGATGAAAAGCAACTGCGTAAAATCATCTGGCGTTTAATGCCTGGTTACGCGCTTTACGATCGCAGCGAATGGCTGGCTGAACATCACCAACAACATCCCGACATATCGTTGCTTGATGCCTGGCTTGATTTTGCCGCCATTAAATATCAGGCCGAATCTCCGGCAGAAGACAACAGCGCACAATGGGTATACCAGCCGAAGCCAATGCCTGGTTTCCTGGTGCCGTTAATGTGCGGTTACCAACGCATATCTCCTGTTTACGCTCCCGGTGAAGTTGAAAATGCGCGCGATACCGTGACGCCATTTGCCTTTGCCGAAGCGGTTTATGGCATTGGCGAATGGCGCGGATTACATCGCATTACTGACTTACAACCGCTGATGTGGCGCTACCGTACAACGGACACTGGTTACTATTGCTCGGCAATACCAGTCGTTGACGACCCTACTACTAATGAAGATGACGATACAGAATAAGGACATAATTATGGCAAAGGCCCCTGTAGCAGTAAAAACGGCGTCAGTACTGGCATTTGAGCGCAAACTGGCAACCTCTGACGCGGTGATGTACGCAGGTAACTGGCAAGGAAATGAATGGCAACCTATTGAGATTCAGGAGAAAGCGGTACGCGGAACCATCTCCAATCGCCTGAAAAACACGATTACCAGCGACCCCACCAAACTGGATGCAGAAATCCAAAAAGCCAACTTGCAGCGGGTAGATGTGGCAGCGCTTCCGGTTGATGCTGATACGCTAAAAGTGATGTTTACGCTGCGCGTGCTGGGTAATTTATCCTCACCTTCAGTATGTAATGATATGGCGTATCAGGAGGCGCTTTCCGACGTTATTGAAGGTTATATCAGCGAACATGGCTTTAAAGAGCTGGCGCTTCGCTATGCCCTGAATCTGGCAAATGGTCGTTTTCTGTGGCGTAACCGTATCGGTGCCGAGCAAATTCAGGTGAAAGTCACCGCGAACAACAAATCATGGACTTTTAACAGCCATGACTTCTCTTTACGTCAATTTGATCAGGGCCAGAGTAGCGTCACAAAACTGGCGTCAACGATTGAACAAGGATTAAGCGGGAAAGAGTGGGTAATGCTTACCGTTGAAGCGCAGGTTCGTCTTGGTGCCGGGCAAGAAGTTTTCCCGTCGCAGGAGCTGGTACTCGACAGCAACAGTAGCAAAAGTCGCGTGTTATATCAGGTGGCTGGCATTGCCGGAATCCACTCTCAGAAGATTGGCAATGCTTTACGTACCATCGATACCTGGCATCCGAAAGTTGATGAATTGGGGGCTATCGCCGTGGAACCTTACGGTTCTGTAACCAGTCGCGGTGTGGCCTGCCGTCAACCGAAAGAAAAACTCGATTTTTATACCTTATTGGATAATTGGGTGACTAAAGGGATGAAACCAGAAGTTGCGCAGCAGCACTACGTGATGGCTGTGCTGATCCGTGGCGGTGTCTTTGGTGAGAAATCGGAATAAGGAGCTGCCAATGGATCACTACCTTGAGATCCGCGTTCTGCCAGATCCTGAATTTTCGAGCGAAATGTTGATGGCGGCGTTATTTGCCAAACTGCATCGGGTATTAGGTGCAAGGGGGCAAGGTGATATCGGCGTGAGTTTCCCGGACGTTAATGTTATGCCTGGAGCGCGTTTACGCTTGCATGGAAGCCCTCAGGCATTGCAGGCGCTTGAAGCCTCAGCGTGGCGTAAAGGACTTACGGATTATTGCCAATGTTCGCCTGTCACTCCCGTTCCAGAAATAAAGGGCTGGCGAGTAGTAAGCCGTGTGCAGGTTAAAAGTAACCCCCAGCGTCTGTTAAGGCGTTCAGTGAAAAAAGGCTGGCTTACTGAAGAACAGGCGATTGAGCGACTGGCGACGCAAGCTGAACAGAGGACCGATTTACCTTTTCTTAATATGAAGAGTTTGTCGAGTCAGCAGCAGTTCAAATTGTTTATCCGACACGGGGATTTGCTTACGGAACCGGTTAAAGGGGGATTCAGTAGTTATGGATTAAGCGCAACCGCCACTATTCCCTGGTTTTGATTGGTTAGCTGTAATGTATAAAAGACCTGGCCTTACAGTCAGGTCTTTTTGTCTATTGAAAGACTCCTCCAGGCTGGAAATGGCATAAAGAATTCAATACCCAACACTTTCATCAGCATACGGATATTATTTTAAATAAAGTGTCCGCAATTGATTATGCGTATTAATTTATCTTCTAAACACATCAAATAACGCCGAATAGTAAACAAGGTAAATATTTATATGGGTATTTTTTGTTTGTTATGTGTTATTGATAATTTGATTTGAATCACGAAAACAACTTGTTTACATTGCGATAGAAAATGTAATTTGCGAAATTTATTTCCGAGAGGAGAGAGACTCTCAATCACCTGGAATAAATTAGTTAAGGAATAGACTATGAAACGTTCAATTATTGCAGTTGCAGTATTATCTTCTCTTTTTATGAGTGCAGGGGCTTTTGCAGAGGAGGGGAGTGAACAGGGTGAGTTAGTTATTACCGGTAATGTAGTCGGGACTACTTGCCAATTTATCGGAAATAGCCAGGCCACTATTGCTATGAACGATATTGGTGCAGATCAATTTAAAGACCAAAGTGCCGGATTTATCTATAATGGTTATTCAAATAAAACAACTGTGCCGTTGACGGTGAAATGTACAGGAGACGAGGCACCCAGAATTACGTTTTCCAGAAGTCAGTTTGATGCAAATCGTAGCGATATCACCATTAATACAGCGGCAAACCCAAATGGTGCTGGTTTTGCTGTCTACTATGAGAGTGCAGATGGGCAACCTCAAAAGATTGAAGGTGATAAAAGTATTGCGTTAGAAAAAAATAGCTCTAATGAATATACATTAAATTTCAGCGCGAAATATGCTCAATCAGGTAGTTCGGTGACTGCTGGACCGGTTAACTCTGCTCTGACAATGACTGTCGTGACAGATTAATACTGTGTTTATCGGCGACTGCGGTCGCCGATTTCTCAAACAAGGATTGTTATCATGAAAAAATTAATAGCCTTCTTGCTAGCTGGCATGGTCACGCCTGCGTGGGGCGGCGTTTATATCTACGGCACTCGCGTTATTTATCCAGAACAAAAAAAAGAGATTACCGTTCAGTTAATGAATGAAGGTAATCGTAGCGCCCTGGTTCAGTCATGGATTGATGATGGCGATACCAGCCTGCCCCCAGAAAAAATTCATGTTCCGTTCGTGCTGACGCCACCAGTGGCTCACGTAAAAGAGGGCGAGGGGCAACAACTCAAAATCAAAAAATTGGCGAATACCCTACCTAAAGATCGCGAAAGCCTGTTCTTCCTTAATGTGCTAGACATCCCACCTAATTGCCCCGAATTAGAAGATAAGAATGGCATAAAATTCGCCATGCAGAACCGTATTAAATTTATCTACCGCCCAGAGGGACTTACTGGTGTGGATAAAGAAAGTTTTCGTCGTCTGAGTATTAAACATGCCACTGGCGGCATTAATATTAAAAACAACTCCGCAAACTGGATAACTATTCCTGAGTTGAGTGGGAATGTAAAGATAAATAAGGAAACGTTGTTGTTAGCACCCTGGTCAGATAAGTCTATTTCCACTGCCTCTGTTATCAATCAATATACAATTACGCTTATTGATGATAATGGAAACTATTTGAGTGAAAAAGTAAAAACTGTCAAATAGATCAGGGATTGATTATGTCTAAACTTAATTCTATTACACTGGCTATTCTGTCGGTGTTGGCAACGTCATCTGCATGGGCTAAAGATGAAACATTTGACACCCATTTTATGATTGGCGGATTAAATGGGGAAAAAATTTCTGACTATCATATTAATAGTGATAAGCCGATGCCCGGTATCTATGATATGGATGTTTACCTGAATAATCAGTGGCGCGGACACTATAATGTCGATATTAAAGATAATCCGGATGCTACATGTCTATCCTGGGATCAGTTAAAGCAAATAGGGATCCTCACTGAAGGAATTAGTGTCGATAAAAGCATTGAATGTGTACCACTTCGGGATGCAGTACAGGGAGGCCGCGTCGACTATGATATTGGGCATTTCAACCTGAAGTTAAGTGTACCCCAGGCCTATGTCGTTGAGTATGAACGCGGATATGTCCCGCCTGAGGCATGGGATCGCGGGATTAACGCATTATATACTTCTTATTATGCCAGTCAGTATTACAGCAATTATAAGCATGGAGGAGATAATAAAAGTAGCTATTTAAATCTGAACAGTGGGTTAAATCTCCTGGGCTGGCAGTTGCATTCAAATGCCAATTATACGAAAAGTGACGAGAGCAGCGGTAAATGGAAGAGTAACACGTTATATCTGGAGCGCGGAATTTCACAAATACTTGGCACATTGCGTGCGGGTGAAATGTATACCGGTTCTGATGTTTTTGACTCAGTGCGTTTTCGCGGTGTACGCCTTTGGCGCGATATGCAAATGTTGCCGAACTCTAAACAGAATTTTACTCCTGTGGTGCGCGGAGTTGCCCAGAGTAACGCACTTGTCACTATCGAACAAAATGGCTTTGTGATTTACCAGAAAGAGGTTCCGCCAGGACCATTCGCCATTGATGATTTGCAACTTGCTGGTGGTGGTGCAGATCTGGAAGTTACCGTTAAAGAAGCTGACGGTTCGGTTTCGCGTTATCGTGTACCTTATTCATCGGTGCCAAATATGTTGCAACCGGGCGTTTCGAAATATGAATTTGCTGCCGGACGTAGCCGTATTGAGGGAGCCAGCAATCAGTCGGATTTTATTCAGGGAAGCTATCAGTATGGTCTTAATAATTTGCTGACACTGTATGCTGGCACGCAGCTGTCTGATAATTACTCATCGTTTGTTCTCGGCACAGGATGGAATACACCGATTGGTGCTGTATCGGTTGATTTTACCCATTCACACAGTGAGCAAGATAACGGTGATGTATTTAATGGTCAAAGTTATCAGGTTGCCTGGAACAAATATCTCTCACAGAGTGGGACGCAATTTTCTCTGGCTGCATGGCGTTACTCTTCTCGGGATTATCGTACTTTTAACGATCACGTGTGGGCAAATAACAGGAATAGATATAATCGCGAAGATGACTCAGTTTATGATATTGCCGACTATTATCAGTATGATTTCGGTCGTAAGAACAGCTTTTCTGTCAACATAAACCAGTCATTACCGGAAAAGTGGGGATATTTATCGGTCAGCGGTCAATGGCGGGATTATTGGGAACGCGATGGGACAGGGAAAGATTATCAACTCAGCTATTCGAATTCCTGGGAACGCCTTAGTTATACCTTGTCTGTTAGCCAGACCTACGATGAAGATAACCGCGAAGATAGGCGCATTAACTTATATTTCTCAATTCCCTTCTCGTGGGGCGATGGAATCACTGAAGAACGACGAGATTTATTTGTTTCTAACTCGACCACTTTTGATAAAGACGGCTACCGGTCGAATAATACCAGCCTCAACGGTGTAGCGGGGAGTCGCGATCAGTTCAGCTACGGGGCTAACTTAAGCCATCAACACCAGGGCAGCGAAACAACAGCAGGTGGAAACCTAACCTGGCGTGCGCCATTGGCGACTATTGGTGGCAGCTATAGCCAGTCGAAAAGATATCAACAGATTAGCGGTAATATTCAAGGCGGTTTAGTCGCGTGGTCGGACGGGGTTGCACTGGCTCCCAGACTTTCCGATACGTTCGCTATTGTCAAAGCGCCGGGGCTGGAGGGAGCGGCGGTGCAGGGATATCGTTACCTGACCACGGATAGCAAAGGCTACGCTATTTATGACAACCTGACGCCGTATCGTGAAAACACGTTGCTGTTGGATATTGCAGACAGTAAAAACGATGTGGCGCTTCTGGGTAACCGCAAAAGCACCGTTCCATATCGTGGTGCGGTAGTGATGACGCAGTTTGAGACTGATAAACGCAAACCCTGGTATTTCCTCTCCCAACGTCCTGATGGCTCTCCGTTGCCGTTTGGTTATGAGGTTGAAGATGAAAGCGGCAATAATGTGGGCTTAGTTGGACAGGGAAGTCGGATATTTATTCGCACCAATGATGTTCCCGCGTCGATTCGCGTCTCGGTTAATAAACAGCAGGAACAATTCTGCACTATTACCTTTGATAACGTTATTAATGAGAATAAAGTTTATATTTGTCGTTAAAGGATTTGTTTATGAAGAAATATTGGTTTTTGTTTTTACTGGTGTTTCCATTTTTTGGGCAGGCTAAATGTACCCTGGGGCCTAATACAACAGCAAGCCAAACGATAGAACTAGATATGGCACAAGATACGGTAACGGCTGTAATTAATACAAATTTAGTTGATGCGTTCACATGTAATGCAACAAGCGATAAAATGTATTATGCAACACCGTTAAAAGATTATATCGTTGAACTTAGAGAGTCGGATTCGGGGAAGTCAATTTTTATGAAATTTAACCTTGAGAGTAGTAGTTTTCCTGTTTCTACTGGAACTGATTCCTTGAGTTCTTCTCCAAAAGAATATAACACTCAGGATGTTATAAATACCAAGCCGTTCACTCTTAAGGCCGAATATGTAGGGCCAACGAGTAAAGTCGACCATACAATAACCACCAATATCGACAAGATAACCATTCCGCGCCCCGCTATTAGCATACTAACAGATAACTCTTGCAATAATAATATCATATCATGGCTTTTATGTTGGGTTACTGGGCGACTAAATAGTGATGTTTCTTATACTCAGAATATAGAATTTAGCATCAAACACAAACCCACAACCTGTAGTTTCTCGCAACAGACTTATGAAATAAGAATGCCAGAAACAACGATAAGTGAGATGCAATCTGCCAATAACACAAAATCAGGTTCTATAGATCTGGTTTTAAATTGCAACAGTGTTTATAACGTCACGACTAATCCAGTAAGTTTTAAAGTTGCGCGTGGTGAATGGGATGATAGTGGAACAATACTGAAAAATACATTACCCGATGGTGCTAAGGGGGTTGGGTTCCAGATTTATAATGGTAACGCAACGACACCGTTAAAGTTAGGCGATACTCTAATGAACAAACTAACTAAAATGGCGGCCATTGAGAATCAGTACACTTTCCCGATTACCGCGAAATATGTCCGCGTGAAGGAGGAAGCACTACAGCCTGGAGAAGTCCAAAGCAAAGCGATATTTGCCGTATCTTACGACTAATGGGTATGGTGATCAGCCACTGATTTTCACGTACTTTCGAAGAGGAAGTACGTGTTTTTTATTTAAGGCGTTCAATACTTAAAAAGCCCGTACTTACGTACGAGCTCTTCTTAAAATATGGCGGTGAGGCGGGGATTGACTCGCTTCGCTCGCCCTGCGGGCAGCCCGTTCACTGCGTTCGCGGTCTGTCCAACTGGCTGCCGCCAGTTGTCGAACCCGGGTCCGGGCTTCTCATCCCCGCCAGGCTGTGCAACATGCGAAAAAAAAGCCCGTACTTTCGTACGAGCTCTTCTTAAAATATGGCGGTGAGGCGGGGATTGACTCGCTTCGCTCGCCCTGCGGGCAGCCCGTTCACTGCGTTCGCGGTCTGTCCAACTGGCTGCCGCCAGTTGTCGAACCCGGGTCCGGGCTTCTCATCCCCGCCAGGCTGTGCAACATGCGAAAA